>NZ_JABWRI010000099.1:0-245 GCF_014268865.1 Pseudomonas sp. BW16M2 | reverse complement strand
GTGGCGTTCAGCTCGCGAATGCCGAGCAGGGCCAGGGAGGTGAAATGCTCGAAGTGCCGTTGCGGCTCGGCGCGCCAAGCCTGCAGGGCCTGGACCCAGGCGAGGCGTTGCGCGTTGCACTCCTGAACCATGCCGGCGGGGTCTGGCACCGTCAGCGCGAGCACGCCGTCGGCGAGCTCTTCGCGTTGTATCAGGGCACCGATGTACGTGCGCGTGGCCGCCAGGCGCTCGAGGCGAGGGTAGAA
>NZ_JABWRI010000098.1:0-252 GCF_014268865.1 Pseudomonas sp. BW16M2 | reverse complement strand
GCTTTTCTTGTTTTTTTAAATCTTCCTCAAGAATAAATATTTGGTGTGCAAGCACAAATTTACACTTATGAAATACAGTAAGACTCTGCATTATACTAGATTAACTTTTTTATAATCCCTTTTTTCCAATAAAAGGAACAAACTTTGGTGTGATTTTGGCATATTCTCTAAAATCTTGTCGATTTTTATATTTTTTTTCAAGAATCGGTACACCGGATACAAACAAAAGTAAACTGGTAATCAATAAAGGAC
>NZ_JABWRI010000097.1:0-256 GCF_014268865.1 Pseudomonas sp. BW16M2 | reverse complement strand
TGAATCTTGACGATGACCTACTCTCACATGGGGAAACCCCACACTACCATCGGCGATGCATCGTTTCACTGCTGAGTTCGGGATGGGATCAGGTGGTTCCAATGCTCTATGGTCGTCAAGAAATTCTGTGTGCCGGTCCGTCCGAGGGACGTGCCAGCGAATCTCTGTACTCTCTACTTAAAGACAAAACCCCTACCTGCTCGCGCAGATAGGGGTTTTGCGAAATGAATCTTGACGATGACCTACTCTCACATGG
>NZ_JABWRI010000096.1:0-269 GCF_014268865.1 Pseudomonas sp. BW16M2 | reverse complement strand
GATCCCTGGCCCAAGCCCGTGCTGGACCAGTACAAGCACGCCATCGCGAACAACGACCCCGAGCTCACCAGCCGCTTCCTCGCACTCGACCTGAAAGCGGCCCGCGAAGCGCCCGCCAGCGTGGGCCGGGCCATGCACGCAGACCGCCTGCAACTCGACGAGGTCCTGGAATACGCCGTGCCAAGCACCGGTCCCTTCACCAGCGTCCATGGCTTCTACCCTCGCCTCGAGCGCCTGGCGGCCACGCGCACGTACATCGGTGCCCTGAT
>NZ_JABWRI010000095.1:0-276 GCF_014268865.1 Pseudomonas sp. BW16M2 | reverse complement strand
AGCGTTTTTTGGTTACTTTTTGTCGCGTTTGACAAAAAGTGACTCGCCGTAAGGGCGAAAAGGTGACTATGCGTCATTATAGCAAATGAATGCGCTTACACTTGTAAAAACCCACGCTGATCGCATTTGACTTTGACTTTGACTTTGAGAGAGTGTGTTTTGAAAGTTATATACACATTCATTCGCGATGGTGACGCGAAGTCACCTTTCCGCCCTTACGGCGGGTCCCTTTTTGAAGGATCAAAAAGGAACCAAAAAATCCTCGCTCCATTCATC
>NZ_JABWRI010000094.1:0-277 GCF_014268865.1 Pseudomonas sp. BW16M2 | reverse complement strand
GAGGATTTTTTGGTTCCTTTTTGATCCTTCAAAAAGGGACCCGCCGTAAGGGCGGAAAGGTGACTATGCGTCACCATTGCAAATGAATGCGCATATAACTTTCAAAACAGACTATTTAAAAGTCAAAGTCAAAGTCAAAGTCAAAGTCAAAGTCAAATGCGATCGGCGTGGGTTTTTACAGGTGTAAGCGCATTCATTTACTATACTGACGCATAGTCACCTTTTCGCCCTTACGGCGAGTCACTTTTTGTCAAACGCGACAAAAAGTAACCAAAAA
>NZ_JABWRI010000093.1:0-280 GCF_014268865.1 Pseudomonas sp. BW16M2 | reverse complement strand
CAGCAGCAACGGGCACGTCAGCGCCGACGGCGAGGCCCGTGGCGCGCGCTTGTTGAATATCTGGCTGTGAAACCGGTACGGCTGGGGGACCTGTCGGTGGGCTTTGTGCACACCTTGGCCGATGCCATCCACAGCCATGGGCTGGACCCACAACCCCTGCTGCTGCAATACGGCCTGGACCCGGCGCGCCTCGCCGAGGCCGGTGCCCGCCTGTCAATCCCGCGCTATATGCGCCTGGGCCATGCGGCCATCCAACTGACCGGCAACCCCGCCCTGGGCC
>NZ_JABWRI010000092.1:0-311 GCF_014268865.1 Pseudomonas sp. BW16M2 | reverse complement strand
TTGGACAGGGTGACGGTGACCGGGGTCTGGGCCGGGTTGGTCAGGGTCACGGTGTAGGTGATCACGCCGCCTTCGGTGACGCTCGGGGTCGCGGTCAAAGTCGCCGTAGTGGTATCGACCGAGTCATTGATGACGGTCTGCGCTGGCGTCGGGTTCGGCACCAGATTCTCGAAGTTGCCGCCTGTTGCCCCCGTGATCGTGGTGCTTACGGTGCTGCCGTTGTTGTAGACGTCATTGGCCGGGGTCTGGAAATCGACGCTGCCGGACGACTTGCCGGCCTCGATGGTGACGGTCTGGCCATTGGACAGGGT
>NZ_JABWRI010000091.1:0-312 GCF_014268865.1 Pseudomonas sp. BW16M2 | reverse complement strand
AACCGACCCTGCCAGTTAAAGACTGTTACCTATGTGCGTGAACTGATTTGTAACCCATGTGGGTGAGTCATACCGCGGGGATTTTTTGCTTACTTTTTGATCCTTCAAAAAGTGAGCCGCCGTAAGGGCGGAAAGGTGACTTCGCGTCACCATCGCAAATGAATGCGCATATAACTTTCAAAACACACTCTCTCAAAGTCAAAGTCAAAGTCAAAGTCAAATGCGATCGGCGTGCGTTTTCACAGTTGTAAGCGCATTCATTAGCTATACTGACGCATAGTCACCTTTTCGCCCTTACGGCGAGTCACTTTT
>NZ_JABWRI010000090.1:0-318 GCF_014268865.1 Pseudomonas sp. BW16M2 | reverse complement strand
CAGTTAAAGACTGTTACCTATGTGCGTGAACTGATTTGTAACCCATGTGGGTGAGTCATACCAGCGAGGATTTTTTGGTGACTTTTTGATCCTTCAAAAAGTTACCCGCCGTAAGGGCGGAAAGGTGACTTCGCGTCACCATCGCAAATGAATGCGCATATGACTTTCAAAACACATGACTCTAAAAATCAAAGTCAAATGCTATCGGCGTGGGTTTTCACAGTTGTAAGCACATTCATTAGCTATACTGACGCATAGTCACCTTTTCGCCCTTACGGCGAGTCACTTTTTGTCAAACGCGACAAAAAGTAACCAAAA
>NZ_JABWRI010000009.1:0-192370 GCF_014268865.1 Pseudomonas sp. BW16M2 | reverse complement strand
TCGCATAACCTTGTGGGAGCCGGCTTGCCGGCGATGGGCTGCGCAGCAGCCCCTGTTATCAAGGAGCCACGAATGAGCGCAAACGTAGACCTCAACACCCGCCCCGACTACGACCAGGTCCTGCAGACCCTCGCCGACTACGTGCTCGGCTACCGAGTCGATTCCCCCGAAGCCCTGAGCACCGCCCGCCATTGCCTGATGGACACCCTGGGCTGCGGCCTGCTGGCCCTGCGCTTCCCCGAATGCACCAAGCACCTCGGCCCGCTGGTCGAGGGCACCCTCGTCCCACATGGCGCCCGCGTGCCCGGCACCAGCTACCGCCTCGACCCGGTCAAGGCCGCCTGGAACATCGGCTGCATCGTCCGCTGGCTGGACTACAACGACACCTGGTTGGCGGCGGAGTGGGGCCACCCCTCGGACAACCTCGGCGGCATCCTGGCGGTCACCGACCACCTGTCGCAGAAGCGCGTGGCCAATGGCGAGGCGCCTCTGGTCATGCGCGAGGTGCTCGATGCCATGGTCATGGCCCACGAGATCCAGGGCGTGCTGGCGCTGGAGAACTCGTTCAACCGGGTTGGCCTGGACCATGTGCTGCTGGTCAAGGTCGCCTCCACGGCGGTCTGTGCCAAGCTGATGGGCGCCAATCGCGAGCAACTGCTGTCGGCACTGTCCCACGCCTTCGTCGATGGCCAGGCCCTGCGCACCTACCGCCACGCGCCCAACGCCGGGTCGCGCAAGTCATGGGCGGCGGGGGATGCTTCCAGCCGCGGCGTGCGCCTGGCCGATATCGCCCTGCGGGGCGAGATGGGCGTGCCCGGTGCGCTGACCGCCAGGCAGTGGGGCTTCTACGATGTGTCGTTCAGCCACACCAACAAGGACCTGGCGCTCAAGCCTGAGTCGCTGCGTGAACTGCGCCTGCCGCAGCCGTTGGGCAGCTACGTGATGGAGAATGTGCTGTTCAAGATCAGCTTCCCCGCCGAGTTCCACGCCCAGACCGCCTGCGAAGCCGCGGTGACCCTGCACCCGCAGGTGCGCAACCGCCTGCACGAGATCGACCGGATCGTCATCACCACCCATGAGTCGGCGATTCGCATCATTTCCAAGGAGGGGCCGCTGGCCAACGCCGCGGACCGCGACCACTGCCTGCAGTACATGACCGCCGTGCCGCTGATCTTCGGCGACCTGGTGGCCGAGCATTACGAGGATGCCTTCCACGCAGCGCACCCGAGCATCGACCGCCTGCGCGAGAAGATGGTGATCGTCGAGGAGCCGCGCTTTAGCCGCGAGTACCTGGAGGCCGACAAGCGCTCCATCGCCAATGGCGTGCAGGTGTTCTTCAAGGATGGCTCGCACACGCCGCAGGTGGTGGTGGAGTACCCGATCGGGCATCGGCGGCGGCGGGAGGAGGGGATGCCGTTGCTCGAGGCCAAGTTCCGCGAGAACCTGGCGACGCGATTTGCGCGGCAGCGCTGTGAGGCGATCGTGGCGTTGTGCAAGGACCAGGCGAGGCTGGAGGGCATGCCGGTGCACTGGTTTGTCGATCTGTTCGTGATTTGATGTTGCCTGTTGCGGCCTCATCGCTGGCAAGTCAGCTCCCACAGGTTTGGCGCAGACCTTGAGCACTGCGAGATCCTGTGGGAGCTGGCTTGCCAGCGATGAGGCCGGCGGCGCTAACAAAAAAGCCCCGGTATCTCTACCGGGGCTTCTTCTTACCGCTTGTAACTTACCACTTGCAGCTGCTTACGCCTGAACCACCGGGATCTTGGCGTTGGCCGCCGCTTCGCGGAACTCGGCGATCTGGTCGAAGCTCAGGTAGCGGTAGACGTCGGCAGCCATGCTGTCGATGTCTTTGGCGTACTGCATGTACTCCTCGACGGTCGGCAGCTTGCCGATGATCGAAGCCACGGCAGCCAGCTCGGCCGAGGCCAGGTACACGTTGGTGGCGTCGCCCAGACGGTTCGGGAAGTTACGGGTCGAGGTGGAGACCACGGTGGAACCGGTCTGCACACGTGCCTGGTTACCCATGCACAGCGAGCAGCCTGGCATTTCCATGCGCGCGCCAGCCTTGCCGTAGATGCCGTAGTAGCCTTCCTCGGTCAGCTGGTGGGCGTCCATCTTGGTTGGCGGAGCCAGCCACAGACGGGTCGGAATACCACCCTTGACCTTGTCCAGCAGCTTGCCGGCGGCGCGGAAGTGACCGATGTTGGTCATGCACGAACCGATGAACACTTCGTCGATCTTCTCGCCCTGTACCGAGGACAGCAGGCGGGCATCGTCCGGGTCGTTCGGCGCGCAGAGCACAGGCTCCTTGACGTCGGCCAGGTCGATCTCGATGATCTCGGCGTATTCGGCATCGGCGTCGGCCGACAGCAGCTCAGGCTTGGCCAGCCAGGCTTCCATGGCCTGGGCGCGGCGCTCCAGGGTGCGGGCATCGCCGTAGCCTTCGCCGATCATCCAGCGCAGCAGGGTGATGTTGGACTGCAGGTACTCGGCGATGGCCTTCTCTGGCAGCTTGATGGTGCAACCGGCGGCGGAACGTTCGGCCGAGGCGTCGGACAGCTCGAAGGCTTGCTCGACGGTCAGGTCGTTCAGGCCTTCGATCTCCAGGATGCGGCCGGAGAAGGCGTTCTTCTTGCCTTTCTTCTCGACGGTCAGCAGGCCCTTCTGGATGGCGTAGTAAGGGATGGCATGGACCAGGTCACGCAGGGTGATGCCAGGCTGCAGCTTGCCCTTGAAGCGAACCAGGATCGACTCCGGCATGTCCAGCGGCATGACACCGGTGGCGGCGGCGAAGGCTACCAGGCCGGAACCGGCCGGGAACGAGATGCCGATCGGGAAGCGGGTGTGCGAGTCGCCACCGGTGCCGACGGTGTCAGGCATCAGCATGCGGTTCAGCCAGCTGTGGATGATGCCGTCGCCTGGACGCAGCGACACGCCGCCACGGGTGCGGATGAAGTCTGGCAGGGTGTGGTGGGTGGTGACGTCGATCGGCTTCGGATAGGCCGCGGTGTGGCAGAACGACTGCATCACCAGGTCGGCGGAGAAGCCCAGGCACGCCAGGTCTTTCAGCTCGTCGCGGGTCATCGGGCCCGTGGTGTCCTGGGAACCGACGGTGGTCATCTTCGGCTCGCAGTAGGCGCCTGGACGCACGCCCTGGCCTTCTGGCAGGCCGCAGGCGCGACCGACCATCTTCTGCGCCAGGGTGAAGCCCTTGGTCGAAGCGGCTGGCTGCTCGGGTTTCTTGAACAGGTCCGATGGGGCCTGGCCCAGTTCGGCGCGGGCTTTCTCGGTCAGGCCACGGCCGACGATCAGCGGGATACGGCCACCGGCGCGGACTTCGTCGAGCAGTACTTCGGTCTTCAGCTCGAAGTTGGTGACCAGTTCGTCGCTGCCGTGACGGCGCACTTCACCCTTGAACGGGTAGACGTCGATGACGTCGCCCATGGCCAGGTTGGTGCAGTCGAATTCGATCGGCAGGGCGCCGGCGTCTTCCATGGTGTTGTAGAAGATCGGGGCGATCTTGGTGCCGAAGCAGAAACCACCGGCGCGCTTGTTTGGCACGTACGGGATGTCGTCGCCGAAGAACCACAGCACCGAGTTGGTGGCGGATTTACGCGAGGAACCGGTACCGACCACGTCACCGACGTAGGCAACCGGGAAGCCTTTGGCTTTCACGGCTTCGATCTGGGCCAGCGGGCCGACCGAACCTGGCTGCGAAGGCTCGATGCCGTCGCGGGCCATTTTCAGCATGGCCAGGGCGTGCAGCGGGATGTCAGGGCGCGACCAGGCGTCCGGGGCAGGGGACAGGTCGTCGGTGTTGGTTTCGCCAGGCACCTTGAACACGGTCAGGGTGTACTTGTCGGCGATCGCCGGACGGCTGGTGAACCACTCGCCGGCAGCCCAGGATTCCAGCACGGCCTTGGCATGGGCGTTGCCAGCCTTGGCTTTTTCAGCCACATCGTGGAAGGCATCGAACATCAGCAGGGTGTGCTTGAGCTGTTCGGCCGCGACGGCGCCCAGTTCGGCGTCGTCCAGCAGCGCGACCAGCGTCTCGATGTTGTAGCCGCCCTGCATGGTGCCCAGCAGCTCGGTGGCGTGCTTGCGGTCGATCAGCGGCGACTTGGCTTCACCCTTGGCGACGGCGGAGAGGAACGCGGCCTTGACGTAGGCGGCTTCGTCCACCCCTGGCGGAACGCGGTTGGTGATCAGGTCTACGAGGAAGGCTTCTTCGCCGGCCGGCGGGTTTTTCAGCAGCTCGACCAGGCCTGCAGTTTGTTCGGCGTTCAGCGGCTGGGGCACGATACCCAGAGCGGCACGCTCTTCGATGTGTTTGCGGTAGGCTTCAAGCACAGTTATTACCCTCATCAGTGGTCCCTAAAGGGAGTCCGGGACGCTCATCCAGCATTCCCATGCACCCATGCGCTCAAGACGGCTTTTTGGGCCGGCAAGCCAGGGTCGCAGAGAATCCTTACAGAAGCTGCTTTCAAAGTTTTACGCCTGTAGAACGGAAGGCTGATGAGGGGTTGGCCGTGGCCATGCGCGCTTGCATGGACAGGGCCAACGCCGTTCTACCGGATGAACTGTGCTCGTGACGCTTTGAAAACAGCTTCCAACGGACATTGTTGCCTTGAAAAGGCGGAGTGATTCTACGGCAAAAATAAGCCGAAGGTAAGGCGGCGTAGATGACTTTAACGGGTGACCCTGGTTAGACAAAGGGCTAACATGAACCGGTGTTCCACCGCCAAGCCGTTGTTTCTACATGTCCAACCAATCCATCAAGACCCCTTGTGTCGGCCTGTGCTCCACGGTCTACGGCGACCTGGTGTGCCGCGGCTGCAAGCGCTTTCACCACGAAGTGATCCACTGGAACGGTTACGACGACGAGCAGAAGCGCGCGGTCTGGCTGCGCCTGGAGCAATTGCTGGTGCAGGTGATGATGGCCAAGCTGGAAGTGTTCGACAAAGCGCTGCTGCGCCAGCAGCTGGAGCAGCGTTCGATCCGCTTCGTGGCGCACCAGTCGGAGTACTGCTGGGCGTATCAGCTGATCGCCCGCGGGGCGCGGATGATCCGTGACCTGGAGGCGTACGGGATGGCGCTGCTGCCGGAATTCCGCGACTGGGAACTGCCGCAGTTGCGCGATGCCATCGACCGGGAATTCTTCCTGCTGTCGGAGGCGCATTACCAGCGCTACATCGCGCCGAGCTTTTTGCGAGACGCGCTGGATCGCGGGCAGGGCTGACGCTCTGGGGTGAGCGTGTTGGCCTCTTCGCGGTTTTACCCGCGAAGAGGTCGGTGACGATCCGGGATCAGTCGCCGGTGTACTCGCACCCGCTGGTGCAAGTCTCATGGATCCGCACTTTCGACAGCTCCGGCAGCAGCGGCTTGACCTGATCCCAGATCCACTTGGCGATCACTTCGCTTGTGGGGTTTTCCAGGCCGGGAATATCGTTCAGGTAGTTGTGGTCCAGTTGCTCGTAGATCGGCTTGAAAATCGCCTTGATCTCGGAGAAGTCGCGGATCCAGCCGGTGTGCGGATCGAGCGGGCCGGTCAGGTGCAGGGCGACCTTGAACGAGTGGCCATGCAGGCGGCCGCACTTGTGGCCGGCAGGGACGTTGGGCAGGCGGTGAGCCGATTCGAAGGTAAATTCCTTAAAGATTTCCACGCTGGCATAACTCTGTGTGAATCAACAATGCGCGCAGTCTACCAGCATGCCCGCTACAAGGCTTGCAACCGATCCTGCAACCGCCCGGTGGCGATCAGCTCCAGCAGTTCGTCGCCCAGGCGCCGGCTTTCGGCCATGGCCTGGTACCAGTAGCGCCTGCGGCCCGGTGCGTCGCCCATGAAACGCTTGAAGTCGTTGCGGTCCGGCAGCTTGCCGTAGGGCAGGGCGGCCAGGTACTGCGGCGACGGGGTCATCAGCAGCACGTTCTGCAGGCGCGTGGCGTCGCCCTTGCGCCAGGGCAGGGCCTTGTCGAACCAGCCGGGTACCACCTTGTCGGTGAAGTGCGGGTAGAGCACCAGGTCGTCGCCCTGGTAGGGCAGGTCCAGGTGATAGTCGAGCAGGCCGCCGTCGCGGTAGGTGCCGGCGCCGGCGCCGGGGATGTCGCGCACGCCTTCCATGACCATGGGGATCGAGCCCGAGGCGAGCAGGGCGTGGCGCAGGTTGGTCAGCTCCAGCGGCAGGCTGCGCGACGGGAAGTCGGTCAGTGGCTCCAGCGGCGGGGCGGCGCGTTGGTCGTGGAGGATGACCCGCTCGAAATGCCGGCCCAGGCGCGAGCGCCCCAACAGGTTGCTGGCGATCACCGAGGACAGGCCCATGCCCAGGCGGCCACGGTGGTCGTGGGCGAGCTGGCCATGGCTCTTCACCACCAGGATGTTCAGGCGGTAGTGCGGGTTGGCCAGGACCTGCCCGTCGCGGCCTTGCAGCAGGTCGTCGAGCATGCGCTGGCAGCTCTGGCTGATTTCTTTCGGCGTCACGCCCTTGGCGAAGTCCTGCTCGGTGTACAGCTCGCCCAGGCGGCGGAGGCCGGCGACCGGGTCGTCGAGGCAGGCGCTGGCGAAGCGCCAGGCACCGATCGAGGCGCCGATCAGCGCACGCTGGCGCGGCGCGCTGGGCAGCCATTCACCGAACAACGCCAGGTCCAGGCCCTGGATCCCCAGCGGCTTGGGGCCACCGGCGGCGCCGGGCAGCACACCGACATCGGCGGCCCGCAGGCCGCGCTCGCGGATCTGCCGCAGGGCACGCTGGCCGGCCTTGAAGGTCAGGGCGGGGTACTTGATGTGGATGGCGCTCATGGCGGGGTCTCGGGTGAGGCAGGCGGGCAGTATAGAGCGTATCGCTGGGCTGGACGTACACATCCCCCTGTAGGAGCGGCCTTGTGCCGCGAAAGGGCTGCGAAGCAGCCCCAGGATTTCAGTGTTGATGCAAAGATCGCCGGGGCTGCTTTGCAGCCCTTTCGCGGCACAAGGCCGCTCCTACAAAGGGACTGCGTACGGGCACCCACGCGCTGCGCTATCATGCGGCCAGCTGTTTTCAGGTTGAGTTAAGGACCGGTGGTTAATCTTAACCCCGTAGACAAATTACATATCTCGCTGGAGAGAACCTCATGAAAACGTTGACTGCCCTGTTCACCGCCGCTGCCCTCGCTTTCGGTGCCAACGCCGCCTTCGCCAAGGACGTGCAGCCCGACGAAGTGGTCAAGCTGGTGAACGCCAACACCATCAAGTCGCTGGACGAGCTCAAGGCCGCCGCCGTCGCCAAACACCCCGGCGCCACCGTGACCGACTCGGAACTCGAGAACGAGTATGGCCGCTACATCTACAAGGTTGACCTGCGCGATGCCCAGAACGTCGAATGGGACGTGGACCTGGACGCCAAGACCGGTGAAGTCCTGAAGGACGAGCGAGACAACTGATGCCTGCACTACCGCGAACGGCACGCTACCTGGCCTTGGCCCTGATGGCCGTGTGTTCGCTGGCCGCCGCGCGCGACCTGGATCAGGATGAAGCCCTGGCCCTTCGGCAAAAGGGCATCATCCTGCCGCTGGAGCAACTGCTCGAGTCCGCCCTGGGGCGTTACCCCGGGGCGCGGCTGTTGGAAGCGGAGCTGGAAGAGAAGCACGAGCGCTACGAGTACGAGGTCGAACTGCTGACCCCGGCCGGCGTGGTGCGCGAGATCAAGCTCGATGCCCGCACCGGCGAGTTGCTCAAAGACGAGGAAGACGACTGAATGCGCCTGCTGCTTGTCGAGGACAATGTCCCCCTGGCCGACGAACTGACCGCCGCCCTGCAACGCCAGGGCTACGCCGTGGACTGGCTGACCGATGGCCGCGATGCGGTGTACCAGGGCCAGAGCGAACCCTACGACCTGATCATCCTCGACCTCGGCTTGCCCGGCCTGCCGGGGCTCGAGGTGCTGGCGCAGTGGCGCGCGTCCGGCCTGGCCACCCCGGTGCTGATCCTCACCGCCCGTGGCTCCTGGGCCGAGCGGATCGAGGGGCTCAAGGCCGGCGCCGACGATTACCTGAGCAAGCCGTTCCACCCCGAGGAGCTGCAGCTGCGTATCCAAGCCCTGCTGCGCCGGGCCAAGGGGTTGGCCAACCAGCCGAAGCTGGAAGCGGCCGGCCTGCACCTGGACGAATCGCGCCAGTGCGTGAGCCGCGAGGGTGTCGATGTCCAGCTCACCGCCGCTGAGTTCCGCCTGCTGCGCTACTTCATGCTGCACCCGGGGCAGGTGCTGTCCAAGAGCCACCTGGCCGAGCACCTGTATGATGGCGAAACCGAGCGCGACTCCAACGTGCTGGAAGTGCACGTCAATCACCTGCGACGCAAACTCGGCCGCAGCGTGATCGAGACCCGTCGCGGCCAGGGCTACGTGTACGCCGGGAGCGCCGCGTGAAGTCGATCCAGGCGCGCCTGAGCCTGGGCCTGGTGGCGGTGCTGGTGGTGGTGGGGCTGGCCCTGGCGCAGTTGACCCTATGGCTGTTCGAGGCCGGCCTGCAACGCTACCTGGAAGCCGGCCTGCGCAAGGAAAGCGAGAACCTGCTGGTGGCGCTGGTGCGTGGCCCGTCCGGCTTGCAGTTGGACGAGCGACGACTGTCGGCGGCTTATCAGCAGCCGTTCTCGGGCTATTACTTCCGTATCGATTTCGACCAGGGAACCTGGCGCTCGCGTTCGCTGTGGGACATGGACATGCCCAAGCCCGGCAAGCCGGGGCTGGACGATGGCCACGAACTGGGCCCCGAGGGTCAGCAACTGCTGGCCTATCGTGGTGATTACCGGCGCCTGGGGCAGGACATCTCGATCAGCGTGGCCCAGGACTATTCGCCAGTGCGCGAGGGCTTCCGGCACATGCAGCAGATCGGCCTGGGCTTGGGCCTGGTGGCGTTGCTGCTGGTGCTGGTGCTGCAGCGCATCACCGTGACCCGCTCGCTGCGCCCGCTGGAACGGGCGCGCCAGCAGATCGCCCAGTTGCAGCAGGGCCAGCGCTCGCAGCTGGACGCCCAGGTGCCCAGCGAGCTGCAACCGCTGGTGGACCAGATCAACCACCTGCTGGCCCACACCGAGGACAGTCTGCGCCGCTCGCGCAATGCCCTGGGCAACCTCGGCCATGCCTTGAAGACGCCGCTGGCGGTATTGCTCAGCCTGGCTGCCAGCGAGCGCCTGCAGGGGTTGCCCGAGGTGCGTGCGCAGATGCGCGAGCAGCTGGAGCAGATCCAGCAGCGCCTGGCCCGTGAGCTCAACCGCGCGCGCCTGGCCGGCGACGCGCTGCCGGGCGCGCAGTTCGACTGCGACGCCGAGTTGCCGGGGTTGTTGGCGACGTTGGGCATGATCCATGGCGAGGGCCTGCTGCTCGAACGCGATGTACCGCCCGGGCTGTTGTTGCCCTGGGACCGCGAGGACCTGCTGGAGTTGCTCGGCAACCTGCTGGACAACGCCTGTAAATGGGCCGATAGCGAGGTGCGCCTGGGTATCGCACCGACCGCCGAGGGTTACCGGCTGTGGGTGGACGACGATGGCCCGGGCATCCCCGAGACGCAGCGGCTGCAGGTGCTCGAGCGCGGCTCGCGGCTGGATGAACAGGTCGACGGCCATGGCCTGGGGCTGGGCATCGTGCGCGATATCGTCGAGGCCTGGGACGGGCGGATTGCGCTGCTGGAAAGCCCACAGGGCGGGCTGCGGGTCAGCATTGATCTGCTGCGTAAAGGGCGTTGATCCGAGGTACGCAATTCCCTGTAGGAGCGGCCTTGCCGAGGCGTCGGACCGGTCGGAAAGGGCTGCGTAGCAGCCCCAGGATTTCAGCGTTGACGCAAAGATCGCTGGGGCCGCTTTGCGGCCCTTTCCGACCGGTCCGACGCCTCGGCAAGGCCGCTCCTACAGGATTGCGCATGGCCTCAAGAGGAACGGATCAACCCTGCAAAAAAATTGCAGCACAGCCGCAGTTTTTTGAATTGGCCCGTCACTGTCCACACCCGGCACAATCCCTCCCCACGAAACCCTGCGGTTTCCATCTCTCCATGGACGGAGCCCCTTGCGCCATTGCATTGCGCAACACAGGGCCCAGGCCGGTCGCGCTGGGCTTTCTTTTTCCGCACAAGAACACGATCCGAATACCTCGATGCCTGCCTCGCGTCCCCCATCCCGCTTGCAGCGCCTGCTTCCGGCGCCCCTGAACATTCCCCCGAAAGAGTGGCTGCGCGCTGGCCTCGGCGCGCTGCTCGGCCTGTTTCTCGCCGGCTATCTGTGCAGCCTGGCCTACGGCCCATCCATCGCCCTGCACCTGCTCGGCCCGCTGGCGGCCTCGGCGGTGCTGGTGTTCGCCGTGCACTCCGGGCCCCTGGCCCAGCCCTGGCCGGTGCTGGGCAGCTATGCCATGGCCGGCGTGGTGGGCCTGGCCATGCGCCACGGTTTCGGTGATGGCCTGTGGGTCGCGGCGGCGGCGCTGGGTGTCGCGATCCTGGCGATGTGCCTGTTGCGCTGCCTGCACCCGCCCGGTGGCGGCGTGGCGGTGAGCGCGGTGCTGGCCGATCCGGGCCTGGTGGCCATGGGCGACCATCTGCTCGAACCGGTGCTGCTCAATGCGCTAGTGCTGGTGGGCGTGGCGGTGCTGTACAACCGTCTGACCGGCGTGCGCTACCCCAAGGGCGCGGCGCCGCGCAAGGATCCGCACCATACCCACGATCCATTGCCGGGTGAACGGGTTGGTATCCGGGGAGAGGACCTGGACCAGGCCCTGGCAGAGATCGGCGAATTCGTCGATGTCACCCGCGACGAGCTGGAACGCATCATCCTGGCCACCGAGCAGCATGCCTTGCAACGCAGCCTGGGCGGCATCACCGCGCGTTCGGTGATGTCCCGTGACGTACAGGCCGCCACCCCGGCCACCACCCTGGAGCAGGCCTGGCGGATGCTTGCCGACCACCACCTGAAGACCCTGCCGGTGCTGGAAGATGGCCGCCTGGTCGGCATCGTCAGCCTCAGCGACCTGGTCGGCGCGGCCATGGCCCGTGGGCGATTCAGCTGGCGTGGTCTGTTCCGTCGCCAGCCCGTGCGCCTGGAACAGGTGATGAGCCGTCGGGTGGTCAGTGTCGACGGCGCGCAGCCGCTGGAACGCTTGCTGCCGTTGCTCAGTGAGCGAGGCTTGCACTGCCTGCCGGTACTCGACGGCGAGCGCCTGGTGGGGGTGATCACCCAGACCGACCTGATCGCCGGCCTCAAGCGACACCTGCTCAGCGCCGCCGCGTCGGGCTCAGATCAGCGGGTCCCAGCGCTGTGACCAGTCACTCTCGCCGGCGGCCACCAGCCGGCGCAGCACTGCGAAGGCCTGCTGCAGCGCCTCGCTGTCACGCTCGCGGGCATGCACCAGGAAGGTCGGGTAGGTGAACTCTGGTGCCTGGGGCACGCGCTCGAACACGCCGCTCTGCAGGTAGGCCTGCACCACTCGCGTGCGGAAATAGCCGCTGCCGCCGCGGTCTAGGAGGAACTGCAGGGCCAGCGGCCCGAGGTTGAAACTCAGGGCCGGGCGTGACAGGTCGGGCAGGGCGGCATCGTGCTGGCGGCGGAACGCCTCGCCCCAGTCGATGTAGACATAGGGATCGGGCGCATCGACCCGACGCACGCGGATCAGCTTCTCTTCCATCAGTTGTTCGACCTGCAGGCCCGGACCATAGGTCGGCTGATAGACCAGCGCGGCGTCGAGCAGCCCCATCTCCACCTTGCGCAACAGCGATTCGCCGTCGCTGACCTCGCTGCGGATGGCGTGGCTGGGCAGCTCGCAATGCAGGGCGCTGACCCAGTCGAGCAGCATCGGATTGCCCAGGCTCACCTCGGCGCCCACGTGCAGCATCTGCTGGCAGCCCTGGGGCAGCGGCAGGTCGCGGCGCGCCGCTTCCCAGGTCTGCACCAGCTGGTTGGCATAGCTGACGAACGCCTCGCCGTCGCTGGTGAGGCTGGCGCCATTGCGGCTGCGCACGAACAGCTGGCAGCCCAGTTGCTGCTCCAGGCGCTGGACCCGGGCGCTGATCGCGGTCTGCGACACGAACAGGCGCTCGGCGGCGGCGACCAGGCTGCCGCAGCGGACGATTTCCAGGAAGGTGCGGGCCTGCTCGATATCCATGGGGCGGTTCTGTGGCGGGAGGGGTGGCCTATTCTAGAGGCTTTGCACCGTTGTGGGGCGCTTAACCGCGTAATTGCGCCGCCAGGCTGGCGAAGGACGGGCGAGCCATCACATCGGCCTGTTGGCAGCTTAGCGCCAGTGCCAGCAGCACGTGTTCCTGCTCGGTGCACTGCTGCAGCAGTTCCTCCAGGAGGATGCCGAAGGCGCGCACCTCCAGGCGTTCGAGCGCCTGGGCCTGGGCGCCGCCGTCCTGCGGATGGAACGAGGCGGCGCCGAAGTCCCCCAGCAGGCACTGGCCATCGTCGTCGAACAGGATGTTGTGGGCATAGAGGTCGCCATGGCTCAAGCCACGCTCATGCAGGTGGGCGCAGACCGAGGCGATACCGCCGACCAGGCGGCGCAGGGCGGGCAAGCTCAGGCGGCGGTTTTCCGGGTAGCGGTCGCGGGTGCAGCTGTCGAGGCTGGGAGGACCGGCCAGGTTCGACCAGTGCGCGTCGATCAGTTGCATCACCAGGGCCGGCAGCTGTTGCGGGTGGTCGTCGATGCGTCCGGCCAGGCGCACCAGTTGCGGGTGGTCACCGGCGGCGATGCAGGCGCTCATTTCCGCCAGCGGCGAGCCATCGCTGGTGATCGCGCCCTTGTACAGCTTGACCGCCACCGGGGCATCCTGGTCGCGCAGGTGGGCACGGTGAATCACCCCGGAGGCGCCGCGGCCGAGTTCCTGTCCAAGGTCGATGTCCTGCCAGTGCAGCACAGGGCAGTGCCCGTCCGTGGCAGGAGCCACCAGGCCCGGCGACAGTGGGTTGTCGGCATACGCCAGCCAGGCCAGGCGTGGCATGCGCAGCAGCCAGTCGGGCAGGGCCTGCAGGCGGTTGCTGGCGATGCGCAGCAGCTCCAGCCGTTGGCAGCGCGCCAGGCTTTGCGGCAGGCCGCGCAGGCGATTGCCGGCGAGCATCAGTTTCTGCAACTGAGCACAGTCGCCCAAGGCTTCGGGCAGTTGCTCCAGTGCGTTGTCGGTGAGCACCAGCGAGCGCAGCGAGGGCGGCAGCGCCTGGGCGTCGACCCGGGTGATGCGGTTGCTCCTGAAACCTGCGGTCTCGAGCGCCTGGCAGCGGCCGATGGCGTGGGGCAGGTGGGTGAAGCGGTTGTTGGAGCAGAACAGCACCTTGAGCCGGGTCAGGCGGTGCAGGTCTGCGGGCAGGTCGCTCAGCCTGTTGCCGGTGAGGTCGAGCACCTCGAGGCTGTCGGCCAGGTCGAAGATCTCCCGGGGGAAATCGGTCAGTTCCTGGCAGAGGTTCAGGCGGGTGATGCCGCGCAGGCGGCCGGCGCGCAGGTCGTCGAGGGTATGCATGGGACTGTTCTGTATTCAGGGCCGAGCATTGTAAGCGCTCGGGTGCGGCAAATCTGCATATGGGTTGCGACTTAAGTCCGATGGCGGCGCTGTCACCCCGGTCCATACTCAAGGTTCGCCCTTCAATAACAACAAGTACCGGGTTGCGAACCAATGACCTATCAGCACAGCTACGCCCATTCCATTTCCGATCCCGCCGCCTTCTGGCAGGCCCAGGCCGAGCAACTGGCCTGGCAGCGCAAGCCGACCCAGACCCTGCAGCAGAACGCCGACGGCACTCACCGTTGGTTCGCCGACGGCCGCCTCAACAGCTGCCACCTGGCCCTCGACCACCAGATCGAGCTGGGCCGTGGCGAACAGCTGGCGCTGATCTACGATTCGCCGGTGACCGGCGTGCAGCAGAGCTTCACATATAACCAGCTGCGCGACGAGGTGGCGTGCCTGGCCGGGCTGCTGCGTTCGCTGGGCGTGGGCAAGGGCGACGGGGTGATCATCTATATGCCGATGGTGCCCCAGGCGGCCATGGCCATGCTCGCCTGCGCCCGCATCGGCGCGGTGCATTCGGTGGTGTTCGGCGGCTTTGCCGCCAACGAGCTGGCCCTGCGCATCGACGATGCCCGGCCGGCACTGCTGCTCACGGCCTCGTGCGGGCTGGAGTTCGACCGGGTGATCGAATACAAGCCCCTGGTCGATCGCGCCCTGCAGTTGGCCCGCCATCAGCCGCGGCATGTGCTGGTGCTGCAACGCCCGCAGGCGCGCGCTGAACTGCAGGCCGGGCGCGACCTGGACTGGCAGCAGGCGCTGCTCGGCGCCGAGCCGGTGGCGCCGGTGGAGCTGGACGCGGGTGACCCGCTGTACATCATGTACACCTCCGGCACCACCGGCAAACCCAAGGGGATCGTGCGCGAGAATGGCGGCAACGCGGTCGCCCTGTGCTACGCCATGCGCCATGTCTACGGCATGCAGGCGGGTGATGTGTGGTGGGGAATTTCCGATGTGGGCTGGGTGGTCGGCCATTCGCTGATCGTCTATGGGCCGCTGATGAGCGGCTGCACAACGGTGTTCTACGAGGGCAAGCCGATCCGCACCCCGGATGCCTCGGCCTACTGGCGGGTGGTGGAGCAGTACAAGGTCAATGGCTTGTTCTGCGCGCCCACCGCCATGCGTGCGATCCGCAAGGAAGACCCGGAAGGCGAGTTGATCCGCCGTCATGACCTGGGTTCGCTGCGCCAGCTGTTCCTGGCTGGAGAGAAGCTTGATTCGAGTACCCATGAATGGCTCGAGCGGGTCAGCGGCAAGCCGGTGCACGACCACTGGTGGCAGACCGAGACCGGCTGGCCGGTGACCGCGCCCTGCGTCGGTCTCGAAGGCAGCGCGGCACGGCCGGGGTCGAGCAACCGTGCGGTGCCGGGTTATCACGTGCAGGTGCTGGACGACGACGGCAAGCCGCTGGGGCCCAACCAGCAGGGCGCGATCGTCATCGCCCTGCCGTTGCCGCCGGGGTGCAGCCAGACGCTGTGGGGCGATCACGAGCGCTACCTGCAGGCCTACCTGCACAGCTACTCGGGCTATTACCACACCGGTGACGGCGGCTACCTGGACGAGGACGGTTTCGTCTACATCATGGGGCGCACCGACGATGTGATCAACGTCTCCGGGCATCGGTTGTCCACCGGTGAAATGGAGGATCTGGTGGCGCGTCATCCGGCGGTGGCCGAGTGCGCGGTGATCGGCGTGCACGACGAGATCAAGGGCCAGGTGCCGTTGGCGCTGGTGGTGCTCAAGGACGGCCAGGGGATTGGCGAAGCACAGTTGCAGGGCGAGCTGGTGGCCAGTGTGCGCGAGCAGATCGGCGCGCTGGCCTGCTTCAACCGGGTGCGCCTGGTCAAGCGCCTGCCCAAGACCCGCTCGGGCAAGATCCTGCGGGCGGTGCTGCGCAAGATTGCCGATGGGCAGGACTACGTGCCGCCCTCGACACTGGATGATCCGGCGGTGCTGGGCGAGATTGAAGGGGTGCTGGCGGACCTGCCCAGGGCAGGTTGAACTCATCGCGGGGCAAGCCCGCTCCCACAGAAGTGGTGCCGATCTTAAGAGCGGTGCGGACCCTGTGGGAGCGGGTTTACCCGCGAAGAGGCCCGCTCAGCCGATAGAGCACCGTGGCCCCACCTGATGCAACTGTCCCAACCGGCTGCGGGTGCGCATCAGGTCGGCAAGCGACCCGCCCAGGCTCTGTTCCAGTGGCCGTTTGCCGATCACCGTCACCTGGCGATCCTGGTCATACAGCACGTCCACCAGGTTGACGAAGCGCTGCTGCGCCGCCAGCGAGCATTCGGCCAGGTCGTCCAGGCCCTCGATGATCCAGTGGTCATAGCGTTCGGCCAGGGCCAGGTAGTCGATCACCGCGGTGGGCTGCTCGCAGAGGTCGTCGAAGGCAAACATTACCAGCCGTTCCTCGCAGGCCAGGGCGCGCAGCGGCCGCTTGTTGATCTCCAGCACGCATGGCGAAGTTGTCGGCAGCGCCATCGCCTGACGCTGCTCCGGGGTGCCCGGCCAGACATAATGCCCCTGGGTAAACCGCTGATGCGCGCGGTTGGCCGGCAGGCTGCGAAAATCCGTGTCCCCGTTCACTTCCAGCACCTGCATGCGGCTGTTGATCAGGCGGATCACCGGCAGGAAGCGCTGGTGGTACAGTGGGTTGGGCAGCAGCCCCTCGGGGGCGTAGTTGGAGGTGACCAGCAGGAACACGCCACGGGCGAACAGGGCATCGAACAGCCGGGTGAGCAGCATGGCGTCGCCGATGTCGTGGACGTGGAACTCGTCGAAACACAATACCCGGCAATCCCCCAGCAGCTCGTCGAGGGTCGCCTCCAGGGCATCGTCCTGCGCCTGATGGCGATGCATGCCCTGGTGCAGGCGGGCGAAGAAATCATGGAAGTGCAGGCGACGCTTGGCCACGGTCGGCACGGCCTGGAAGAAGCCATCGAGCAGCCAGCTTTTGCCGCGTCCGACCGCGCCGTGCAGGTACAGGCTGCGTGCCTGGCCTGTCGCGAGCGTGGCCAACTGCGTGGCCATTGCCGCGATTACCCGGCGTTGCCCGTTACTCAGGGTGTAGCCGCGCGCCGCCGCGCGATCCTGGAAGTAGCCCGCAAGGGCGCTGTCCGCAGGTGGTTCGTGGCGCAGGCGCTGGCCGAGCAGGCGCAAGGGCGCGGGAATCCAGGTGGACAAGTGGCAGGCTCCTCGGGGCGGATCTGGGGCAGGGCGCAGCTTGCGCGACGCCGGGCATTTTGAGCAATCGAGAATGTGTCGGGCAATGATCGTGAAATGCGATAGGTCAGGCCTTGTGCTCCAGCTGTCGCTCGATCATGTACTTGATCGCCAGGCGGCGCTCCTTGAGGTGGCGCAGGTCGTCGTCCTGGAAATTGCCCGCCGAGATCGACTCGGCGGCCAGCACCTGGTTGTCGATGTCCATGTACTCGTCGAGCAGGCGGTCGAGCTGCGGGTCGTGCTGGCGTCGCTGCTGGACGATCTCGCGGGGGTAGTGCAGGTCCTGGTAGAGGTCATGGGAAACGGGCATGGCGTCCTCCTTGTGATGCGCCGATGGGGTCTATCTGATTGGAAGGGAGGAATGCGATTGTGTTGAAGCGGGGCGGGGGAATTACGACGAATGGTTGTCGTGGGGACTATCGCGGGCTTGCCCCGCGATAGGGCCGGCAGAAACCCAACAAAATCGGGCTGGTACTACTAACCTTCTGTTTTTCTGTGATTTTTTTAAAAAAAAGCTTCCCACCTCGAAAAAAGGTTGTTAAAGTGCCGGCCATTCCCGAGCAGCAACACACGGAGCTGCAAGGGGGTTGTCAGTGAGGCGGTGAATCAGTCACTCGCCAGATCCGATACAGGGGCGTCGCCAAGCGGTAAGGCAGCAGGTTTTGATCCTGCCATGCGTTGGTTCGAATCCAGCCGCCCCTGCCATTCTCAAGCTATACCATCTCCCTAAATCGCCTTTCGGCGATTTTTTCGTTTCTGCCTACCGGTTTTCCAGCAACTCGGCCAGCGTCTGGGCGAGGGCGTGTTCGTGCACCGGTTTCTGCAGCACCTGGCACCCCGGCAATTCCAGCCCTTGCAACTGCGCGTAGCCGGTGAGGAACACCACGGGCAGCCGTGGGTAGCGCTCGCGAGCCGCCAGGGCCAACTGCGCACCGTTGAACTCGGGCATGGCGAAGTCGGTAAGCAGCAAGTCAATGCGCTCGTCGAGCAGCGCCATGGCCTGCTTGCCGTCGTGTGCCTGTTGCACCTCGTAGCCTTGGCGTTGCAGCAGGTCGCAGATCATTTCGCGCACCAAGTGGTCGTCATCCACCAGCAGAATGCGCCGTTCGCTGCCTTGCCTGGACAGCGGACGCAGTTCGTCCTGTCCCGCCGTCAAGGTGTCGGCGCGGGCCTTGACCGCCGGCAGGTAGACACTGACCAGG
Source organism: Pseudomonas sp. BW16M2 (assembly GCF_014268865.1). Taxonomy (NCBI): domain Bacteria; kingdom Pseudomonadati; phylum Pseudomonadota; class Gammaproteobacteria; order Pseudomonadales; family Pseudomonadaceae; genus Pseudomonas; species Pseudomonas sp. BW16M2. The sequence continues at coordinate 174,437 of NZ_JABWRI010000009.1, read as the reverse complement.
GTGCCACGGCCCGGAGTCGTGTCGATGCGCACGCCGCCGCCGGACTGCTTGGCGAAGCCGAACACCTGCGCCAGCCCCAGCCCCGAGCCCTTGCCGATATCCTTGGTGGTGAAGAACGGCTCGAACGCCTTGGCCAGCACGTCCTCGCTCATGCCGCAACCATTGTCGCGGATGTTCAGCACCACGTAGTCGCCGGGCTCCGGTTCTTCCGGACGTTGCGTACGGGTGCTGACCCGGGTGTTGCGTGTGGCCAGGGTCAGTTGGCCACCTTCGGGCATGGCGTCGCGGGCGTTGATCGCCAGGTTGAGGATGATCATCTCGGTCTGGGTCGGGTCGGTCAGCGCCTGCCACAGACCGGCGTCCAGCTCCAGGCGCACGGTGATGCTGCCGCCCAGGGTGCGGCGCAGCAGCTCTTCCAATCCTGCGAGGGTCTGATTGAGGTTCAGCGGCACCGGTTCAAGCCGCTGCTTGCGGGAGAACGCCAGTAGCTGGGCGGTCAGCTTGGCCCCGCGCTCGCCGGCCTCGCGGATGTGCTGCAGACGCTTGCTGGCCTTGTCCAGCTGGCCCTTGTCCAGGTCGCTCTGCAGGAAACTGGCGCCGGTGAGAATCACCGTCAGCAGGTTGTTGAAGTCGTGCGCCACCCCGGCGGTGAGCTGGCCGACTGCTTCCAGGCGCTGCATCTGCTGCAGCGCGGCCTCGATGCGTTCACGCTCGGTGATCTGCTCGCGCAGGCGCTTGTTGGCCTCGGCCAGGTCCAGCACCGCCTCGCGTTCGCTGGAGATGTCGCGGGCGACCACGTGCAGCAGGTTGTCGTCCGCCACCACCACCCACGACAGCCAGCGCTGCTGGCCTTCGGCATGCAGGATGCGGCCGACGAAGCGAGCGCTGGTGCGTCCCTGGGACAGCGTGGCCAGCTCGGTGAGGAAGCTTTCCTGGTCGTTCTCTGGCAGCAGCTGCAGCAGCGAGATCTGCGCCAGGCGCTCGCGAGGGAAGCCCAGCGCTGTCTCCCACGCAGGGTTCAGCGCCACGGGAGTCAGGTCCTTGTTGAGTACTGCCAGCAGGTCCTGGGACAGTTCCCAGGCTCGGTCACGCTCGCGGGTGCGGCGCTCGACCCGCTCGCCGAGCATCTCGTTGAGCTGCTCCAGCGCCTGGGTGGCCTGGCGTTGCGGGTGGATGTCCTGCAGCACGCCGGAAAAACGCACGCACAGGCCGTCGACGAACTGGGTCTGGCCGGTGGACAGCAGCCAGCGCGGCTCCAGCGCACCGGCCGGGGCGATGCGGAACTCGGCGCGGTAGTGGCCGTCGCTGTCCGGGCGCATGGCCTGCTCCACGTTGTCGCGCACGCGCGGCAGGTCTTCGGGATGGATGCCAGCGTAAAACACCTCGAGGTTCATCCGCGTGTCGCTGGGCAGCCCGAACAGCATCTTGCAGCGATCATCCCAGACCATCTGCCCGTCCTGCGGGCGGTAGTCCCAGGTGCCCATGCCGGCGGCGTCGATGGCGATGCGCGCACGCGCCTCGGCCTCGGCCAGGGCTTCCTCGGCGCGGCGCCGGCGCTGGCGCTCCTGCACTTCGGTCAGTGCCCGGCGCACCGCCTTGGGCAGCAGCGGCAGGTTCTTCTTCAGCACGTAGTCGGTGGCACCGAGGCGGATCATCTCCACCGCGTGCTCCTCGCCGTAGATGCCCGAGAGGAAGATGAACGGTACGTGCGGGGCGATGCGCTGGGCGGTGGCCAGCACATCGGCACCGGAGGAACCCGGCAGCACACAGTCGCACAGAATCAGGTCGTAGGTGGCTTCGCGCAGGGCGTGCTCGGCGCCGACATGGTCGAACACCAGCCGCGACTGCACCTGCAGCCCGCTGCGCTCCAGGCGCACCAGGATCAGCTCGGCATCCATGGCGCTGTCTTCGACCATCAACAGCTTCAGCGGGGTGTGCTGCATCGTGTTCGCCTCAATTGCTGCCGCGTCGGTTCAGGCGCAACGAACCGGGTGGTGGTTCATTGAGCACCGCCCAGAACATGCCGAGGTCGGAGATGGCGGTGACGAACTCCTTGAACTCCACCGGCTTGACCACGTAGGCGTTGACCCCCAGCTCATAGGCCCGGCGCAGGTCGGGGCCTTCCCGCGAGGAGGTCAGCATGACGATGGGGATGCTGCGCAGCTCGGCGGTGTCGCGCACCACCTTGAGCACTTCCAGGCCATCGACCTTGGGCAGCTTGAGGTCCAGCAGCATCACCGCCGGGTTGCCGTCATCGCGTTCGGCATAGGCGTTGCGTCGCAGCAGGTAGTCCAGCGCGTCGGCGCCGTCGCGCACGACGATGACCTCGTTGGCCAGCTGGCTGCGCTCCAGGGCGAGCAGCGTCAGTTCGAGGTCCCTTGGGTTGTCTTCGACCAGCAGGATAGGCTTGAGCATGGTGTCCGGCCTCAGGCAGACGTGGGTTGAAGGGGGAGGGTGAAGTGGAAGCTGGCGCCCTGGTCGATGCGGCCCTCGGCCCAGACCCGGCCATCGTGGCGCTCGATGATCCGCCGCACGCTGGCCAGGCCGATGCCGGTGCCCTCGAACTCGTCCATGCGGTGCAGGCGCTGGAACACGCCGAACAGCTTGTCGACGTAGGCCATGTCGAAACCCACGCCGTTGTCGCGCACCAGGAACTCGATCTCGTGCCGGTGACGCACGGCGGCGATCTCGATGCGCGCCGGGTCGCGGCCACGGGTGTACTTGATGGCGTTGGCGATCAGGTTGTGCAGGACCATGTTGATGAAGGCCGGGTCGGCGATGACCTTGGGCAGCTCGGCGACTTCCCAGGTGACGGCGCGGCCTGCGTAGTCCGGGGCCAACTCCGTGCGGATGGCATCGATCAGGGTGTTGAGGTCGACGTCGGTCAGGCGCAGCGCCGAGCGGCCCATCTGCGAGAAGTTCAGCAGGTTGTCCACCAGGGTGCCGGCGAACTGCGCGGCGTCCTCGATATGACCGAGGAAGCGCTTGCCGCGTTCGGACAGCTGCGCGCCCTCGATCTCGCCGAGCAGTTCGCTGTAGCCGGCGATGTGCCGCAACGGCGCGCGCAGGTCGTGGGACACGCTGTAGGAGAACGCTTCGAGTTCCTTGTTCGAGCGCCTCAGTTCGCCAGCCAGTTGCGCCATTTCCTCGGCCTTGCGCAGGACGATGCCGAGCACCGCGCCACGCAGTTCCTGCACGCCTTCGATGATCAGCGGGTCCCAGGGCGCGCTGAAGCCGCGCACTTCCTCCTGCCAGCGCTCGAAGCTGTGCCGTGGGTTGAGGTTGCCCTGGGGCGCCACGGTCTTTTCCGGGCGGCCGGCCCAGTTCACCGTATGGGCCTGCTCGGGACGGAACCACAGCAGGTAGTGCGAATGGATCTGCGAGATCGCCACCGCCAGCACGCCGGCGGCATGCCGGGCCAGCTCCGGCAGCTCGTCGACGTCGCGCCGCACGTTGTCGGTATGGAACACCGCGTCGCCGCCACGCTGTGCCAGCCAGTGCGCCAGGGCGTTGACCTGCGCCGCCGGCGGCGTGGCGCCGATCAGGTCGCAGCGCTCGGCACTGATGATCGCCGCGCCCGTGGCCCCGGCGAACTGCAGCATCACCTCGGGCAGGGCCAGCAGGCCGTCGCTGACGCTGTCGTGGTCGGCCATCGCGGCGAGCATGCGCACGATGCGCTGGCGCAGGTCGAGCAGCTGGCGAGTGCTGTCGTGCGACTCGATGGTCTCGATCTGCAGCGACAGCACGTTGGCCAGCAGCTCGCAGGCGGTGCGGGTCTTGAAGTCCACCGGGCGCGGTTGCTCGTGGTGGCAGGAGACCAGCCCCCAGAGCCGGTCGTTGACCACGATGGACAGCGACATCGAGGCCAGGGTGCCCATGTTACGCATGTACTGCAGGTGCACCGGCGAGACGCTGCGCAGCGCGGCGAAGCTCATGTCCAGGGCCTTACCGGTGCGCGGGTTGGCGGCCGGCACCAGGGGCGAGGGCTGGTAGTTGGCGTCCTCGATCACCCGGATACGGTTGATCCGGTACAGCTCGCGGGCCTGGCGCGGGATGTCCGAGGCCGGGAAGCACAGGCCCAGGTAGCTGGGGTAACCGGGGTCGGCGTCCTCGGCCAGGACCGTGCCGGTGCCCTCGGTGTCGAAGCGGTAGGCCTTGACCCGGCCGAAGCCGGTGATGCGCTTGATCTGCCGCACCGACTGCTGCAACAGCTCGTCGATCCGGGTGACCTGGTGCAGGGTGCTGACGAAGGCGCGGACCAGGGGGTAGTAGTCGTCCTTGCCGGCGTTGCCCGGCGAATCGCGGTGGGGTTCGAACTCGAGGATCAGCACCTGGTCGTGACGGTGGGCCAGCACCCGCAACGCGGCCGGCCAGGGGGCGCCTTGGTGCAGGCGCGCATCGCCGATATGAAACGGGAAGATTTCATCGCCGGGCAGGTTCGCCAACCGTTGGCGCAGGTCGAAACCTTCGCCGACCAGTTCGGCGAAGGCCTGGCCGGCCAGGGCGCGGGCCGGCACGCCCAGCCAGCGCTCGGCGTTCTCGCTGGCCTGCAGCACGCGCAGGTCGGTCTCGTCCAGCACCAGCAGGAAACCCTGGGGCTGAATGCTGCCCGGAACCTGGATCGGCTCCTGGGCACAGCGCTCGATTGCCTGCTCGAGCGAGGTCGGGTCGGTCGTCACGGGACTCTCCTGTAGGGTCCGTCCACGCATGGGCCATGCGTATGCACAGGATATTGTGGGTGAACGGTATCAGAATGGCGGCCGCTTTGCCGGGATCTGGTTATTTGAAAGGTGGCGGGCGCCAGGGTTTCGTTGCTGGGGCGGGAAATTTTCGGGGGCGCCTGTGCACTGGCCTGGCTCCCGACTCCGTCCTTTTCATTAATGCCAAAGAGGGGTAGGCCTTCCCCGGCCCTGATCCAATCGCGCTGCTACGCTCAAGCTCAACCCATACGCACAAGGATCGACCGGTGACGGAGCGCTTAGTGGCCATGCTGTTGGGCCTGTGGTTGAGTGGCAACGCCATGGCAGCGGATTTTCTCGTTGAAGTGCAGGTGCGCGTGCAGCGCGGCTGCATGCTGGTCACCCAGCAGCGCGAGGCCGGCCCGCAGGCGCTGGGACGCATCGACCTGGGCAGCGTGGCGCGCCTGGACGGCCCGGGCGCGCCGGCCAGTGGCGTGCTGCTTGCCCAACGCCCGCCGCGCCTGGAGTGCAACCCGGACACCCCATACCAGGTGCGTGTCGATGGCGGCCAGCACGGCGGCGTCGGCGAAGTGCGCTACCTCGCCAGCCCCGATACCCAGGCCCGGCCGATTCCCTACCGCCTGTACCGTGACGCCGCCTGGCGCCAGCCACTGGCGGTGGACGTGGCGCAATCGGCGCGGGTGCCGGACAGCGGCTCGGTGGAGCTGCCCCTCTACGCACGGATCGACACGCTGGCCTGGGCGCCCCGCGCCGGGTTGTATGCCGACCTGCTCAAAGTCACGGTCACCTGGTAGGGAGGCTGCATGCTCATGGACGCGTTGCACCGTGGTTCGATCCTGCTGCTGACCCTCGGCCCGCTGCTGCTGCCCAGTGGCGCGGCCCACGGCACCACCACCGGCTTCATCCAGGCGCGGCTGGTGATCAGCGCCGCCTGCCAGATCAGCAGCGACCCGCAACCGGCCACCCTGGGCAACCCGGGCCTGATGGACTTCGGTGCCCGCGGGCCGACCTGGGACCAGCCGCTGACCAGCCGGGTAGACGAAGCCGGCGGCGAGGGCAGCCTGCAGATCAGCTGCTCGCCGCAGGTGCGCGCCTTCAGCGTGCGCATCAACGGCGGGCAGAACGGCAACGACGGCGTGCGCCGCTTGAGCAACGGCCGCGAACTCATTCCCTATCAACTGGCCATCGACCCGGGCGGCAACAGCCGCTACGGCATCGGCCAGGCCCGTACCTTCACCATCAGCGGCACCCAGCAGGTGCCTGTACCCATCTACGGCGTGGTGGTCGCGCAACCGCGCGCGCTGCCGGCCGGGCTGTATCGCGACACCCTCAGGGTGACCCTGGACTGGTAACACGCAAGGAGATTCCGATGCCCAAGCACCTCACCCGCTGCATCCTCGCCGCCCTTGGCCTGGCCCTGGCCGCCCAGGCCCAGGCCGCCACCGTGACCGGCACCATCAGCTCGACCCTGACGCTGACCGCCGCCTGCCAGGTCAACGGCAGCGGCGGCACCTCGGGGCTCAACTTCGGCAGCCTCAACTTCGGCACCCAGGACTCGCTGTTCACCACCGCCAATGGCCAGGTGCTCGGTGGCGGTGGCGGGGCCATGAGCATCCTCTGCTCGGCAGGCACGGTGCCGACGATCAAGGTGCGTGCCGGTACCCACGACTCGCAGTCCGCCGGCGGGACCCGGGCCCTGGCCGATGGCGCCGGCAATTTCGTGCCCTACGACTTCTACACCGACGCCGGGCACACTCAGCTGCTGGCGATCGACGGTACCATCACCCTGCCGACCAGCACCGGCGTGGCGCAGACCGTCAACCTGTACGGTCAGGCCCGCGGCAAGGCCGGTCTGCCGGCCGGGGTGTACACCGACACGGTGGCGGTCGAGCTGAGTTTCTGAGCCATGCCGGGCACGGCGCGGCTGCTGGCCGTCGGGCTGTGCCTGGCGCTGACCCAGGGTGCCCACGCGGTCACCACCAGCACCTTCCAGGTGACGGCGCAGATCGTCGCCGGCTGCCTGGTGGTCGGCGGCGTGACGGCCTATGGCGTGCTCGACTACGGCACCAGCTCGGCGTTGTCCACCGCCACCCTGAGCACCTCGCTCGGCGGCAGCACGGTGACCTTCCAGTGCACCCCCGGCGTGGCCCTGAGCATGAGCCTGGACGGCGGCCAGAACAGCGCCAGCGGCACGCGTAATCTCAAGCGTTCGGGGGGCACGCAGCTACTGGCCTACCAGCTCTACCGCGACGCCGCGTTCAGCCAGAGCCTGGGCATCGGCAGCAGCGTGGCGGTGAGCTACAGCGACCCGACGGCGATCAAGCTGCCGGTCTATGGCCGTACCACCTTGACCGGCACCCTGCCGGCCGGGACCTATACCGATGTCGTGCAAGTGACGGTGACCTGGTGACAGGCCACTGCGGATAACCGAGAAGGAGAGGGGCATGGGGGCAGGCGCGAAACGGGCGCGTGGGATCATCGGGCTGCTGCTGTTGGCCAGCTGCGCATCGGCCTTCGCGGCCACTTCGGTGCTGATCTGGCCGATCGACCCGGTGCTGGAGGCCGACCAGAAGGCCGGCGCGCTGTGGCTGGAAAACCGCGGCTCGGCGCCGACCAGCCTGCAGGTGCGGGTGTTCGCCTGGAGCCAGGGCGAGTACCAGGAGCAGTTCCAGGCCCAGCGCGAGATCATCGGCAGCCCGCCGGTGGCCACTATCGCGCCGGGGCAGAAGCAGCTGATTCGCCTGACCCGCACCGGCAGCTCGCCCGCAGGGCAGGAGCAGGCCTACCGCATCATCATCGACGAGATCCCTTCGCCGCTGCCGGCCGATGCCGCCAGCGAAGGGCCGAAGGCAGCGATCCGCCTGCAGATGCGCTACTCGGTGCCGCTGTTCGTCTACGGCGAGGGACTGTGGGGCAAGCCCGACCCGGACGGCAGGCGCAGCGTCGAAGGCGTGGGCAAGCCGCAGTTGAGCTGGCGCGCGGTGACGGTGCAGGGCAAGCCCTATGTCGAGCTACGCAACACGGGGCCGGTGCATGCGCGGCTGACCGATGTGGTGCTGCAGCAGGCCGGCCAGGACCGGCCGCTGGTCGAGGGACTGCTCGGCTACGTGCTGCCTGGCGCCAGCATGCGCTGGCCGGCACCGGCCGCGCCGGGCGCCGCCAGCGTGCTCAAGGGGCGGGTCAACGGCCAGGAGGTGGCACAGGCCATCAAACAGGGGCAATGAGCCGCGCTTGAACGGATCACAGGGGCCAGGGAGGACCCGGTAATGGTTGGAAGTCGTGTGTGAGCTGGGTGCGGGTGGCAACGCACCGGTTGTGGCTGGGCCTGGCGGTGCTGGGGCCCGGCCTGGGCGTGGCCGACGAGCTGCCGCCGCCACCCTCGGAACAGACCGCCATCGCCGACGCCACGCTGTACCTCGACCTGCTGGTGAACCAGGTGGCCAAGGCTGAGCTGGTGCCGGTGCAGCAGCGCGCCGGGCGCCTGTACCTGGCCAGCGAGGTGTTGCGCGAGGCGGGCATCAGGCTGCCGGGCGAACCCCAGGGCGAAGTGGCCCTGGACGAGATCCCCGGCCTGCACAGCGACTACGACAGCCAGAACCAGCGCCTGCTGCTGCAGGTGCCGCCGGCCTGGCTGCCCGACCAGCAGGTCGGCGAGCGCAACCTGTACCCGGCCAGCGACGCGCGCAGCAGCTTCGGCGCCTTGCTCAACTACGACGCCTACCTCAATGACACCGACGAGGGCGGCAGCTACCTGGCCGCCTGGAACGAGCTGCGCCTGTTCGACGACTGGGGCACCTTTTCCACCACCGGGCAGTGGCGCCAGTCGTTCAATGGCGCCCAGGCCCAGGGCCGCCAGGGTTTCCTGCGCTACGACACCACCTTCCGCTACACCGACGAGCAGCGCCTGCTCACCTATGAGGCGGGCGACCTGGTGACCGGTGCGCTGCCTTGGACCACCTCGGTGCGGGTGGGCGGCCTGCAACTGTCCCGCGACTTCGGCGCCCGTCCCGACCTGGTCACCTATCCGCTGCCGGCCTTTGCCGGCGAAGCCGCCGTGCCGACCTCGCTGGACCTGTTCATCAATGGCTACAAGAGCAGTAGCACCGAACTGCAGCCGGGCCCCTACACCCTGACCAACGTGCCGTTCATCAACGGCGCTGGCGAGGCGGTGGTGGTGACCACCGACGCCCTTGGCCGCCAGGTGTCGACCACCTTGCCGTTCTATGTCACCAGCAGCCTGCTGGCCAAGGGGCTGTCGGACTTCTCGGTGGCCGCCGGTAGCCTGCGCCGCGACTACGCCGTGCGCGATTTCGCCTATGGTCCCGGCGTGGCCTCGGCGACCTTGCGCCACGGGGTGTCCGACTACTTCACCCTGGAAACCCATGCCGAGAGCGCCGAGTCGATGATGCTCGGCGGCCTGGGCGGCAATCTGCGCCTGGGTACCTTCGGCGTGCTCAACGCGGCGCTGACCCAGAGCCGTTTTGAAGGCGATACGGGCCAGCAGGTGGCGCTGGGCTACCAGTACAACAGCCGGCGCATCGGCTTCAACTACCAGCGCGTGCAGCGCCACGGCGACTACGCCGACCTGTCGTTGGTCGACAGCCCCTTCACCCGCCTGAGCCAGCGCAGCGAGCAGGCCACCCTGAGCCTCAATCTGGACCGCTACGGCAGCCTTGGTGCCGGCTATTTCGACGTGCGCGCCGGCGACGGCACGCGCACGCGGCTGATCAACCTGAGTTGGAGCAAGCCGCTGTGGCGCAACAGCAGCCTGTACCTGTCGGCCAACCGCGAGGTCGGTGACAGCCAGTGGGCGGTGCAGGCGCAGCTGGTGATCCCCTTCGACCTGCGCGGCACCCTGGCCTTCAGCGCCGAGCGCAGCAAGGACGGCCAGGACCTGCAGCGGGTCAACTACAGCCAGGCGGTGCCGGTGGGCGGCGGGGTGGGCTACAACCTGGGCTACGCCACAGGCGGCAACCGCGACGACTACCGCCAGGCCGACCTGACCTGGCGCCTGCAGTCGGTGCAGCTGCAGGTGGGCGCCTACGGCAGCAGCGGCGAGATGACCCGCTGGGCCGACGCCAGCGGCTCGCTGGTGTTGATGGACGCAGGCTTGTTTGCCGCCAACCGCATCGACGACGCCTTCGTGGTGGTCAGCACCAGCGGCTACGCCGACGTGCCGGTGCGCTACGAGAACCAGCAGATCGGCCGCACCGACCGCAACGGCCACCTGTTGGTGCCCTACAGCAGCGGCTACTACCGCGGCAAGTACGAGATCGACCCGATGGACCTGCCTGCCGATGTGCTGGCGCCGCAGGTGGAGCAGCGCGTGGCGGTGCGCCGTGGCAGCGGCTACTTGCTGGAGTTCCCGCTCAAGCGTGTGCTGGCGGCGAGCCTGGTGCTGGTCGATGCTGACCAGCAGGAGCTCAAGCTGGGCAGCCGGGTACGCCATCAGGAAAGTGGTGGCGAGGCGGTGGTGGGGTGGGATGGGTTGGTCTACCTGGAGAACCTGGCGCCGCACAATCGCCTGCAGGTGGACAAGGCCGATGGCGGCCAGTGCCAGGTGGCGTTCGACCTGCCTGAAGGGCAGGGGCCGATCCCGCTGATCGGCCCGCTGGTGTGCCGATGAACCGGCTGATCCGCGGATGCCTGGCAGGGCTGCTGGCGCTGCCGGGAGCGGCCTGGGCGTTGTGCTCGTCGGTGGCCACCGCGCCGGCGGCTTTCGGCTCGGTCAACTCGACGCTGGTGCGCACCACCGTGCAGAATGCCTCGACCACCAATGCCGGCCTGCAGTGCACCGGCTCGCTGTTGTCGCTGTTGACCAGCAATGACCATTTCTATGCCACCTTCACGTCGTCCAGCAGTGGACTGGTGGGCCCGACCGGCGATGTGATTCCCTATACGATCTACGCCGACAACACCACTAGCTACCCGATCAGCCGTGGCGTGCAGTTCGACTTCGCCCGCAACGGCATCATTGATGCCCTCGGCCTGCTCAACGGCAGTACGCCCAAGACCGTGCCGCTGTACCTGAAGACCGTGGTCGGCGCCAATGTCGCCGCCGGCCTGTACCAGGAAACCCTGAACATTGCCTGGAGCTGGAACTACTGCTCGGGTATCGGTATCGGTGCCATCTGCCTGGGGCGCGACATCGGCAGCGGCAACCAGACCCTGCTGGTCAGCCTCACGGTGACCAACGACTGCCAGATCACCACGCCCAACATCAGCTTCGCCAGCGCGCCGGTGGTGGCCGGATTCGGCACGGTGAGCCAGAGCGTGAGTGTGTCGTGCACCAAGGGTAGCAACTACACGGTCGGTCTGGACGACGGGCAGAACGTCTCGGGCGGGCGGCGGCGGATGAAGTCCAGCGCCAACAACTACCTGGCCTATGACATCTTCAAGAGCGCCGGCGTGGTGCGCTGGGGCTCGGTGGGCGCGGCGCGGCGTTCGAGCAGCGATGCCGAGGTGAACCCCGGGGCGGGGACCGGGACCGGGAGCCAGGTGTTCAACTACAACGCCAAGGTGTACACCGACCAGGCCACGCCGCCGGCGGCGACCTATACCGACAGTGTGATTCTGGATGTGCAGTTCTGAGTAGGCTGCCTCGCCTTCCACGGAACAGAACGTAACCTTGTGATTTCACCGGGACAGCGTGGGAGCGGGCTTGCCCCGCGATGTGGTGTATGGCACCGGCTATGCCGGTGATCGCGGGGCAAGCCCGCTCCCACGCTGGTGATGTTTCAACATTGCTCTCTGTACGACAGCGCAGCCTGAAGGGCAGGGCGATTTCCGATAGGAGATCGCGTTGCTCAGCGCAGATCGCCGACCATCTTCAGCAACGTCTCCAGCACCGCCCCGGCCAGCGCCTTCGAGCGCTCGCCCGACCAGCCAGTGCGCGGATTCGGCGCATCGTCATGGTCCTTGAACGGCATTTCCAGGGTCAGCGACAGGCAGTCATGGGCCTGGCCCACGGCATTGCAGGCCAGGGTCATGTTGGCCCGGCCCGGCTCGTCGCGGGTATAGCCGTACTTCGTCTGGAAGTCCGGGGTCAGGCTGCACAGGGTGCTGCGGAACTGCTCTTCCAGTTTGGCGATGCGCGGCGTGTAGCCGGGGTTGCCCTCGCAGGCCGCGGTGAACACATGGGGGATCTCCTCGTCGCCATGGGCATCGATGAACGCATCCACACCATGCAGCTTCATCTGGCTCTGGGCGAAGAACACCTCGGGGCTCAGTTCGACGCTGGCGTCCTGCCAGGCGCGGTTGAGGTCCTTGCCCTTGAAGTTGGTGCGCAGGTGGCCGAGGAAGGCACCGTCCGGGTTCATGTTGGGGATCAGGTACAGGTCGGCCTTGGCCAGCAGTTGCTGGATGACCGGGCCGTTGGCTTCGAGGGCGTCAATCACGCCTTCCATGAACCATTCGGCCATGTGCTCGCCCGGGTGCTGCTGGGCGATGATCCACAGCTTGCGCTTGCCGGTTGCGCCACTGCCCGCGCGCAGCAGCGGAATGTCGCGCCCCTGCACGCTGCGCCCGCTGGCCAGCAGTTCGACGCCGGCGATCTGCCGGGCGCGCTCGATCAGCTGGTTGTGCCGGGCGCGCGGGTAGGGCTCGAAGTAGGCGAACCAGGCCTGCGCCTGTTCAGCCTTGAAGTCGAAGCTCAGGGCCTTGCCGTCGAACTGGCTGGGCACGCGGAACCAGGTCTGCTGGTCGTAGGAGGCCACGGCGTGGTAGCCGGTCCAGGCGTTCTTGTAGGAGGACTCATGGGCGTTGTCCAGGCTGAAGCGATGGACTTGGCCCGGGGTCAGGCCGCTGGCCTTGAAGTGGAACCACTGGAAGTGGTCGCTGTGGCTGTCCTTGCGGATGTTCAGGTGGACGTGCGCAGGGTTGCTGGCGTCCAGGACCAGGATGTTGCCGGAGTCGAAATCGCAGTCAATGTGCAGCGGGGAGAGCGTCACGGTCATTGCCAGCCTCCTGTTGGCGTTGTTGTGGGAGGTACTCTACACCGCGAAAGGTGTTCAGGGTGTCACTTTGTTCGTGGCCTGTGAGTCGGTGGAGGGCTCAGGGGCGGTGCGGGATTCGCGGTCTATGGCTTCCGGCCATTGCACCCTGGGGGCTAATCGGCGAATGGGGGTGAGTTCGAAGTCATTGTCCCAATCGCGGGGTGGGCGAACAAAGGTGGGAAGTGCGTCTGGGCCCTGTTGCATGAACAGTCTGATGATCTCCCAGTATTGCTTGCCATCCTCAAGGTCATGACTGAAGAACAGGCGGTCGATTATTTCGTTGGTACCTGTCTTGCGTACGGCGATGACGATATTCTCAACGAGTCCGCCGTTGCCCATCGGGGCATAAAGGCTATAGACCTCGGCGATGAGGTCGCTCCAGTTATAAACGACAGGGCGTACCCCCCCAGTGCTTTTTGCTGAGTACCCGAACCCTGTCTTGTCTGTACTCGTAAAAATAAACTTTTTGTCGGAGCCGGTTAAAACGGATTGGCTCGTCGCGCGGTAGCTCAATGTCCAGGCGTACGAGAGGTATCGTTACCCAGTAGGCAGCGGTAATTATGGTTAGAATTATTGCGAAGTCTAATCCAATTTTCTCTCCTTCGATTAATGTGGTATGAGCTAAGGTTAAGATTGGTAGTAAACCCAGCAGCATGGCGATGCTTCCACCGATGAGGCCGATGCCCCTGATTTTTAGTGTTGATCTTGGGATCTCTATATAAATATTATTTATTTTGTTTGGAGTTGGTGGTAGTAAGGTTGCGTTGAGTTTCTGTGTGGGCTCCTCATTGGGAAGAGGTAGGTCATACTTCCAGCCTAGAGTACGCTCAGGTAAGTCGTCATTGGAGGTAGTCATTTGTGGGTTTCCAGGATTTCCAGATTTGCATAGGCCTCTGGGGAATTACGATCTGGCCAGTAAGTGACGTTTAAAGTTGCAGCCTGTATGCTGTGCCTGCCAAGGCTTGGGGTGAGTTCTATGTGGCCGGTTATGAACTCGGTGGTAGTGGAATCACCGAAGTGCAACACTGCGGATTTTTTGCTGGTGTTTTGGATGAGGGTATCTGCTCTGTAGTCTTTCACTTTGCGAGAGGGGCGCGACGACGGCTTTTTCTGCGAGGTTGGCAATGGATGTAAAACTGCATGGGATCCTGTGGCGATGATCTCGCCGCTCGTGTAGTTGGACGGAACCCCATCGCCATGTCGGTGAACGGTCAGGGACCAGTGATAGCTGTAGCTTGAAGCATTGACATTGGGCAGCAATATCTTGAATGTTAGTTTTTGCTCGGTGGCTGCCTGAGCAATCCATCCTATTTTAGCCGTGAGCGTGGGGTCGGCTCTTTGGGTTTCGGATTTTACGCCCGCCTCAACACCCAGTGTGGCGGCGTTTAACGCTGCAAAAGCGATGTCAGCATGTTCAGGGAACTCCCAGTGGATGGCAGGGGTTTCATTGGCTTTGCCGAAATAACACCGTCTTGCCCAACGCTCTAATGGAGTTGATTCTTTGCTCTCTGCCCACTTCTTAGTGCTGTAAGCACCTATTGCAAGGGTGATTGCTATACCTAGTGGGCCAAATAGTGCTGGGCTGAAAACTGCATAGATAGCATAGATTGTTCCGGTTAATGATATAAATGCCGTCGCACTATAAGCATTCCGAGCGGTTGTATCCCCATTCGCCCATGTTCGCCTTGAGGCAAACACTGCCTGTGCCGTATCGTAAATCCCGGCCACGGCCCCCATGACGGCACCTACCCTGACTGTTGCCCGCCCCATTTCTATGACTGTGGCCATCCGGGCCGTCCCCGCAGGCGTCATGGGTATCCTGGTGTTGATCTGCGTGGCGCCGGTCCTGATGATCAAACCCAGCGCCTCGATCCCTCCGCCAAGGATCGCCAGCTTGGACCCATGCAACGCTATCACCGCTTCCCTGGATTTCTCGCCGATCTCGATTTCCGCCTTTTCCAGATTCTTCGCCAGGCTGTCGTGGGTCAGGTACAAGCCGCCCAGGGCCAGCAGGAGCTCCCAGCTGCCCGCCACGCCGCGCACGCCGGTGAAGCTGGTGCGCACCAGCTGCGCCGCCTGTTTCGCGGTGATGCGCATGCCGTGGAGCAGTTGCCGGGCGTTGGCGTCGAGGGTTCCCGCGGCGACCGAGAGGTTGACCAGGCTGATCTGCGCGGCGTCGCTGAGCTGGTTGACGCGCAGACCGGCTTCCTGGGCCAGGCGCTCCTGCAGCACGTCGGCGGTGCCCTCGACCCAGACGCTGACGGTGATGACGCTGTGCGCCAGCTTCGGGTCGAGCACCGCCAGGCTCAGCAGCCCGTGCTGGATGACCGGCCGCACCCAGCGCCTGGACGCGCTCACCTCGGCATCGAATTCGCGCAGGCCCAGGAGCATGCGTTCGCGGGCCTTGGCGGTCTGCGCGCTGGCCTGGTGCTGCAGCTCGCGCAGGTGGGCACTCTGCAGGGCGTAGTACTCGCTGAGCTTCATCTGTACCTGCAGCTCGATCAGTTGCACGCCGTTGTACAGCCACTGGCTGGCGCTGTTCAGGCGCATCACGGCGCGCTGCACGCCGGGCGGCAGCAGGGGCTTCAGGCGCAGGCTGGCGCCATTGATCGCGCCTTGCGTCTCTGCGATGGCCTGGCGCAGGGTGTCACGCAGGTTCAAGCCGGCATCGTCACTGGCGATGACCTTGCTCAGCGCCCCATAGAGCTTCTCGCTGTCGCCCCAGTCGGTGGGGTCGGTGGTGGAGAAACTGGGCAGCAGCGCGGCGAGCAGGGTCCGGTCGCGCAGGAGCACGGCGCGGTAGGGCGGGCTGTTGGGATCCTGCAGCCAGCGCTGCCACAGCGCCGCGCTGCTGCCCGGGGCAGGGGCGCGGGCTTCGCCGTCCGCGTCGGGGGCCTCGGTGACGCCGCCGGCCAGGCACAGGGCCATGGTCTTGCTGTAGGCGATGCCGGACTCGCGGTCGTCGCCGTCGTAGTCGTGTTCCTCGATGGCGTGGAACAGGCTGCTGTCGCAGAGTTGGGTGTAGGCCTGGGTGTTCAGGTCGATGTAGCGCTGGTACTCGGCTTCCTGGCGTTCGTACTCGGCCTGGAAGCCTGCGCGCAGGGGCTCGTGGTAGCGCTCCTCGAGCCGGGCGACGCCGTCTTGGGCGCGCCGTTCGACCTCGCGCTGGCGCTCGACCTGCGGGTCGACGAACACCGGCGGGCCATCGCCGCTGTGGGGCTCGAAGGACGGGGTCTGCTGCTCGGCCCAGGGCCATTGCATGGCGCGCAGGGTCTGCAGGATCTGCGAGGTCTGCAGCTGATAGGCGCGCAGCGGGTCCTCGCGCCATTGCTGGCGCCGGGCGATCCAGTTGAGGCGCTGGTGGTTGTACTCCTGGACCAGGCCGACGGTGTCGTCGAGCACCAGGGCGAGCACGCCGTGTTCGAGCTGGTGGCGGGCAATGGCGTTGATCAGGTAGCCGCGGGTGGCGGTCTGGCGCAGGAGGCGGCTGTGAAAGCCATGGACACTGTCGAAGGCGCCGGGCAGTTGCTGGTTGTACTCGAAGACCTCGCGGTCCACCTGCAGCTCGCTGAGGGTCATGGCCATGCCCACCTGGGCGGGGGCGCTGCGGGCGAGGGCGAGGTCCAGCACCTGGAAGCGCTCGGGCGGGGTCTTGGCGTTGCGGTAGGCATTGAGCACGCTGGGCGGCCAGGCGTCGCTGCTGAAGGCGATCCAGGCGGTGGAGAAGGCCTCGGTGTCGACGGTGAGGAAGGAGGAGGGGATGTCGTGGTTTTCGCCCAGGCACTGGCGGGCGAGCAGGCGCGGTGGCGCGGGTGGCGGCTCGATGGGGTTGAAGCGGCGCAGGTGGGCCTCGTCGGTGACTTCGTAGGCGTACCAGATGCGCTGGTCGAGCAGGACATACAGGTAGCCGGTGCGCAGGGTGCGCAGCCCCATGCGGGTGGCGATCTGATCGCCGCCGGCCAAGGGGTAGCGGTAGGCCGGGCGCAGGTCCGGGACCAGGGCGCGGCGAAGGGGCAGGATGGGCAGGCCCTTGCGTTCGCAGGCCTGGCACTGGTCGTGGGGCAGGACGGATTCGGCGATGACGTGGGCGATTCGCTTGCTGAGGGTCATGGGCGTACCCCCTTTGCGTATCGTTGGGGCAGTATGAGTCGCTGGCGCGGATCGCTTGAAGGCGCAATCTCGCAGTCGTTTTTAGCAATGAAGGGCGTTGACCTGTAGCGCAGGTCGGAATGGTTAAGCATGGCGGTCCCTGTCCATTGTTGTCGGGCGCCTCAATGTGGAGAAGCGCGCTCGATGCGTGGCACAAGGCTAGGACCATAGGGGGCGTGCAGGAGGAAGTCTTGCCAACGGCTTCCTACATTGCTGTAGGAAAGTTCTCTTTGAAGGGCTGTTATGACTTCAAACCGCCGGCTAGAGCGGTCGGGGCAGGAATTTTCAGGGGCTGCGCCCCGGGTTCAGGTCAGCAGTCCCAACGCCACGAGGGCGGCAACACCAAGCCCGACGGCAATCGAGCAGCCACCCAGCGATAGCGCCGCACGCCCTTGCCGGTACCAGCCGTCATGGCCGAGCTGTTGCGCCGGGGCGAGCAGGCTGCGCCAGCGCAGTTCGGTTTCGTGGAAGGCGCGCAGGTGCTCGGGGTCGGCATCCAGCCAGCGGCGGAAGTCGATGCGTTCGCTGGCGGTCACCTGCGGGCTCTGCAGGCGCACGTACCATTGGCCGGCGATGCTGGCCAGCGCGTCGCCGGGGGCGCGGGCGGTCTGCAGGGCCTGGTTCATGTGGCGCTCGATGCTGATCAGCGGCAGGTCCAGGCGTTCGGCGATGGCGGCGAAGCCCTGTTGGTCGAGGCGGTTGAGCAGGAAGACTTGCTGGACCCGGCGCGGCAGGCGCTTGAGTGCATGCAGCAGTGCGTCATCGCCATGCTGTTCGGCGGTGCGCGGGTTGTGCTCGAGGGGCAGCAGCAGGCGGGTCATGGACAGCTCCTTGCTCATTAAGGAAAGGGGTGGGGGCATCTTCCTTGACGCGAAGCCAGCTTAGGCTAAACGAGATTGATTCTCAAGTGCTGATTCCGCAAAGATTTGTAATGAGCGTTCACGTCCTGACACAGTTTTGCTATCATCGCCGCCATCAACGATCTTCATTAGCCTGAAGAGCAAAAAAAATGACCCGGCAAAAAGCCGGGTCAAAAACCGTGATTAGCCTGATGAGGAGATAATCTGAGCGTCCGACCTGAGGACGTTGCAGGTTATCCAGCGGGTCTCGCGACCTGCTGAGTGCAATAATAATCGTTATCATTTGCCAGTCAAATGATTTTTCCGCGATTTGCTAAAAATTATCTAACTGACGCACACCTCGTCCCCGGCAATCGGGGCTTTTGCCGTTCGTCGGCTATCACGTTCTCCCTTCAGATCGATGCCTTTTCCGTGGCGTGGCACTGCTCCAGCAGTGCGCGGGCCATGTTGACCATGTGCATCAGCGCAAACACCACTTCCCGCGTCGTGCCCTGCAGATGGTTGCCGGTTTCTTGCGCCGTGGCCGACGCGCAGCGCAGCAGGGCCATGGCATGGTCACAGGCCTGGGCGTTGCTGACACCTTCGCGCAGGGTCCATAGCGAGCGCTCCAGATCGCGGGGCGTGGGGGTGGGGTTGAGGTAGAAATCGAGGGCACGGCGGGCTGCTTCTTCGTCGAGATCTGTTTCCGTTTCTTTCGAGATGCTCATCCTGATTACCTGCGAATACCAATAGGGGAAAGGTGAAGTCTGATTCTAATACCTAAAGTATTGAAATGTGTTTTGGCAAATACTACTTGATGTGTATTGAACGCAGGGAGGCAGTCCGTATCGTGCCTGCGATGAATATGGACAAATGGATAGCCCTGGTCCGGGAACGGATCGAGGAGCTCGATATCTCCCAGGAGCAGCTTGCCGAACGCGTTGGGGTCTCCCAGGGCAGCATCGGCCATTGGCTGAAAAAACGCCGTCAGCCTCGGGTCGACTCGATGAACCGCACGTTCATTGAGTTGGGCATGCCGCATTACCAGGTCAGCATGCAGCTGCGTGTGCTGGGACAGGTGGGCGAGGAGCGGGCGCGTTATGGCCTCGAGGACGAGGATGACGACGACGGGCTGGCGAAATACTTCGTGTGTTTCCGCTATCCGGTACGTGACTGGAGCACGTTGGGTCAGCAGGAGCAGGAAGCGCCGGAGGTCTTCGAGCAGACCGACTACCTGGCCCAGGGCAAGGCGTTCTGGCTGACGGTCGAGAACGACACCATGAGTGCCGCCAGTGGCAGGAGCGTGCCCGAGGGGGTTCGAATCCTGATTGATGATGGTGTGCCCGCCGAGCCGGGGCGTCTGGTGATTGCCCGGCTGCCAGGCAAGTCCGCGATCTTTCGGCAGTTGACCGAGGAGGGTGGGCAGCGGTATCTGAAGGCGCTCAACAATGCCTATCCGAACCTGGTGTGCGAGGAGGGGTGCGAGCTCCTTGGTGTTGTGGTGCGGATGCACGGGGTGCTCTAGATCGTCGGGGCTGCGCAGCAGCCCCTAGCTCAACCTTGAAAGCTCGTTATGCCTCCAGCTCCACCAGCACTGTCCCTTCGCTGACCATATCCCCCTCCTGGCAGAACAGCGCTTTCACCGTCCCGGAGTGGGGCGCCCGAATGCTGTGCTCCATCTTCATCGCCTCCAGCACCACCAGCGCGGTACCAGTCTCGACCACCTGCCCCGGCTCCACCAGCACTCGCACGATGCTGCCATTCATGGGCGCACCCAGCCCGCCCTGGTGGCTGTGGCTGGCTTCCGCCGCCGCAATCGGGTCATGGACGCTGATGGCGTGCAACTCGCCGGCCCACTGCAGGTACAAGGTGCCACCCCGACGCACCGCCAGATGCCGACGGCGCAGGCCATCCTGGTCATGACACAGCTGCTCCCCCTCCAGCCGATAGGTCGAAGGCGCACTGCGCTCCAATGCCACCGCCTGTTCATGCCCTTCGCACTGCAAATGCAGGCTGCTGCGCGCCGGCAAGCCCAGGCGCAGGCCATCGCGGGCCGCCCACGGTGAAGCGCGGTCGTCCTGGCGCAGCAGTGCAGGCTCGCCTTGCAGCCACGCCTCGGCGGCAGCCTCCCAGAACTGCGCCGGCAGCGCCTGGGGCGCAGGCAGCAACACGTCCTGGTGACGCGGAATGAACCCGGTGTCCAGCTCCGCCTCGGCAAACGCCGGGTGCGCAAGGATGCGGCGCAGGAAGGCGATATTGGTCTTCACCCCGCCAATGGCGAACTCATCGAGCATCGCCAGCAAGCGCAGGCGCGCCTGCTCGCGGTCCTGCCCCCAGGCAATCAGCTTGCCCAGCATCGGGTCATAGAACGGCGACACCACATCGCCCTCGCTGACGCCGCTGTCCACCCGACGGCCTTCGCCCGGCGCCGACTCGCGGTACAGCGCCAGGGTGCCGGTGGCCGGCAGGAACTCATTGGCCGGATCCTCCGCGTACAGCCGCACCTCGATGGCATGGCCGATCAGCGGCACCTGCTCCTGGGTGATCGGCAGCGGCTCGCCGCAGGCCACGCGGATCTGCCAGGCCACCAGGTCGAGCCCGGTGATGGCCTCGGTGACCGGGTGCTCCACCTGCAGGCGGGTGTTCATTTCCATGAAGAAGAACTCGCCACGGGCATCGAGCAGGAACTCGACGGTGCCGGCGCCCACGTAGCCGATGGCCTGGGCGGCGCGCACTGCGGCCTCGCCCATGGCCTTGCGCAGCTCGGGGGACAGGCCCGGTGCCGGGGCTTCCTCGACCACCTTCTGGTGGCGACGCTGGATCGAGCAGTCACGCTCGTTGAGGTACAGGCAGTTGCCGTGCTGGTCGGCGAACACCTGAATCTCCACATGACGTGGCTTGAGCACGTACTTCTCGACCAGCATCCGCGCATCGCCGAACGACGACTGCGCCTCGCGCTGCGCCGAGGCCAGGGCGTCGGCCAGCTGGCTCTCGTCCTCGACCACCTTCATGCCCTTGCCGCCACCCCCGGCACTGGCCTTGAGCAGCACCGGGTAGCCGATGCGCTCGGCGGCGGCGCGGAAGGTCTCCAGGTCCTGGGCCTCGCCGTGGTAGCCCGGCACCAGCGGCACGCCGGCGGACTCCATCAGTGCCTTGGCCGCCGACTTGCTGCCCATGGCATCGATGGCGCTGGCCGGTGGGCCGAGGAAGATCAGCCCGGCCTGTTCGATGGCGCGGGCAAAACCGGCGTTCTCCGACAGGAAGCCATAGCCCGGGTGGATCGCCTGGGCGCCGCTGGCCTTGGCGGCGGCGAGCAGCTTGTCGATCACCAGGTAGCTTTCGGCGGCCTTGGTGCCACCGAGATCGACACGGATATCGGCCTCGCGGCTGTGGCGCGCGTCGCGGTCGGTGGCGCTGTGCACGGCCACGGTGGTCAGGCCCATGGCCTTGGCGGTGCGCATCACCCGGCAGGCGATCTCGCCGCGGTTGGCGACCAGCAGGGTGGTCAGCGTGGGTCGGCTCATGGGCGCGGCTCCTTGTTGTCTTGCCAGGCGGGGCGGCGTTTTTCCAGGAAGGCGCGCAGGCCCTCCTGGCCTTCGGCGCTGACGCGGATGCGGGCAATGGTGTTCTCGCAGTAGCGGCGCAGGGCCGGGCTCAGTTCTCCGGCGTCCACCTCGCGCAGCAGGTCCTTGGTGGCGCGCAGCGCTTGCGGGCTGTTGTGCAGCAGGTTGTCGACCCAGGCCTCGACCTGGGCGTCCAGCTCGCTGGCCGGGTACACCTCGGCCAGCAGGCCCAGCTCACGGGCGCGCACGCCGCTGAAGCGTTCGGCGGTGAGGGCGTAGCGGCGCGCGGCGCGCTCGCCGATGGCCTTGACCACGAACGGGCTGATCACTGCCGGGGCCAGGCCGATGCGCACTTCCGACAGGCACAGCTGCGCGTCTTCGGCGCCGATGGCCATGTCGCAGCAGCTGATCAGCCCCAGCGCGCCGCCGAAAGCGGCGCCTTGCACCACGGCCAGGGTCGGCGCCTTGAGCCGGTGCAGGGCGTACATCAGCTCGCCCAGCTCGTGGGCGTCGTCGAGGTTGGTGTTGAAGTCCAGCTGCGCCGACTGCTGCATCCAGGCCAGGTCGGCGCCGGCGCTGAAGTGCCGGCCACGGCCGCGCAGCACCACGAAGCGCAGGCTGGCGTCCTCGGCCAGGCGGTCGAGGGCGACGATCAGTTCGCGGATCATCTGCGCGTTGAAGGCGTTGTTCTTGTCTTCCCGGCTCAGCCACAGGGTGGCGAAGCCGCGAGGGTCCTTGACCAGTTCCAGGGTGGCGAATTCGCTCATGGGTCACATCCGGAAAATGCCGAAGCGGCTCTGTTCGATCGGGGCGTTCAGCGCGGCGGACAACGCCAGGCCAAGCACATCGCGGGTCTGCGCCGGGTCAATGACGCCGTCGTCCCACAGCCGGGCGCTGGAGTAGTAGGGGTGGCCCTGGCGCTCGTACTGGTCGAGGATCGGCTGCTTGAGCTTCTTCTCGTCTTCGCTGCTGAACACTTCGCCACTGCGCTCGCTCTGCTCGCGCTTGACCTGGGCCAGCACGCCGGCCGCCTGTTCGGCGCCCATCACGCCGATGCGGGCGTTGGGCCACATCCACAGGAAGCGCGGATCGTAGGCGCGGCCGCACATGCCGTAGTTGCCGGCGCCGAAGCTGCCGCCGATGATCACCGTGAACTTCGGCACCTGGGCGCAGGCCACGGCGGTGACCAGCTTGGCACCGTGCTTGGCGATGCCGCCTTCCTCGTACTTCTTGCCGACCATGAAGCCGGTGATGTTCTGCAGGAACAGCAGCGGGATGCCGCGCTGGCAGGCCAGTTCGATGAAGTGCGCGCCTTTTTGCGCAGCTTCGGCGAAGAGGATGCCGTTGTTGGCCAGGATCGCCACCGGGTAGCCGTGCAGGTGGGCGAAGCCGCACACCAGGGTGGTACCGAACAGCGCCTTGAACTCATCGAACACCGAACCGTCGACCAGGCGGGCGATCACCTCGCGCACATCGAACGGCTGCTTGGCGTCGGCCGGGACCACGCCGTACAGCTCCTCGGCGTTGTACAACGGCGCGATCGGCGCCTGGCACTGCAGCTTGCCCTGCTTGTGCCAGTTGAGGTTGGCGACGCTGCGCCGGGCGATGGCCAGGGCGTGCTCGTCGTTGTCGGCGTAATGGTCGGCCACGCCGCTGGTGCGGCAGTGCACGTCGGCGCCACCGAGGTCCTCGGCGCTGACCACTTCACCGGTCGCGGCTTTCACCAAAGGCGGGCCTGCGAGGAAGATGGTCGCCTGCTGGCGCACCATGATCGCCTCGTCGGCCATGGCCGGCACATAGGCGCCACCGGCGGTGCACGAGCCCATCACCACGGCGATCTGCGGGATCCCCAGGGCGCTCATGTTGGCCTGGTTGAAGAAGATCCGCCCGAAGTGCTCGCGGTCGGGAAATACCTCGTCCTGGCGCGGCAGGTTGGCGCCGCCGGAGTCCACCAGGTAGATGCACGGCAAGCGGTTCTGCAGGGCGATGGTCTGGGCGCGCAGGTGCTTTTTCACCGTCAGCGGGTAGTAGGAGCCGCCTTTGACCGTGGCGTCGTTGGCCACGATCATGCACTCCACGCCTTCGACCCGGCCGATGCCGGCGATCACGCCGGCGGCCGGCACGTCTTCGCCGTAGACTTCATGGGCGGCCAGCTGGCCGATCTCGAGAAACGCCGAGCCCGGGTCGAGCAGGCGGTCGATACGCTCGCGGGGCAGCAGCTTGCCGCGGGAGGTGTGCCGCTCCTGGGCCTTCGGCCCGCCGCCCTGACTGACCTGGGCGAGCAGACCGCGCAGGGCCTGGACCTGTTCGAGCATGGCCGCGCTGTTGGCGGCGAATTCCGCCGAGCGCGGGTTGATCTGGGTATGCAAGGTAGCCATGGACGCCGGTTCCTTGTGCTCAGCGGGTTTCGTTGAACAGTTCGCGGCCGATCAGCATCCGGCGGATCTCGCTGGTGCCGGCGCCGATCTCGTACAGCTTGGCGTCGCGCAGCAGGCGGCCGGCCGGGAACTCGTTGATGTAGCCGTTGCCGCCAAGGATCTGGATCGCCTCCAGGGCCATCTGCGTGGCGCGCTCGGCGGTGTACAGGATTACCCCGGCGGCGTCCTTGCGGGTGGTTTCGCTGCGGTCGCAGGCCTGGGCCACGGCGTACAGGTAGGCGCGGCTGGCGTTGAGCTGGGTGTACATGTCGGCGATCTTGCCCTGGATCAGCTGGAACTCGCCGATGCTCTGGCCGAACTGCTTGCGGTCGTGGATGTACGGGACCACCAGGTCCATGCAGCTCTGCATGATGCCGGTGGGGCCGCCGGCGAGCACCACGCGCTCGTAGTCCAGGCCGCTCATCAGCACGCGCACGCCGCCGTTGAGCTGGCCGAGGATGTTTTCTTCCGGCACTTCGACGTCATCGAAGAACAGCTCGCAGGTGTTGGAGCCGCGCATCCCGAGCTTGTCGAACTTGTTGCTGCGGCTGAAGCCTTTCCAGTCGCGCTCGACGATGAACGCGGTGATGCCGTGAGGGCCCTTGTCCAGGTCGGTCTTGGCGTAGATCACGTAGGTGTTGGCGTCGGGGCCGTTGGTGATCCAGGTCTTGCTGCCGTTGAGCACGTAGTGGTCGCCGCGTTTTTCGGCGCGCAGCTTCATCGACACCACGTCGGAGCCGGCGTTGGGCTCGCTCATGGCCAGGGCGCCGATGTGTTCGCCGCTGATCAGCTTGGGCAGGTACTTGAGCTTCTGCTCGTGGGTGCCGTTGCGGTTGATCTGGTTGACGCACAGGTTGGAGTGGGCGCCATACGACAGGGCCACCGAGGCCGAGGCGCGGCTGATCTCTTCCATCGACACCACGTGGGCCAGGTAGCCCAGGCCGGCGCCGCCGTATTCCTCAGGGACGGTGATGCCCAAGAGGCCCATGTCGCCGAACTTGCGCCACATGTCGGCGGGGAACAGGTTGTCGTGGTCGATCTGCGCGGCGCGCGGCGCCAGCTCGGCGACGACGAAGGTGCGCACCTGGTCGCGGAGCATGTCGATGGTCTCGCCCAGGGCGAAGTTCAGGCTGGGGTAATGCATGTGCGGGCACCTTCTTGTTCTTGAAATGGGAGCGGTTGTTGCGGCGTTGTGGGAGCGGGCTTGCCCCGCGATGCCCGTCAGAACGGCCAGCGGTATTGCCTGGTCCGGCCTCATCGCGGGGCAAGCCCGCTCCCACAACGCCGTCATGTCTGTGGTTGACGTTAACGTAAACCTGCCTTCCGGGGCTGTCAATCGGAACATCACCTTTACGTAAACGTAAATCTGCGCCAGAGTAATTGCCGCCTGCTTCAGTCATGCCCAGAACAACCACAAGAAGGGACAACCATGCCTCAACCAAGCTACACGCGCGGCCGTCAAGACAAACCATTGCTCACCCTGACCATCGGCCAGGCCTTCGATGCCACCGTCGCCATCCACGGCGAGCGCGAGGCGCTGGTGGTGCGCCACCAGGGAGTGCGCTACAGCTGGCGCGAGCTGGCCGCCGAGGTCGACGTGCATGCCCGGGCCTTGATGGCGCTGGGCGTGGAGGTCGGCGAGCGGGTCGGCATCTGGGCACCCAACTGCGCCCAGTGGTGCATCCTGCAGTTGGCCACGGCCAAGGTCGGCGGGATTCTGGTCAATATCAACCCGGCCTATCGGGTGGGCGAGCTTGAATACGTGCTGCGCCAGTCCGGCTGCCGCTGGCTGGTGTGCGCCGATGCCTTCAAGACCTCCGACTACCACGCGATGGTGCGGGAGGTGGTACCTGAGCTGACGCTACATGCCGTGGGCGAGTTGGCCAGTGAGCGCCTGCCCGACCTGCGCGGGGTGATCAGCCTGGCCGCCGAGCCGCCCGTGGGCTTCTTGCCCTGGACCGCGCTGGCTGGGCGGGCAGGGCAGGTGGAGCTCGCCGCCTACGAGGCCCGGCAGCAGGGCCTGCAGTTCGACCAGCCGGTGAACATCCAGTACACCTCCGGCACCACCGGCGCGCCCAAGGGCGCGACCCTGAGCCACTACAACCTGCTCAACAACGGCTACATGGTCGGCGAGAGCCTGGGCCTGACCGAGCAGGATCGCATGGTGATCCCGGTGCCGCTGTACCACTGCTTCGGCATGGTCATGGGCAACCTGGGCTGCATCACCCACGGCAGCGCCATGATCTACCCCAACGACGCCTTCGACGCCGAACTCACCCTGCGCGCCGTGGCCGAGGAGCGCGCCAGCATCCTCTATGGCGTGCCGACCATGTTCATCGCCATGCTCGATCACCCCAGCCGCGCCGCGCTGGACCTGTCCACACTGCGCAGCGGCATCATGGCCGGCGCCACCTGCCCGATCGAAGTGATGCGCAAGGTCATCGAGCAGATGCACATGGCCGAGGTGCAGATCGCCTACGGCATGACCGAGACCAGCCCGGTGTCGCTGCAGACCGGCCCCGACGACGGCCTGGAGTTGCGCGTGACCACCGTGGGCCGCACCCAGCCGCAGCTGGAGACCAAGCTGGTGGACGCCGACGGGCGTATCGTTGCCCGTGGGGAGATCGGCGAGCTGTGCACCCGGGGCTACAGCGTGATGCTCGGCTACTGGGACAACCTGCAGGCCACCCATGACGCCCTCGATCCGGCCGGCTGGATGCACACCGGCGACCTGGCGGTGATGGACGACGAAGGCTACGTGCGCATCGTCGGGCGCAACAAGGACATGATCATTCGCGGTGGCGAGAACATCTATCCGCGCGAGCTGGAGGAGTTCTTCCACACCCACCCGGCGGTGGCCGAGGCGCAGGTGGTGGGGATTCCGTGCAGCAAGTATGGCGAGGAGGTGGTGGCGTGGATTCGCCTGCACCCCGGGCACAGTGCCAGTGCCGAGGAACTGCAACAGTGGTGCAAGGCGCGGCTGGCGCATTTCAAGACACCGCGGCATTTCCGCTTCGTCGATGAGTTTCCGATGACGGTGACGGGGAAGGTGCAGAAGTTCCGGATGCGCGAGATCAGCGTGGAGGAGCTGGGGGAGCAGTTCGCGCCTTGCGGACCAGCTTGAGCAGTTCATCCAAGGTGACGTCGACGGAGACAGCTTCTTCGATTAGGACATTGAATTCTTCTTCGATCCGCGCCTGTAGCTCGACCATGTCGAAGCTGTCGGCGCCCAACTCGCGCATGCCATAGCCTGCATCTAGGTGTCTATGCCTGCCGTTGAGTTCTAGGAAGTCGTCGATGATCCATTTCAGGATAGATGTATCGCGGTCGTGGGTAGGCATGGCGGATGCCGAAGACAGGAGAAATATCCTGTTTACGCAGCTTTGATACGGCCCGCTACTGGCAAAAATACCAGGTCTCCTGTCAACCTCATCCGCCAGCTTGTCTATCCTCTACCTTTCACTGGCGGCTCCTCGCTCGGCGGGTCGCCCACGGTCGGCGGCAGGGTCGGCTTGATTGGCAGCTCGTCCGGATCCTCTTCAGGCACCGGCGGCGGCAAGGTCGGGTCGTCGATGTTCGGGTCGGGAGTCTCCGGTGGAATGGGAATGTTCATGGGCCTGGCCTCGCGGGATGAATGAAGAGGTGTCGCAGGCTTTGACCCAGGCCTGCGCCCGACGCTCATTTTTTTTGAACCCCCGCGCGCCAACACGGCTCTGAACCCTTACCGCCACCAGCCCAGGGGAGCAGGTCGATGTCTGGTAAAGAGCCGTTCGAAAGCGTGCCCATGGCCAACGATCACCCGGACCAGGCCATCAGCCTGTCCCAGGCGCTGCTGGCGCCGCGCATCGTGATCGAGGACGCAAGCCCGGTGCTCGACGGCGGCACCTTCGCCGCCAAGGCGGTGCGCGGGCACAAGGTCGAGGTGGCGGCCAAGGTCTACAGCGATGGCCACGACCGCCTGGCGGTGAGCCTGAACTGGCGCCAGGCCCACAGCCGGCGCTGGCACTGCGTGGCGATGCACTCGCCGGGCAACGACCTGTGGCTGGCAGCGTTCACCCCCACCGATCTGGGTTTGCACCTGTTCAGCATCGAGGCCTGGATCGACCCGTTCGCCACCTACTGCCACGACCTTGAGAAGAAGTACGCCGCTGGTGTGGATGTGAAACTTGAGCTGGAGGAGGGCCGTCTGCTGCTGGGCCAGGGCATCGAGCGCAGCGACGGGCTTTTGCGCGAGCAGCTTGAAAGCCTGCAGCAGCGCCTGCCGGATTTGCCGGTGGATGACCAGGTGATGTTGCTGTTGCACCCCTACGCGGCCCAGCTGATGGCCGAGGCCGAGCACCGCAGCTACCTCACCCGCAGCCGCGAGTTTCCCCTGGATGTGGACCGCGAGGCGGCGCTGTTCGCCAGCTGGTACGAACTGTTTCCTCGCTCGATCACCGACGATGCCGAGCGCCACGGCACGTTTGACGACGTGCACCAGCGCCTGCCGATGATCCGCGACATGGGCTTCGACGTGCTGTACTTTCCGCCGATCCACCCCATCGGCATGAAGCACCGCAAGGGCCGCAACAACGCCTTGCAGGCCGAGCCCGGCGATCCCGGCAGCCCCTACGCCATCGGCAGCCCCGAGGGCGGGCACGATGCCATCCACCCGCAGCTGGGCAGCCGCGAGGACTTCCGCCGGCTGGTCGCCGCTGCCGCCGAGCATGGGCTGGAGATCGCCCTGGATTTCGCCATCCAGTGCTCCCAGGACCACCCCTGGCTCACGGAGCACCCCGGCTGGTTCAGCTGGCGCCCCGACGGCAGCATCCGTTACGCCGAGAACCCGCCGAAGAAGTACCAGGACATCGTCAACGTCGACTTCTACGCCCCCGAATCGGTGCCGAGCCTGTGGCTGGCCTTGCGTGACGTGGTGGTCGGCTGGGTGGAGGAGGGCGTGAAGACTTTCCGTGTCGACAACCCGCACACCAAGCCGCTGCCGTTCTGGCAATGGCTGATCGCCAATGTGCGCAGCCAGCACCCTGAGGTGATCTTCCTTGCCGAGGCCTTTACCCGCCCGGCGATGATGGCGCGCCTGGGCAAGGTCGGTTATGCCCAGAGCTACACCTACTTCACCTGGCGCAACAGCAAGCAGGAGCTGCGCGAGTACTTCGAGCAGCTCAACCAGCCGCCGTGGAGCCAGTGCTACCGGCCCAACTTCTTCGTCAACACGCCGGACATCAACCCGTTCTTCCTGCAGACCTCGGGCCGTCCCGGCTTTCTCATCCGTGCCGCGCTGGCGACCATGGGCTCGGGCCTGTGGGGCATGTACTCGGGCTTCGAGCTGTGCGAGGGCACGCCGCTGCCGGGCAAGGAGGAGTACCTGGATTCGGAGAAGTACGAGATCCGCCCGCGCGATTTCACCCAGCCCGGCAACATCGTCGCCGAGATCGCCCAGCTCAACCGCATCCGTCGGCAGAACCGTGCCCTGCAGACTCACCTGGGGGTGGTGTTCCTCAACTGCTGGAACGATCAGATCCTGTACTTCGCCAAGCGCACGCCCGAGCGCGACAACGTGATCCTGGTGGCCATCAGCCTCGACCCGTACAACGCCCAGGAGGCCAGTTTCGAGCTGCCGCTGTGGGAACTGGGGCTGGACGATAACGCCGATACCCAGGGCGAGGACCTGATGAATGGCCACCGCTGGACCTGGCACGGCAAGACCCAGTGGATGCGCATCGAACCGTGGCACCAGCCGTTTGGTATCTGGCGCATTGAAAGGGCCCAGTGATGGTCTTGCGCGATCCCTGTGGGAGCGGGTTCACCCGCGAACACCGGCAAAGCCGGTGCCATGCACCGCGGTGTCTGCTTCGCGGGTGAACCCGCTCCCACAGGGATCGCGCAAGGCCGAGAAAGCAAATCTGCAATTGAAAGGAGTCGCACATGGCCAAGCGTTCCCGCCCGGCAGCCTTCATCGACGATCCGCTGTGGTACAAGGACGCGGTGATCTACCAGTTGCACGTGAAATCGTTCTTCGATTCGAACAACGACGGCATCGGCGATTTCGCAGGGCTCATCGGCAAGCTCGACTACATCGCCGAACTTGGCGTCAATACCCTCTGGCTGCTGCCGTTCTACCCCTCGCCCCGGCGCGATGACGGCTACGACATCGCCGAGTACAAGGCCGTGCACCCGGACTACGGCAGCATGGCCGATGCCAAGCGCTTCATCGCCGAGGCCCACAAGCGCGGCCTGCGGGTGATCACCGAGCTGGTCATCAACCACACCTCCGACCAGCACCCCTGGTTCCAGCGCGCCCGCCACGCCAGGCGCGGCAGCAAGGCCCGGGACTTCTACGTGTGGTCCGACGACGACCAGAAATACGACGGCACGCGGATCATCTTCCTCGACACCGAGAAGTCCAACTGGACCTGGGATCCGGTCGCCGGCCAGTATTTCTGGCACCGTTTCTACTCGCACCAGCCGGACCTGAACTTCGACAACCCGCAGGTGCTCAAGGCGGTGATCGGCGTGATGCGCTACTGGCTCGACATCGGCGTCGACGGCCTGCGCCTGGATGCCATCCCGTACCTGATCGAGCGCGACGGCACCAACAACGAGAACCTTCCCGAAACCCACACCGTGCTCAAGGCGATTCGCGCCGAGATCGACGCCAACTACCCCGACCGCATGCTGCTCGCCGAGGCCAACCAGTGGCCGGAGGACACCCGCCCGTACTTCGGCGAAGGCGACGGCGACGAGTGCCACATGGCCTTCCACTTCCCGCTGATGCCGCGCATGTACATGGCCCTGGCCATGGAGGACCGCTTCCCGATCACCGATATCCTGCGCCAGACCCCGGAGATCCCGGCCAACTGCCAATGGGCGATCTTCCTGCGCAACCACGATGAACTGACCCTGGAGATGGTCACCGACCGCGAGCGCGACTACCTGTGGAACTACTACGCCGAGGACCGCCGCGCGCGCATCAACCTCGGCATCCGCCGGCGCCTGGCGCCATTGCTGCAGCGCGACCGGCGGCGCATCGAACTGCTCACCAGCCTGCTGCTGTCGATGCCCGGCACCCCGACCCTGTACTACGGCGACGAGCTGGGCATGGGCGACAACATCTACCTGGGCGACCGCGACGGCGTGCGCACGCCCATGCAGTGGTCGCCGGACCGCAACGGCGGTTTCTCCCGGGCCGATCCGCAGCGCCTGGTGCTGCCGCCGATCATGGACCCGCTGTACGGCTACCAGACCATCAACGTCGAGGCCCAGGCCCACGACCCGCATTCGCTGCTCAACTGGAACCGCCGGCTGCTGGCGGTGCGCAAGCAGCAGAAGGCCTTTGGCCGTGGCAGCCTGAAGATGCTCACGCCGAGCAATCGCCGGGTGTTGGCGTACATACGTGAATACACCGATGCCGACGGCAACGGCGAAATCGTGCTGTGCGTGGCCAACGTCTCGCGGGCGGCCCAGGCGGCGGAGCTGGAACTGTCGCAATACGCCGACAGGGTGCCGGTGGAAATGCTTGGCGGCAGCGCCTTCCCGCCCATCGGCCAACTGCCGTTCCTGCTGACCCTGCCGCCCTATGGCTTCTACTGGTTCCTGCTGGCCAGTCACGACCGCATGCCCAGCTGGCATGTCCAGCCCGCCGAGGGTCTGCCCGAGCTGACCACCCTGGTGCTGCGCAAGCGCATGGAGGAGCTGCTCGAGCCGCCATCGCGCGAGACCTTGCAGGCGTCGATCCTGCCGCAATACCTGCCCAAGCGCCGCTGGTTCGCCGGCAAGGAAGGGCCGATCGACCAGGTGCGCCTGAGCTATGGCGTGCGCTTCGCCACCACGGCGCTGCCGGTGCTGCTCGCCGAGTTGGAGGTGCACAGCGAGGGCGTCGTCACTCACTACCAGTTGCCCTTCGGCCTGCTGCCGGAGGAGCAGATCAACGCGGCGCTGCCCCAGCAGTTGGCGCTGTCGCGGGTGCGCCGTGGCCGCCAGGTGGGGCTGATCACCGACGCCTTCGTGCTCGAACCGTTCATTCGCGCCGTGCTCAAGGGCTGCCAGGAGGGCCTGCGCCTGCCCTGTGGCGATGGCCTGGGCGAGCTGCATTTCCATCGCACCGAGGCCTTGGCCGCGCTGCAGCTCGATGAGCAGAGCGAGGTGCGCTACCTGGGCGCCGAGCAGTCCAACAGCTCGGTGGTGGTCGGCGGCAGCCTGGTGCTCAAGCTGATTCGCCGGGTGAACCCGGGGGTGCATCCGGAGCTTGAAATGAGCGCCTACCTGACCGCCGCGGGCTTTGCCAATATCTCGCCCTTGCTGGCCTGGGTCAGCCGTGTCGATGACAGTGGCCAGCCCCATCTGCTGATGATCGCCCAGGGCTACCTGAGCAACCAGGGCGATGCCTGGGACTGGACGCAGAACACCCTGGAGCGGGCGATCCGCGACCAGATGGAGCCCGGCAGCGTCGAGCAAGAGGCGCATACCGATGCCCTGGCCGAGCTGACCGGTTTTGCCGCCTTGCTCGGCCAACGCCTGGGCGAGATGCACCTGCTGCTGGCCGCGCCGAGCGATGAGGTGGCGTTCCAGTCTCGTCCGAGCGATGCCCAGGACAGCGAGCGCTGGAGCCGGCAGATCAGCACTGAGCTGACCCGCGCCCTCGACCTGCTGTCCCAGTACCGCGACACCCTGGACCGCGACAGCCAGGCCCTGGTCGACGACTTGCAGCAACAGCGTGAAGGCCTCCAGCAGCACGTCGACAACCTCGCCCGCCAGGCCCGGGGCGGCCTGCTGATGCGCGTGCACGGCGACCTGCACTTGGGCCAGGTGCTGGTGGTGCAGGGCGACGCCTACCTGATCGATTTCGAGGGCGAGCCGGCGCGCCCGCTGGACGAGCGGCGGGCGAAACACAGCCCGTACAAGGATGTCAGCGGCGTGCTGCGCTCCTTCGACTATGCTGCTGCGATGATCCTGCGCAGCGCCTCGGCGGTCGACCTGTCCGATGCGGCGCGCCAGGCCCGGCAGCGGGTCTCCCGGCAGTACCTGCACCAGTCGCGTCACGCCTTCGTCGAAGCCTACGGGCTGGCCACCGCCGCCATGCCCCACGCCTGGCAGCAGGCCGAGGGCGAGCGCGCCGCGCTGGAGCTGTTCTGCCTGGAGAAGGCCGCCTACGAAATCACCTATGAAGCCGAAAACCGGCCAAGCTGGCTGGCCGTGCCTTTGCATGGCCTGCATGGACTGATCAGTACCTGGGGAGAGTCATAAATGAACGCAACCACGCGTGACAACGGCGGCCTTCGGCAACGGGATCTCGACGCCCTGGCCCGCGCCGAGCACGCCGATCCATTTGCCGTGCTCGGCCCCCATGGCGATGGCGCGGGCGGCCTGTACGTCCGCGCTTTCCTGCCCAATGCCCTGAACGCACGACTGCTGACGCGCCACGATGGGCAGGTACTTGCCGAAATGGTGCAGGGCAGCGTGCCGGGGCTGTTCACCGCGCACCTCGATGAGGCACGGGCCTACCTGCTGCAGATCGGCTGGGCCGGCGGCGAGCAGGTTACCGAGGACCCTTACAGCTTCGGCCCGCAGTTGGGCGACATGGACCTCTACCTGTTCGCCGAAGGTAATCACCGCGACCTGTCCGGGCGTTTCGGCGCCCAGCCGACCGTTGCCGACGGTGTCGCGGGTGTGTGCTTCTCGGTGTGGGCACCCAATGCCCGACGGGTCTCGGTGGTCGGCGACTTCAACAACTGGGACGGCCGCCGCCACCCCATGCGCCTGCGCCACAGCGCCGGGGTGTGGGAGCTGTTCGTGCCCAGGCTCGGCGTGGGCGAGGCCTACAAGTTCGAAGTGCTGGGCGCGGACGGCGTGCTGCCGCTCAAGGCCGACCCCCTGGCCCGCGCCACCGAGCTGCCGCCGAGCACCGCCTCGAAGGTGGCCGGGGCCCTGGCCCACGCCTGGCGCGACGGCCAGTGGATGGAGCAGCGCGCCCAGCGCCACGCCTACAGCGCGCCGCTGTCGATCTACGAACTGCACGCCGGCTCCTGGCGCTGCGAGCTGGACGATGCCGGCGAAGTCGCGCGCTTCTACAACTGGCGCGAGCTGGCCGAGCGCCTGGTGCCCTACGTGCAGGAGCTGGGCTTCACCCATATCGAGCTGATGCCGATCATGGAGCACCCCTTCGGCGGCTCCTGGGGCTACCAGCCGCTGTCGCTGTTCGCGCCGACCTCGCGCTATGGCAGCGCCGAGGACTTCGCCTGCTTCGTCGATGCCTGCCACCAGGGCGGCATCGGCGTGATCCTCGACTGGGTGCCAGCGCATTTCCCTACCGACGAGCATGGCCTGGCGCGCTTCGACGGCACCGCCCTGTACGAGTACGACAACCCGCTGGAAGGCTTCCACCAGGACTGGAACACGCTGATCTACAACCTCGGTCGCAACGAGGTGCGCGGCTTCATGCTGGCCTCGGCGCTGCACTGGCTCAAGCACTTCCATATCGACGGCCTGCGCGTGGATGCGGTGGCCTCGATGCTCTACCGCGACTATTCGCGCAAGGCGGGCGAATGGGTGCCCAACCGCCATGGCGGGCGCGAGAACCTCGAGGCCATCGACTTCATCCGCCACCTCAACGGCGTCGCCGCCCATGAGGCGCCGGGCGCGCTGATCATCGCCGAGGAGTCCACCGCCTGGCCCGGCGTCAGCCAGCCGGTGCAGCAGGGCGGCCTGGGCTTCGCCTACAAGTGGAACATGGGCTGGATGCACGACACCCTGCATTACATCCAGAACGACCCGGTGCACCGCACCTACCACCACAACGAGATGAGCTTCGGGCTGATCTACGCCTATTCCGAGCATTTCATCCTGCCGATCTCCCACGACGAGGTGGTCCACGGCAAGCATTCGCTGATCGACAAGATGCCCGGCGACCGCTGGCAGAAGTTCGCCAACCTGCGGGCGTACCTGGCGTTCATGTGGACCCATCCGGGCAAGAAGCTGCTGTTCATGGGCTGCGAGTTCGGCCAGTGGCGCGAGTGGAACCACGACCAGCAACTGGACTGGTACCTGCTGCAGTACTCCGAGCACCAGGGCGTGCAGAAGCTGGTGGCCGACCTCAACCGGCTGTACCGTGAACTGCCGGCGTTGCACGATCAGGACTGCCGGGCCCAGGGCTTCCAGTGGCTGATCGGTGATGACGCGCACAACAGCGTGTACGCCTGGCTGCGCTGGAGCAGCCAGGGCGAGCCCCTGCTGGTGGTGGCCAACTTCACCCCGGTGCCGCGGGAGGGTTACCGGATCGGCGTGCCGTTCGGTGAACAGTGGCAGGAGTTGCTCAACAGCGACGCCGGGCTGTATGCCGGGTCGAACGTGGGCAACCTGGGGGCGGTGGCCAGTGAAACGATCGCCAGCCATGGCCAGCCGTTGTCGCTGGCGCTGAACCTGCCGCCGTTGGGGGTGTTGGTGATGAAGCCGGCCTGATGGTTTCCTCTCTCCCTGTAGGAGCGGCCTTGTGCCGCGAAAGGGCCGCTCCTACAGGAGTGCGGTGGTCGTCTACCAACGCATCCTGACCCCCAGGCTACCAATCAACCCATTCAGGTCATTGTCATCCACATCGGAGCTGTAGTCGGCACTGACGAACAGCGCCACGTTCGGCGTCACCCGGGCCACCAGGCCCAAGCCCAGTTCAACCGTGGCGGCGCTGCGCGAGCTGGAGATCTTGTCGACCTGATCCAGCTTCACCGGGTCGGCGTTGCTGAAGTCGTACCAGACGTTGGTGCGCACATAGGGTTCGATGGGCATGCCGCGCACTTCGTAGCGCGCCGACAGCTTGGCACCGACCCGGCCGCTCCAGCTGGGCTGGCTGTCGAAGGCCTGCAGGGTTTCCTCCTGGACCTGGCTACCCGGGAAGAACTGCTGGTTGATCAACTGCGCCTGGGGCTCGATCACCCAGCCGGCGCCCAGGCCGATGGGGTAGCCGCCTTCCACCGAGAAGGTCATCGCGTGGCCGCTGTCGTCGAGCCGCTGGCCGGCCTGGGAACGGCCGTTGACGTCGATGCGCGTGCCCATGGCCACGGCGTCCACGTGCCAGCCCTGTTCGTGGGTCATGCTCCAGTACACGCCCAGGCTCTCGCCGCTGAGGTTGACCGCGTCACGCTGCTTGTCGCCCAGCAGCGGGCGCATGCCGTTGAAGGTGCTCTGCAGGTTGTTGTGGCCGACGAAGATCCCCGCGCGGTGCACGTTGCCGCCACTGGTTTCACGCACGAACAGGTCCGGTCCGATCATCATCTGCTGGCTGGGCGCCTCCACCTGCGCCGGCGGCTGAACGCCCTGGCGCGGCGCGCCGGGGAAGAACTGCGCCCACTGGCTGGCGATATGGTCGGTGTCGGGCTGGCCGTGGCGTTCACCCATGCGCTCGGAGAAGGCGCTTAGCAGGCCCTGGTTGAGGCCGCTGACGCTGACCGGATCGAGCGACAATCGCGGCACCTCGGGCTGCGCCAGGACGGGGGCGAAGGGTTCGCCCTCCTGTGTTTCGAAGGCGAAGGTTTCCACCGGGGTTGCCAAGAGCAGCGACGTGGAAACCGCACAGAAAAAAGCGTCGAAGCGCGAGGGATTCGAGGTGCTTTTCATGGCGGATCTCCTGTTGATGTATGAGTGAACAGCCCACGACCTGGCCTGATGTCACGAGCTGTACGACAAGAACAGGGGGCGACAGGTACCAGCGCACCAGCCTTCTGCAGAGCGCACGAGGGCGCGCGCTAGAGGCCCGGCACGAGTTTTTACGTCTGGTGATTACTGTTCAGCTAAGGAGAGGACGGCGCTTGCGTCAAGAAAGCGTGAAAGGATCGCAAAATGCCTGTTTGACTATGCAACCTGTTGAATTTGCAAAAATTTGAAAGACGCATATCGATAATGGTGATTTGCCGCCACGTGGCTATGCCGAATCGTTGCTACAACCGCACTTCCACCGCCAGCGGCAGATGGTCGGACAGGTGGGTCCAGGGCTTGTTGCCGAGGATCCTCGGTGCGTGGCTGTCGGCGTTGCGCAGGTAGATGCGGTCCAGGCGCAGCAGCGGCAGGCGCGCGGGGTAGGTGCGGGCCAGCAGGCCATGGTGACGCTCGAAGGCCTCGTGCACGCCGTGCTGCAGCCCCAGGGTGTGGTTGCCGCGCAGCTGCCAGTCGTTGAAGTCGCCGGCGATGATCACCGGGGCGTCGGCGGGCAGGGCGTCGAGCAGCCGGCGCAGCAGGTGCAGCTGTTGCTGGCGGTGGCGCTCGAGCAACGACAGGTGCACGCAGATGGCATGCACCTGGCGCTGCCCTGGCACGTCCAGCACGCAGTGCAACAGGCCGCGGCGCTCGGGGCCGGTGATCGACACGTCGAGGTTGCGGTGCTCGATGATCGGGTACTTGGACAGCAGCGCGTTGCCGTGGTGGCCGTCTGGGTAGACCGCGTTGCGGCCGTAGGCGAAGTCGCTCCACATGCTGTCGGCGAGGAACTCGTACTGCGAGGTCCGTGGCCAGCCGGGGTAGCGCGCGGCGTGGCGGTCGTGGCTGCCGAGCACTTCCTGGAGGAACACGATGTCGGCCTCGGTGCTGCGCACCGCCTCGCGCAGCTCCGGCAGGATGAAGCGCCGGTTGAAGGCGGTGAAGCCCTTGTGGGTGTTGACCGTCAGCACCTTGACCCGGTGCACGGCCGGGGCCTGGTTGACGTTGGCGAAACCTGGACTGCTCACGACGGCTCCTGCTGGTAAGTCCCGTTGCGGGGGCGGGTTTCGTGGGAGCGGGCTTGCCCCGCGATGGGGTCCACCTGAACAGCTCGATGGCCTTCTCGGCCCTCATCGCGGGGCAAGCCCGCTCCCACGAAGCCCTATCCCACGCAGTGTAGGACCGAAAACGCCCATTGCAGGTTCAGTCCTCCTCCCGCTGCAGCACCAGCAACAGCAGCGATCGTCCCTTGACCTCGAACACCGTGTCGAACGCCAGGTGCTGCGGCTTGCGCAGCTCGGGTCGGTCGGTGTCCACCAGGCAGCTCCAGTAGTCACCCTCCGGCACCGCCGGCAGGGTGAACGGCACCACATCGTGGTAGGCGTTGACGATCAGCAGCATGGTCGCCTCGGCGCCGGGCCGGGCGATGCCGCTGACCTGGGCGCGGCCGTCCATCAGCATGCCCAGGCAGCGCCCGTGCGGGTCCTCCCACTGCTCGACGGTCATCTCGCTGGCGTCCGGGGCCAGCCAGGTGACGTCCTTGACCCCGATCGCCTCGTTGTAGTCACCGACCAGGAAGCGCGAGCGGCGCAGAATCGGGTAGGCCAGGCGCAGGCGGGTCAGGCGCTTGACGAAGGTCATCAGCGCCTTGCCGTCCTCGTCCAGGTCCCAGTTCACCCAGCCAATCTCGCTGTCCTGGCAGTAGGCGTTGTTGTTGCCGTGCTGGGTGCGGCTGAACTCGTCGCCGGCGACAATCATCGGCGTGCCCTGGGCCAGCAGCAAGGTGGCGAAGTAGTTGCGCATCTGGCGCATGCGCAGGGCGTTGATCGCCGGGTCGTCGGTGGGGCCTTCGACGCCGCAGTTCCACGACAGGTTGTTGTTGGTGCCGTCCTGGTTGTTCTCGTCGTTGTCTTCGTTGTGCTTGTCGTTGTAGGAGACCAGGTCGCGCAGGGTGAAGCCGTCGTGGGCGGTGACGAAGTTGACCGAGGCGTAGGGGCGTCGGCCACGGTTGTTGAACAGGTCGCCCGAGGCGGTCATGCGTGAGGCGAAGTCGGCAAGCATGCCTTCGTCGCCTTTCCAGAAGCTGCGCACGGTGTCGCGGAAGCGATCGTTCCACTCGGCCCAGCCGGGGGCGAAATTGCCCACCTGGTAGCCGCCCGGGCCGCAGTCCCAGGGTTCGGCGATCAGCTTGGTCTGGCTGAGCATCGGGTCCTGGCGGCAGGCGACGAGAAAGCCGTGACGCTCGCTGTAGCCATCGTGATAGCGGCCGAGAATGGTTGCCAGGTCGAAGCGAAAACCATCCACGTGCATCTCGCCGGCCCAGTAGCGCAGCGAGTCGGTGACCAGTTGCAGCACCCGGGGGTGGCTCAGGTCGAGGGTGTTGCCGGTGCCCGAATCGTTTATGTAGAAACGCCGGTCGTCGGGCATCAGGCGGTAGTAGGAGGCGTTGTCGATGCCGCGCATCGACAGGGTCGGGCCGCGCTCGTTGCCCTCGGCGGTGTGGTTGTAGACCACGTCGAGGATCACCTCGAGCCCGGCATCGTGCAGGTGCGCGACCATCTCCTTGAACTCGGCGATCTTGCCGCTGGCCAGGTAGCGCGGATGCGGCGCGAAGAAGGCGATGCTGTTGTAGCCCCAGTAGTTGTTCAGGCCCTTGTCCAGCAAGTGCTGGTCGTTGACGAAGGCGTGGATCGGCAGCAGCTCGATGCTCGATACGCCAAGCTCCTTGATATGCGCCAGCAGCTCGTCGTTGGCCAGCCCCGCGAAGGTGCCGCGCAGGTGCTCGGGCACCGCCGGATGGCGCATGCTGATGCCGCGGGTGTGGGCCTCGTAGATGATCGTGCGTTCCCAGGGGATCAGCACGCGCTGGTCGCGGCCCCAGGTGAAGGCCGGGTCGATGACCTTGCACTTGGGCACGAACGGCGCGCTGTCGCGCTCGTCGAACGACAGGTCGGCGTCGGGGTGGCCGATGGTGTAGCCGAACAGCGCCTCGGACCACTTCAGCGTGCCCACCAGTTGCTTGGCGTAGGGGTCGATCAGCAGTTTGTTGGGGTTGAAGCGGTGGCCGTTCTCGGGTTCGTATGGGCCGTGCACGCGGTAACCGTAGACCAGGCCCGGGTGGGCGTCTGGCAGGTAGCCGTGGTAGATCTCGTCGGTGTATTCGGGCAGCTCGATGCGCTCGATTTCCTCCTCGCCGCTGGCGTCGAACAGGCACAGCTCGACCTTGGTGGCGTTGGCCGAGAACAGCGCGAAGTTGACCCCCAGGCCGTCCCAGCTGGCGCCGAGCGGAAAGGGCAGGCCTTCGCGGATGCGCGACGGGGCGACGGAGCGGGTCTTCTTCGGGGTGCGGGGGCTCATGGCGGTCCTCGGGGTCCGGGGGGAGGGGGGGGGGGGGGGGGGGGGGGGGGGGGGGCAAGCCCGCTCCCACGCACGAACGCTCAGTCACAGAGGCGTGGGAGCGGGCTTGCCCCGCGATAAGGCCGGTACAGGCGCTACACGGCATTCAACTTGCCGGCTTCTTCACTGCCCTGGGCTTCTTCACGGCAAGCGGCTTTTCCACGGAAGTAGCGGCCTTGGGCTTGGCCGCCGCCTTCTTGCGCGGTGCGGCCTTCGGCGCCAATGCCTCGGCCTCGGCCAGCTTGCGCGCCATCTGCCAATGACGGTCCTCCTGGCCCGCCGGCTTACCCTCCGACTCCCAGATCTGATAGGCGAACTCGCGAATACGCTTTTCTTCGACACTCATCTCGACGCTCCTGAATGCAGTTAGGCATGTTCAATCAACACATTGACCGGAAATTCCATCAGCACGGTGCTCAACATCAGCTCCCTTGAAGGGGTGACAGCACCGCCGCCGAAAAGTCCCGAGCAGTTGGCAGGCGACAAGGCAAACGGCAGGACAAGCCGGGTATCGTCCCAGTTCTGTGCCGGGATCAACGGGGTGGCGGCCGGGCCCAGCAGGGTGCTGGCCAGCCGTGGTACGACGATGAGAGCGCGGGCGTCCTCGCCCAGGCGGGCGAAGGCCAGCACCTTGTCGGCATGGCGCCCGCGCACGGCAAGCGGCAGGTAGGCGCCACGCTGGAACAGTTCGGGGTGGGCCTGGCGGGCGTCCAGCACCCGGGCCACCAGGGCCTGCTTGAGGCGGCCGTCGCGCCAGTGGGCGAGCAGCTCGGCCAGGGGCGTGGCGTCGTCCAGGCTGGCCCGTCTTGCAGGGTAGTCCACCGGGCGGCGGTTGTCCGGGTCGACCAGCGACAGGTCCCAGTACTCGTTGCCCTGGTACAGGTCCGGCACGCCGGGCGTGGTCATGCGCAACAGGCATTGCGCCAGACCGTTCAGGGCGCCGGGGCAGGCCAGGCGGCGCGCCGCTTCGTGCAGGGACTGGCGCAGCTGCTGGTTCTCGTCGTCCAGCAGCAGGCCGTCGACATAGGCCGCGCAGGCCTGCTCGTAGCGTTCGTTCGGCGCGGCCCAGCTGCTGCGCAGCTTGGCTTCACGCAGGGCCTTGCGCTGCCATTGACGGAGGCGTTCGGCATAGGCGCGCAGGGCCGCCGGGTCATGCAGGTCGAGGGTCAGTGGCCAGCTGCCGAGCAAGGTCTGCAACAGCAGCAGCTCGTCAGCGGGGCTGGGGGCCTCGCCGTCGTCCAGCGCTTCGCGCAGCGGCGCGGCCAGCTCGCGCCAGTGCTCGACGCGGCTGGCCAGCCAGGGGCCGTGCTCGCTGAGCACGGCCAGGCGCGCGCGGCAGTCCTCGCCGCGCTTGTGGTCGTGGGTGGCGGTGGCCAGCAGGTTGTCGGGGAAGTCGCGCAGGCGCCGCTGGGCCTCGTTGTGGAACCAGGCCGGCGCGGCGCTGAAGCGCTCGGCGTCGAAGCCCACATCGTTGCGCGACAGCAGGCGGGCCGAGCGATAGAACGCGGTATCCTCGACGGCCTTGGCGGCGCTGGGCGCGGTCAGTTGCTGGAAGCGCACGCAGGCATGGCGCAGGTGCTTGCGCGGTCGGCCCGGCGGCAGGCGGCGCCACGGCTGGCCACCGAGCCAGCGCTCGAGCTGCTCGAGCAGCGGCCAGTCGGCTTCGCCCAGCGACTGTCGCGCCCCGGCCAGCGCCTGCTGGAAAAATGCCTCGTCCTCGGCGGGGCGGCCACAGGCGTTGATATAGGTGCGATACACCGGGTAGTGCTCGACCAGCGCCTGCAGCGCCCGGCGAATGGCGCCGAGGGTGAGGTCGCGGGTCATCAGGTCGTCGCGGGCCACTTGCAGCAGGGCCTGGGCCACCGACTCGCAGTCGCCAGCCAGGCTGGCGTTGAGCACCAGGTGGCGGGCCGTGCGCACCTCCTCGGCGAATTCAGGGCGCTCGCTGATGGCGCTCCACAGCTCGCCCAGCGGCCCCTCGCCGGCGGGATCGTGCTGCAGCAGCGATACCTGGTTCATGAACTCGTAGCCGGTGGTGCCGTCGGTGAGCCAGTCGCGGTGCAGGTGCTCGTCGGCGCCGAGGATCTTCTCCACATAGATCGGGAAGTGCGCCAGCGCGGTATCCAGCGGCCGTCGCGCCAGCAAGCGGTCGACCCGGCGGCGCAGGTTGCGGCAGTAGCGGCGCGGGTCGGCCAGGCCGTCGATATGGTCGATGCGCAGGCCGTCCACCAGGCCACGTTCGATCAGCTCGAACAGCTTGGCATGGGTGGCCTCGA
The DNA here is from genome assembly GCF_014268865.1 of Pseudomonas sp. BW16M2. Classification (NCBI taxonomy): domain Bacteria; kingdom Pseudomonadati; phylum Pseudomonadota; class Gammaproteobacteria; order Pseudomonadales; family Pseudomonadaceae; genus Pseudomonas; species Pseudomonas sp. BW16M2. Next base: position 132,428 of record NZ_JABWRI010000009.1, on the reverse strand, counting down.
ACACCACCGCGCGCTCCACGCGCAGGCCGCCGAGTTCGTTGATGTCGAAGAAGCGCCGCCAGTTGATGTCGTCGGCGGCGGTGCGCCAGCTGGCCAGGCGGTAGGTCTGCCGTTCGAGCAGCAGGTGCAGGCGCTTGAAGCCGGCCTCGGTGCGGCTGTCGAAGGCGCCGAGGGCCGATTGCAGGTCCGCGCCGGCGGCGCCCAGGCGCGCCAGCTCGTGGTGCAGGGGCAGGGCCGCGGCCAGTGGATCGTCGGCCTCGCCAAGGGCACTGAAGTGCGCGGCCAGTGCTTGCAAGCGTGGGTCCTCGGCCTGGCCGAGGATGCGCCCGTAGTCCAGCGGGCAGATCGGGAAGCGATGCTCATGGTGGGCCACCTCGAAACGCCCCTGTGGCGCGTCGACGGTCAGCGGGATCTCGCCGTTCTGCAGGGCCGCGCCATAGTCGCTGCCGAGAAACGGCAGCAACAGCTGCCCGGCCAGCAACGGGTCGCTGGAGTGCCACTGGATATCGAAGAATTCCGCATAGGGGCTGCGCCGCCCCCAGGCCAGCAGGCTCTGCCACCAGGGATTGTCGGCGCCGCCCACGGCCATGTGGTTGGACACGGTGTCGAGGATCAGCCCCATGCCGTGCTGGCGCAGGGCGGCCACCAGGCGTTCGAGCGCCGCCTCGCCGCCAAGCTCGGGGTTGACCCGGGTCGGGTCGACCACATCATAACCATGCCGGGAGCCGGCGCGGGCGGTGAGGATCGGCGAGGCGTACAGGTGGCTGATGCCAAGGCGGGCGAAGTAGGGCACCAGCGGCACCGCGTCATCCAGGGTGAAGTCGCTGTGCAGTTGCAGGCGCAGAGTGGCGGTCAAGGGTTTCATCGATCACGCTCCCAGGCCTGTTCGCGGGCCTGGGCCAGCAGCTCCAGGCGGCGGGCGGCGTCCTCGTCGTCGAGCAGGTCGCGTACCGGCGCCTGGAAGCGCCGGCGCCAGTTGGGGTGGCCTTCGGTGGTGCCGGGCAGGTTGGCTTGCTCGTCGCTGCCCAGCAGGTCTTCCAGCGGCACCAGCACCAGCGGCGCGCGGGTATGGCCAACGTAGCGGATCGCTGCGTCGATCAGCGCGTCGTCGCCGCGCAGTGGCCCGTAGTTCTGCTCCAGGGTGCGGCGCAGGCCGTCGCGTTCCAGGGCCCGGGTATGGCGCCAGTGCAGTTCGGTGGCGGCGTCGATCAGTTGCAGGCGATGGCTCCAGTCGATGTCGCGACCCACCAGCCAGCCGGCCAGGGGCGCCAGGTCATGGGTGCCGGTGGTGGCCAGGGCGTTGTCCGGCCAGTCGAGGATCGGCTTGAACTGCCCGGGCCCGGCCTGCTCGAACGGCAGCACGCACATGCCCAGCACGGCCTTGTCGGCCAGGCGTTCGCGCAGGCCCTCGGGCACGGTGCCCAGGTCCTCGCCGAGGATGATCGCCTGGTGCCGCGCCGATTCCAGCGCCAGCAGGCGCAGCAGGTCGTCCAGCGGATAGTCCAGGTAGGCGCCTTCGCTGGGTTTGGCGCCACGGGGGATCAGCCACAGCCTGCGCAGGCCCATCACATGGTCGATGCGCAGGCCGCCGGCATGGGCCAGGTTGGCCCGCAGCATCTCGATGAAGGCGCGGTAGCCGTTGCGCCTGAGGCCCTCGGGGGAGAAGGCGCAGATGCCCCAGTCCTGGCCGGAGCGGTTGAGGATGTCCGGCGGCGCGCCGACCTTGAGCTCGGCCAGCAGTTCGTCCTGGCGGCTCCAGGCCTGGCTGCCGGCGCCGTCGGCCCCCACCGCCAGGTCGGCGATCAGGCCCACCGCCATGCCGTTGCCGCGCGCCGCCTCCTGGGCTCGTTGCAGGCTGCGTTCGGTCAGCCACTGGCAGAAGGCGTGGAACTCGACCCGCGCCGGGTAGGCGTTGGCGAAGGCCTCGACCTCAGGGTGATAGGGATCGTGCCAGGCCTTGGGCCAGCGGCGCCAGTCGGCGCCCAGGCCCGTACTGACCGCTTCGGCCTGCAGCACTTCGAAGCGGCAATGGTGCTCCAGCTGCTCGCCGGCGCTGGCGCGGAAACTCTCAAAATCCTGGCGAAGCGGATGCTCGCCCTGGCTGAACTGCCGGTAGAGCGCCTCGAGCAGGCGCAGGCGGGCATCGGCGGCCCGGGGCCAGTCCACCAGCGTCTGTTGTTCCAGCGTGTCGAGGCTCCCCTGCAGGTCGCAGGCCTCGATGGCCATGCGCACCTCGCGCTCGCCGAAGACGACACCGGGGCTGGCGTAGAGCACGTTGCGCAGCAGCCGGCTGGAGGGCGAGTAGGGGCTGAAGTGGCGCTGGTCGAACGCCGACAGGGTGTGGATCGGGCTGATCGCCAGGGCATCGGCGCCGCGCTCGGCGGCGTTGCGCGCCAGTTGCTCCAGGGCCAGGCAGTCGCCGTAGCCGCCATCGCCTGGGCGGCGCAGGCTGTACAGCTGCGCCGCGATGCCCCAGCAGCGCGGCGGTTGCTGCTCGACGCGGTCCTCCAGGGCATGGCAGCGCGGCGGCGCCACGGCCACGGTGAAGGTGCGGCCATCGATGTCCACGCGGTGGTAGCCCAGCGGCAGCTCGCCCGGCAGGCGCGCCTGGGCGTCCAGGGCCAGGTTGCGCTGGCTGCCGTCCTCCAGGGTGCAGTGCGCCTGGCAGTCGGCGCTGAAATAGCGCTGCAGGTCCAGGGGCTGGCCGACATCGACGGTCAGCAGCGGCGGCAGGTGTTCGCTGTCCCCGGCCTGCTCGACGGCGCGCAGGCTGGCGGCGATGGCGGCGGCATCGTCGGCCGGGTGGCCGAGGCCTGCGAGCACCCGGCGCAATACCTCGTCGCTGACCTGCTGCGGGCGGTTGTTGGCGTCGATCCAGTCGCGGGCCAGGCCGACCCGCGCGGCCAGGCGGTGGAGGGGCTGTTCGCTCATGGCGTCTCCTGGTCGGGGGGCAGCAGGCTGACCACGCAGCTGTGCGCGGCAAGGGTCGAGTCGGGGTGGGCGTTGTCGCTGCTGTCGTACAGGCGCCGTTGCAGGGCGGGCAGCGCGACCGGCTGGGGCTGGGCGGCGAGGTTGAGGTCGATGCGCAGCTCGCAGCCGTTGCCCAGGCGCCAGCGGGCGGTCAGCGCCTGCTCGCCAAGCACCTCGGCACCGAGGGCGCGGGTGCCGGGCAGGTGCGCGACGACATGGCGCCGGCGCAGGTCGAGCAGTTGCTGGTACAGGCCGTGCCAGCCGGCCAACACATCCTGATGCCGGGGCCGGGACGAGGTGAAGGTCGCCTCGGCATTCGGGTCGGGGATCTGTTCGCGCTTGTGCGGATCGGCAAAGGCATCGAAATGGGCAAACTCGCCGCGCCGCCCCTCACGCACGGCGTCGGCCAGCTCATCATGGAAGTCGGTGAAGAACAGGAACGGCTCGCGGCTGCCGTCGTCGTCGCCCATGAACAGCAGCGGGATCATCGGCGCCAGCAGCAACAGCGCGGTGGCGGCGCGCAGGGCCGGCGGCGGGCAGAGGCGGGTGAGGCGTTCGCCCAGGGCGCGGTTGCCGACCTGGTCGTGGTTCTGCAAAAACAGCACGAAGGCGCTCGGTGGCAGGTGGCCGCTGGGCTCGCCCCGGGGCGTGCCGTGGCGGTCGGGCTGGCCCTGGAACACGAAGCCTTCGGCCAGGCAGCGGGCCAGCTGGTCGATCGGCCGCTCCTTGTAGTCGGCGTAGTAGCCTTCGGTCTCGCCGGTCAGCAGCACATGCAGGGCGTTGTGGCCGTCGTCGTTCCACTGCGCGTCGAAGCCCTGTTGCAGCAGCGCGGCCTGGTTGTGCTCGTTTTCCAGCACCAGCCACACCTGCCGCCCGGGCTCGACGGCGGCGCGTACCCGCTGCGCCAGTTCGACGAGAAAATCCGGTTGGTCGATGGCGTGCACCGCGTCCAGGCGCAGGCCGTCGCAGCGATAGTCGCACAGCCACATCAACGCGTTCTGGATGAAGTACTCGCGTACCTCGGCGCGGCGAAAATCGATGGCCGCGCCCCAGGGCGTCTGCCGGTCGTCGCGGAAAAACGGGCTGGCGTAGCGGTGCAGGTAGTTGCCGTCGGGGCCGAAGTGGTTGTAGACCACGTCCACCAGCACCATCAGGCCGTGGCCGTGGGCCTGGTCGACCAGGCCGCACAGCGCCTGCGGCGTGCCGTAGCTGTGCTGCGGGGCGAACGGCAGCACGCCGTCGTAGCCCCAGTTGCGCGCGCCGGGGAACTGCCCCAGGGGCATCAGCTCGATGGCGCTGATGCCCAGCTCGGCCAGGCGCGGCAGCACCTTGGCCACGCCGTCGTAGCCGCCGAGCAGGCCCACGTGCAGCTCCTGGATCACCGCCTCGTGCCAGGGCCGGCCCTGCCACGGGTGCCGCCACGGATAAGCGCCGACATCCACCAGCGCGCTGGGGCCGTGCACGCCCTCGGGCTGATAGCGCGACGCGGGGTCGGGCACCTGCAGCTCATCGTCGATGCAATAGTGGTAGTGCTCGCCCGCCTGGCAGGGGCCGACACCGGTGTACCAGCCATCGCCGTCGGGCCGCAGCGCCAGGGGCGGCCGCTGCCCGATGGTCACGCTCACGCTGCGCGCATCCGGCGCCCAGAGGGCGAAGCGCGCCGACGTGGCGTCCAGCAACTGTGCGCCATGCTTGTGCATCGCCGGCTCTCCGCTCAGTAGTGGGCGTGCTGTGCCTGCCTGACCAGGTCTTCGTACAGCCGGGCATAGGGTTCCACCGCCTGGCACCAGTTGAACGGCTGGGTCATCGACAGGCAGCGCATGGCGTTCAGCAGGTTCTTCTTGCCGTACACGTAGAAGGCACGGGCCAGGGCCTCGCGGTAGCTGTCGACGGTCGAGTCGTCGAACAGAAAGCCTGTTACACCGTTCTCGATGGTGTCGGCCAGCCCGCCGGTGTTGCGTGCCACCGGCAGCGAGCCAAAGCGCTGGGCGTACATCTGGCTCAGGCCGCAGGGCTCGTAGCGCGACGGCATCAGCAGGAAATCGGAGCCTGCGAACATGCGCCGGGCGTCGGTTTCGTTGAAGCCGATGCGCACGCCGATACGGCCCGGATGCCGCAGGGCCAGCTCGCGCATGGCCTGTTCCTCCTCGGGTTCGCCACGGCCGATGATGGCGATCTGACCACCCTGCTGGACGATGTAGTCGGCCACCCCCAGGGTCAGGTCCAGGCCTTTCTGGTAGACCAGCCGCGACACCACGGCGAACAGCGGCCCGTCCGACGGCTCCAGTTCGAACAGTTCGCGCACCTGCTGGGCGTTGCGCGCCTTGCCGGCCCAGTCGTTGAGGCTGAAGTTGTGGTGCAGGTGCTGGTCGGTAGCCGAGTCCCAGCTTTCGTCGATGCCGTTGGGGATGCCACCGAGCAGCCCTTGCTGGGCCTTGCTGGCGAGGAAACCGTCCAGGCCGCAGCCGAACTCGGGGGTGGTGATCTCGCGGGCGTAGGTGGCGCTGACCGTGGTGATGTGGCTGGAGTAGGCCAGGCCGGCCTTGAGGAACGACAGCTTGCCGTAGAACTCCATGCCTTCCTGCTGCATGGCGTGGTCGGGGATCGCCAGCTCCGGGCTGCAGCCGCGGCTGTACACGCCCTGGTAGGCCAGGTTGTGGATGGTGAACAGGGTCGGGGTGCTCAGGCCGCGCCAGTGCATGTAGGCCGGGGCCAGCCCGGCCGGCCAGTCGTGGGCATGCACCAGGTCGGGGCGCCAGTGGGCCATGCCTTCGCCGGCGGCGATTTCCGCCGCCGCCAGGCCCAGGCGGGCGAAGCGGATATGGTTGTCGGGCCAGTCGCGGCCGTTGTTGGCGCCGTAGGGCGTGCCGTCGCGCTGGTACAGCTCGGGGCAGATCAGTACGTAGATCACCAGGCCGTCAGCCAGGTCCATGCGGCCGATCTTGCACGCTGGCAGGGCCGCGTGGCCGCCCAGTTCGCCGACGATATGGATGGGGTTGTCGCTTTCCATCACCTGGCGGTAACCGGGGATCAGCACCCGCACGTCGTGCAGGTGCGCCAGGGCGCGGGGCAGGGCGGAGGACACGTCGCCCAGGCCGCCGGTCTTGACCAGGTCGGCGATCTCCGAGGTGACGAACAGGATCTTGCGCTTGTTCGGATTGTGCTGGCGCTGGGCGCCGGGTGCCTTGACTGTCGGGGCGAGCGCCGATGGCAGCGGCTCGCGGCTATCCGGGTTGAATGACTCTACGTGAGGTTCGACAGCGGCACTGATCATACTTCTCTCCGTCCCTTGTTCTGGTGTGTGCTTAACGTTGGCTCGTGGGTGTGCTCTCTGATCGTTGTTGCATCTTCGTAGTGCGGTCCTTGCCCCAGATTCGTGCGCGCAGGCACGGCACGTTCGGCATTCCGGCCGAAAGACGTATGGACTGGTTGGGGTGGGCGGGCCTGACGTGAGGAAGTCCTTTTGCGTCGGCCCACTTAAGTCCTGACCTGCCCGTGTTTTGCAAAGTTCGACTTTTTTACGTCACTTTTTTATGAGCAAAACGCGGGCCGAAACTGGAGTGTAGGAGACGAAATGCGAGAAAAGTGACCCGTTGGTCATTTTTCTCGAGGACGTTTGCCCGCGCAAACGTTGGCGAGTTGTTGCAAAATATGAGGGTCGCAGCACAACGCAACGGGTTCGACCCGCGACGGGCGCGATACGGCAACAGGAAAGGGCGTCAGCGAGAGGGTGGGAGCCAGGGTGCTCCCACACGGGACGGGTGAATCAGAGACCGGCGGCCTTGCCTTGCACGCGGGCCTGCTCCAGCAGCAGGTTCAGTTGGGCGACCTGCTGGCGCAGCTGGTCACGTTCGTCCTTCAACTGGCGCAGCTCGTCGCGGCGCACGGTGACGTAGAGGGTCTGGGTGGGAGTGGCTGGCATCAGGGTACCCATGGCACACCTCGCATGGCTGGTGACAATTTGAAGCGTAGTCGCTTCGCGCGGCGCGCATTCTGAATTCTTCGCAGGCCCTTGGGAACTTTTTTGTTTATCGTTGTCGCCCCGTTCGTCGGTGAACCCTACGCCAGAACGCTGGACTAATCTGAAATCGTCAATTGTTGTAAAGCAAAACCAACGGGAGCGTCGTCACATGCAACTGGGAATCATCGGGCTTGGCCGCATGGGCGGCAATATCGCAAGGCGCCTGATGCGCGCAGGTCACAGCACTGTGGTCCACGATCGCAACCGCGAAGCCATCACCACCCTGGAAGGCGAAGGTGCCGTGGGCGCCCACGACCTGGGTGCGCTGGTGCAGAAACTCAAGGCGCCGCGGGCAGTGTGGGTCATGCTGCCGGCGGGCGAAATCACCGAGCAGACCATCGCCCAGCTGGCCGACCTGCTCGAGCCGGGCGACGCCATCATCGATGGCGGCAACACCTTCTACAAGGACGACGTGCGCCGCGCCGCCGAGCTGGGCAAGCGTGGCCTGCACTACCTCGACGTCGGCACCTCCGGCGGCGTGTGGGGCCTGGACCGTGGCTACTGCATGATGATCGGCGGCGAGAAGGCGGTGTTCGAGCGCCTGGAGCCGCTGTTCAAGGCCCTCGCCCCGGGCGTCGGCGACATTCCGCGCACCCAGGGCCGCAGCGGCGAGCACGAGCGCGCCGAGCACGGCTACATCCACGCCGGCCCGCCCGGTGCCGGCCACTACGTGAAGATGGTGCACAACGGCATCGAGTACGGCCTGATGCAGGCCTACGCCGAAGGCTTCGACCTGCTGCGCAGCAAGGGTGGCCCGGAACTGCCGGAGGACCAGCGCTTCGACCTGAATGTGGCCGAGATCGCCGAAGTGTGGCGCCGCGGCAGCGTGGTCACCTCCTGGCTGCTGGACCTGACCGCCGACGCGCTGGTCGCCGACCCGCAACTGACCGAATTCAGCGGCTCGGTGTCCGACAGCGGCGAAGGCCGCTGGACCATCGACGCCGCCGTCGAGCAAGCGGTGCCGGTGCCGGTGCTGTCCAGCGCGCTGTTCGCCCGTTTCCGCTCGCGCCAGCAGCAGGGCACCTACGGTGACAAGATCCTTTCCGCCATGCGCCTGGGCTTTGGCGGCCACGTCGAGAAGAAGAAGGACTGAATGAGCAAATCGACCATCCCCGCTGCGCCGCCGTGCACCCTGTTCCTGTTCGGCGCCAGCGGCGACCTGGTCAAGCGCCTGCTGATGCCGGCGCTGTACAACCTCAGCCGTGACGGCCTGCTCGATCGCAACATGCGCATCGTCGGGGTCGACCACAACGCCGCCACGGCCGAGGCGTTCGCCGAGCGCCTGCGTGCCTTCATGGCCGAGCGCAACGCTGGCAAGTGCCTGGACGAAAAACTTTGGGCACGCCTGGCCAAGCGCCTGGACTACCAGACCGGCGATTTCCTCGATCCGCAGACCTACCAGGCCCTGGCCCGGCGCATCGACAAGACGCGCCACGGCAACGCCATCTTCTACCTGGCCACCTCGCCACGTTTCTTCCCCGAGGTGGCCCAGCGCCTGGGCGATGCCGGCCTGCTCGACGAGTCGGGCGGGGGCTTTCGCCGGGTGGTGGTGGAAAAGCCCTTCGGCACTGACCTGGCCAGCGCCGAGGCGCTCAACGCCCGCCTGCTCAAGGTGATGAACGAGCGGCAGATCTACCGCATCGACCATTACCTGGGCAAGGAGACCGTCCAGAACATCCTGGTCAGCCGTTTCTCCAACGGCCTGTTCGAGTCGTTCTGGAACAATCATTACATCGACCACGTGCAGATCACCGCCGCCGAAACCGTCGGCGTCGAGACGCGCGGGGCGTTCTACGACAACACCGGCGCCCTGCGCGACATGGTGCCCAACCACCTGTTCCAGCTGCTGGCCATGGTCGCCATGGAGCCGCCGGCGGCCTTCGGCGCCGACGCCGTGCGCGGTGAAAAGGCCAAGGTGATCGGCGCCATCCGCCCCTGGTCGCAGAAGATGGCCCTGCGCAATTCCGTGCGTGGCCAGTACAGCGCCGGCAAGCAGGGCCGCAAGCAGCTGCCCGGCTACCGCGAGGAGGCCAACGTCGCCCCGCACAGCCAGACCGAGACCTATGTCGCCCTCAAGGTGATGATCGACAACTGGCGCTGGGCCGGGGTGCCGTTCTACCTGCGCACCGGCAAGCGCATGAGCGTGCGCGACACCGAGATCGCCATCTGCTTCAAGCCGGCGCCCTACGCGCAGTTTCGCGAAAGCGAGCTGGAGCGGCCCAAGCCCAACTACCTGAAGATCCAGATCCAGCCCAACGAGGGCATGTGGTTCGACCTGCAGGCCAAGCGCCCGGGGCCGGAGCTGGTGATGGAGAATGTCGAGATGGGCTTCGCCTACAAGGACTTCTTCAAGATGACCCCGGCGACCGGTTACGAGACGCTGATCTACGACTGCCTCACCGGTGACCAGACCCTGTTCCAGCGTGCCGACAACATCGAGAACGGCTGGCGCGCGGTGCAACCGTTCCTCGATGCCTGGGCGGCCGAGGGCGGCGAGGTGCACGGGTATGCGGCGGGGGAGGATGGCCCCGAGGCCGGCGACGAGTTGCTGGCGCGGGACAAGCGCGAGTGGCACACGCTGGGGTGACGCCAGTGGGGATAGCGACCTGCCGCCGTTGCAGCACGGCGGCAGGTTTTCACAGTAGCCCTACAAGGTAAACGACAGCGCCGAGAACACCATCCCGCCACTGCCCGCCCAGCCCATGCAGAACTGGCCTGGCTCGGCTTCGCCCCGGCTCATGGCATCAAAGATGCCGAAGGGGATCGACGCGGTAATGATGTTGCCGGTCTTGTGCCCGACGTGATGCAACTTGTGATCGACGCCGATCATCTGGCCAATGTGTTCCCACATCTTTGGCGAGCCGGTATGGATGAACACCTTGTGCACGTCGTCCGCGGTGAGTTTCTGCAGGTTGAAGACTTTGATCGCTTCGTTGCGCCCGTCTTCGTGCAGGGCGGCGGCATAGGAGTTGAACTGGTACTGGCCACCGGTAGGCTCGATCTTGGCGATATCTTCTTCGTTGCAGAACAGCTTCCAGTCCGGCAAGGAGATCGTCGACAAGTCACTCAGGTCGGGCCTATTGATATAGGAGAACTTGAAGTTCCCCGGTGCCTCGTTACTCAGGATGGTGACGACGGCGGCCTCGCCAATGGTAAAGCTCGGGAACTTGTAGGCCAGTTCGGCCGGCGACTGCAACGAGAAGTTCTTGGGCATCACCGGCCCGCCTTCCGACATGCCGAACTCCATGTTGACGATGGCGGCGTAGCGGATTTCACCGGCTTGCATCTTGCTGTTGATGACGTCCATGGCCGTCACCCAGCCGTTGCAGGCGTCGACCACATCGAAGTTGCGGCAGTTCAGGCCCAGCGCCTTGGCGATGAAGGTGCTGTTGGCCGGCTCGATGAAGCCGCGGGTGACGTTGGGATAGATCAGCAGGTCCAGGTCGGCCTTGCTGATATTGGCCTGGGCCAGCGCCGCGTCGAATGCCGCTTCCATCAGGGCCATCGGCGTCTCGTCAGCCGCCAGCCAATGGCGGGTGTCGCTGCCGCTTTTCTCCAGCAACTTGCCGATGGTCTTCAAGGTTTTCGGCAAGTCCTCCTGGAAGGTGTCCCTGGAGTGTTGTTCGACCAGGTTGATGACGTCCTGGTTGGTGACTTGGCGTGACGGCAGTATTGCGGAAAGCCCGACGATCTTCATATAACGTCCTTGTTGAGGGGATTGATCCTGCGCGGTATGTGCGCATGAGTGGAGGCGTGCTCATCCTTGTAAGCAGCCAATGGCCTGATGCCTGTCAGTCAAGCGAAAAGGGGCCGCTCTGCGACCTTTCGCCGGCAAGCCGGCTCCCACAGGGCGCGTGCATTCCCTGAGCCTGCGCTGTATCCGTGGGAGCCGGCTTGCCGGCGATGGGCTGCGTAGCAGCCCCGGTGACGCCAACTGACCGGCCTATTTCTAGCACAGGGCATTTGCGAACCCATGTCGTGGATCAATGTTCCCGCGTCTCGCCAACGGCACAGCCCAAGTGCTGAGAGTGGCGTGGGAGCGGGCTTGGCCTTCGATGAGCGCCGGGCGGCAAAGTCCAAGAGGCTCAACGTTCGACACTGCCGTGGGATGCGCTTGCAACCAGGCGCGCTCCGCAGGCGGTCTTCATACCGTCGAGCGCGACGGGGACGCCATTGATGCGGTAGGTGCTGCTGCCTTCGATGATTGGGAACTCGCCTTTGCAGAGCGGGCATAGAACCAGGTTGCCTTTGCCTGCTATTGGCTTGCCATTGAGGTTCGTGTGTGGAATAGATTCGATGACCATTCCTCCATGGTCAGTTGTATCCCCCAGCCTCACGATGTTTTTCATTGTCGAAGGTCTCTTTGGGAGGGTTAATAATCAGCTACCGTTATCGTGCTGAATTCGTTCTCTAAAGCTAAAATTTGGCTGATTAGTTGCAGGTCGTTAAATTTTTTGAACTCTGGGAGAGAGTCGTATTCACCGAATTCTTTTTCTGATATCAAGTGACCTTTATGGATGACCATTCGAAGATCTGGCCTGATCTTTGAGACCTGCTTTTTGGGACCGGGCCAAGCGGAGTCTGTATCATTAAAAGGAATATTTCCAATTTGCGGCCATTCGTTTTTTTCAATGGCCGTTCGGAATGATAAGCAGTCTGTGTGGGTGTCGGTATTTTTATGTCGCTGATTTTAATGAGGCCACCTATAGATATTATTGGCAAAATTGCGATATTAGGCTCGATGTACATTCGCACGTAGCCAAATTTTGTCTTTCTTTCATTTAAAGGCACTGCGTAAATGTCGCCTGGGGCTGGCTTCTTTTTGATAGGCTTTTTCATCTTCTCAATTGCCTTTCTGCGCATTTTATATAGGTCGGTTTTTTCTATTTCGGCCCCCTATGGGATTGTTCTTGATGGCGCTCAGGCGGAACTGGTTGCCGTAGCACTGGTAGACCTCCTGGCTTTCATGGCCGCGAAGCAAGGCAGGCTTGGAGCGGAGGCCACAGACATACTGCTTGGATGTCTGTTGTTCGTTTACCCCACTTGGGCTGGTTGGCTCAGCGATGGACGCTGCCATGTGATGCGCTGGCAATCAGGCTGGCGCCGCACGCGGTCTTCATGCCGTTGAGGGCGACAGGTACTCCATTGACCCTGTAGGTCTCACTGCCTTCGATGATTGAGAACTCGCCTTTGCAGAGTGGGCAGAACACCATGTTTCCTTTACCTGTCATTGGTTTTTCGTTGAGGTTAGTGTTTTCAATCATGCCGGTGACTATTCCTCCATGGTCAGTTCTGTCTTTGGTTCTAATCATTACCTTGATGCTTGTGCCGTGTTGAAATACCACTCCAGGAATGCTTGGAAGCTAGCCCATTCCGGATTGCATTTGCCAGATGTAAATTGATCGTGATCGCGAAGGTAGTAGTTGTATACTTCGCCCGTAAATTTTTCATATAGATACATGCCCTCACCCTCATCGGATGTAAGAGGTATGTAGTTTGCTGGTATTTCATATCGATCCTGTATGTATTCCGTCTGATCTGGGATTGTAGGTATTCCAGACCCGATAAGATCCAGGAGTTCAAGCTTTCCCGGGGAAGAAGGGAATCTTCCTTTGAATTTTGTATAAAATTGTCCAAAGTCGCTGAGAGACTTGACCCCGAGTGAATTCAGGATGCCTGTTACTTCGTGTGCATTGCCTCTGAGCCGATCCGGGTATTTACTGGATATCCTATCCGTTAGCCATTTTGTGATCATTGCTAACAGCCTCCTCGTTGCTTTATCTCTGATTCAGTGCGATCTCGTCAGTACTGCTCGTGGTCCTTTCCAAACCCGGCTCTGTCCACAGGATAATCTGGAAGCTGTTTTTTCCATATGGATGCAGAGCTTCGCGGTCTGCCAACTTTATTCGCCCTTTGAGTACTCGTATTTAGTCGCTTATTCAATGACAGGAAATCGCGTAGAGATTCTTTCGATTTGTTCTTTCAGCCCCTTGTCATCTAGCCTGATCATCATTGGAAGGTTATCGTACTCCCCATAAGCCTCCGCTGAAATTATTTGCCCTTTGACGATTACTGTTCTTCTTGTGTCTGCTTTGAATACGGGAGCCTGTCGCCTTGGAGGTGCCCACGAGGACTCTTCGTCTGGGAATGGGATGTTCGCAATTAGCGCCCATTCGCCACTCTCTATGGCATTCCGTAGGGATGAAACATCTAGATTGCTTACTAGAGAAGGCAGCTCAGATTTAGATAGAACTCTTCCTTTAGATATGATGGGAAGTATGGCGACATCTGGGTCCTGGTAGGCACGAATATACCCAAAAACATGACTACCACCAAAGAGCGGGACGGAAAATATATCTCCAATATTCACATGGATTTTCTTCTGGTTTTTTTGATTTTTCATTTCGAAAGATGCACTCCATATAGGTTGGTTTGTTTCTATTTCGGCCCACTACGGGATTGTTCTTGATGGTGCTCAGGCGGAATTGGTTGCCGTATCGCTTGTAGATATCCTGACCTTCATGACCGCGAAGCAGGGTAGGCTTGGAGCGGTGGCAACAGACATACTGCTTGGATGTCTGTTATTCGCTTACCTCGCTTGGGCTGACTGGCTCAGCAATGGACGCTGCCATGTGATGCCCTGGTGATGAGGCTGCCACCGCACGCGGTCTCCATGCCATCGAGTGCAACGGGGATGCCGTTGACGCGGTAGGTGTGGCTGCCTTCGATGATTGGGAACTCGCCCTTGCATTAAGGGCAGAAGACTATGTTGCCTTTGTCCGCCATGGGTTTGCCGTTAAGATTTATATTGTCTATGGAGTCGATCACTACGCCACCGGTCCGTTGTGTCGCCTGTCATAACTATATTGTTCATTATCGAGTTCTCGTGGCGTACATTATAGTTGAAGAAAAAACTTTCCGACTTCCATGTTGCTGGTTGATTCGAAATCGTGGCGCAGGAGTAAATAACCCATGCCGTCAGAAAGAGTCCCTTTATCATGCGGGAGGCATATATCCAGGTCTGCACCATAGATAGATGCGCGCCGGCAGTGATTATCGATAACAATTTCGCGCTGTAGCCAAGCATCTATGCCGTCGACCTTTGATGCTAGGTTTTCATCGTCATCGGCGTCAAGATTTATTGAAATAAAAGCGCTTCCGCCAGCGCTGATTTGATGCGCCTTATCAACGGGCTTTTGGGATTTTTTGTATCCTATAACCACTGCAGGATTGTTAGTGTTTCTCGCGCTCAGGTCTCTATAGTGTGCAGATGAGTTTTTGGTGTACGGTATGAAGATGGAAATGTAGTGATTTCTGAGGCTTGCTTTTTTGGAAAACCAAGACATGGGGATAGCCATTAGATGGCTAAGCGGTTGTCCTTGCTCATTGGTTGGCCAGTTGATCTCTGATGGAAGCCAAACTTCCGGCCCCACATACGCCTGCCCCTCTAAAGGATGGGATGTGCTAAAGATAATTTCATTGTACATAATGATTCCTGTGTTAAGGGCAGCAGCAGGTGAGGCTGCTTAGGAAAGCGTTAGAGTCTTGGCGTAACTTTCTAGCTTGCGATGCTGACATGCCTGATTGCCGAAGGGCGCCTTGCCATACGTCCATCTGTCGCTTTGATGGACTTCCAGTCTTGGAGTCAAAATCAAACTCATTTGGATTCAGGTTAAGATGTAATTTGGCGAGAGAATTCTCGACTATGTGAGTTTCATCGTGATGTGGCCCATCTAAGGCTATTGAAGGATTTCCTCTCATTCTTCGATTTTTAGGGGTGCACCCCATCTGAACAAGCGCCTCGTGGCGAACTAGTTCATGCGCTTCCAACTCATCCCCGACATCGCCTTGTTTACCTCGGCGATTAAGGCTGCCCCACGTCCCAATTTGACCCTTGGCGGCCAAGCCAAGAGGATCTAACCATCCGATGGGGTTCAATCCATAAGCGTAAACATTCATACCCCCTGCGAGTAAAATTGGATCCTTGCCAATATATCTTCCTATTCTGGGTGAGTAGTAACGATAGCGATTGTAGTGTAGCCCAGTCTCAACATCAAAATATTGGCCTTGAAAGCGAATCTCGTTGCGTACATTCTCCCTCGCCCTGTTGGCGTTGATAAGATTAATTGTGGATCCCCAGGCATTATGCATGCCACTCCACGCGACTTCCCTATGCTCGTTAGTAAGCTCTTGAGGCGTGCCAAGGTGGTCACACTGATACCATACAAAATTATCAAATGGCTTCGGAGTCGGCTTGTGTTGCCAAACTGGATCTTGGTCGATGTCATACGGAAACTCATATCTCGGTTGATACAGCATTTCCTCAATATGATTCATCACGCCTTGCGCGACCGGAACGAAGGTCCCAGGCTCAAACACATAGTGTGTAGTCCGCCCCTTGCCACCCCGACCGCGCTGCTCAAACGCCAGTGTGTCGCCGTCCCAGATGAACAACGTCAGATCGCAGCCCAGCTTTTCATCCAGCGCACGCCGCGCGTTCTCGTTCCAGACTGTCCCCGCCTGTACCCGATTGCGGTACTTCGAACGCGAATCCTTGTACACACGGCGACCTAACGCGTCATAGCCAAACTCGACAATCAGCCGGTCATCTTCATACCGCCGCAGCCGGTCATAGAGGTCCCAGGTGAACTTGCCGGTCTTGCCGTTCTCAATCCGCTCCAGCAGGTTGCCGCGTTCGTCATACCGGTACTGCGTGCCGCAGTAGCTGCGCAGCACGTTGTCCATCAGCTTGCGTGGCGAGTGCGGATTGGGGCCCGGTGGTGCCTCGGGGTCCAGCAGGTTGCTGGCCGGGTCGAAGGCGAACGTCTCTTTCTCGTAGTTGCGGCTGGCTTCCAGCAAGCGACCTACCGGGTCATAGCGATAGTGCAGATTGCCGCGGTTCAGGTCTTTGATGTGGTGTAACTGACCCGCTTCGTCGTAGTGATAGCTGCGCGCCGCGATGCGTATGGACTCTCCTTGCCTGGCCAGTGTCTGCTCCAGCAACTGGCCATTCGGGCTCCAGGTTTGTCGCTGGACCAGGCCATTGCCTTGCACGCGGCCGATCTCCCGGTGCAGGTCATCACGCTCGTAGCTGATCAGCTCCTGGTCATCGAGTTTGAGCGCGAGCAGGTGGCCACTGCCGTAGGTCAGCCAGCTGACCCGGTGGCCATCGGGGCGCGTGGTGGCGATGCGTTGGTTGAGGACATCGTACTCGTGCCTGAACACGGCAACCTGTGGTTTGACCAGGTAATCCAGCCACTGATGCTCGCGCGTATTGTTGCCTGCCGCGTCGTAGAACCAGTGCAGCCGGCAGATACCGTTGTTGGCCGCCAGCAGGTTGCCATTGCCATCGTAGGCAAAGGTTTCAACCTCCCACTTCTCACCGCCACGCCGTGCGGCCTTGCGCTGGATGAGCCGGCCCATGGGGTCGTATTCGAAATGGGTGGTCCTGTCGCCATCCACACGGCGGGTGGGCAGGTTGCTGCCGTTGTCGTAGAGGTAGTGGGTGGTTTCCTTGTCGAAGCCGGTTTCCTTCAGCAGGCGACCTGCGGGGTCGTACTTGAAACTGGCTTCGCTGTTGTTCTCGTTGTGCAGGCGTACGAGTTGGCCGAGCTTGTCCCAGTGGTAGGTGAGGGTGGTGTCGTTGGCGTTGAGGCGTTGGTAGATCAACCCGGCTTCGTTGTAGGTCCAGGCGGTGCGACGGTAAAGGGCATCGGTGTGGCTGAGCAGGCGGCCTTCGGCATCACGCTCGAAGCGTTCCATGGTCTTGTCGGGATGGACTAGCGACACCAGCTGACCCGCTGCGTACTGGTATTCGGTCACCTCGCCGGCGGCGTTGATGAGCTTGGTCAGCTGCCCGAGCGCGTCGTACTTCCACTGCGTGGTCTTGCCTGAGCAATCGGTGTAGCTCGTCAGTTGCCCGTCACGGTTGTAGGCCAGCTTCTTTTCACCGCCATTGGCATCGGTGATGGCAACGGGCAGGTTGTCGCTGTTGTAGGTGTAGAGGGTCTTGTTCTCCAGCGGGTCCTGGGTTTCGATGATGTTGCCGCGCTGGTCGTAGTCGTACCGCCACAAGCCGCCCTCGGCATCGCGGGTCTTGAAGCGCTGGTCCAGGTCGTCATAGGCATGGTGGACCGATGGGCCGTCCGGGCGGGTGTGCTGCAGCAGGTTGCCGCGCTCGTCGTAGGCATAGACATCGCTGCTGCCATCGGTATGGATGTGCTGGGTGACGTTCTTGGCGGCATCGCGGTAAAGCCACTCCTCGTTCCTGTCGGGATGGATGATGCGATAGGGGTAGCCGAGAATGTCGCAGAAGTGCAGGGTTTCATGGCCGTTGGCATCCACGATGCGGGTCAGGCGGATGTTCGGGTCCCAGCTCAAGCGGGTGTCCAGGCTGCCATCGTCGCCCCACTCGCGCACCGCTTTGGCATCAGCGCCTTCGCCGAGCCATTCGAGGTTCATGCCCCGGCCGGTGCGATCGGTGTAGCGCGTTATCAGGTGGTGCTGGTACTGGTAGGTCCATTCGGCGCCATGTTCGTCCCTGGCGCTGCACAGGTCGCCTTGGGGGTCATGGGTATAGGACGCCAGCTGGCGTTGCGGCTGGCCTTCGTGCATCAGCCACAGCGCGATGATGCGGCCCTGGTCATCAACCTGCGTGTGAATATGCTGGTGCGGTGTGTCGTGTTGGTAGGTCACCAGGTCGGAGAGGACGGCAGTGTCGGCCACGCGATGTTCGTAGTGCAGGGCAATGCTGGAACCGCCCTTGTTCCTGATGGTGCTCAGGCGGAACTGGTTGCCGTAGCGCTGGTAGATCTCCTGGCTTTCATGACCGCGAAGCAGGGCAAGGGTGTCTTTGGCGATGCGAGCGATAACCACGTTCTCGATGGCATCGTAGTGGCTGGCGTTGAGCTTCGGCAGTGAGTACGTTTGACTGCGGCCGTCAGTGCCATGGTAGGTGAGCTGGTCGTCGTTGAGATCGAAGCGAGCAGCGAACGGCGTGATCCAGCGCGCTCCATATGGCCCGGTATCAAATGCTGCAAGCGAAGAACGGTAGGTGCGGTTCCACTCGATGGGGAAGACGCCAGGCAGTTGGAAATCGGTATGCACGATCGTTTCGCTGCCCGTGGCGAAACTGATGCTGCAATTGGTACCCGCTTTTGCCCCGCGCTTTTTGCAGTTCGGGTCTGCCTTGGTTGCCCGCTGGCCAGGCGCCGCCTCGGTGGCCTGGCGCCCCTGCACGTAGCGGCTTTGGCTGGTTGAGCCAGGTGCGATGTTGCTTTGTCTTGGTGTGTTCGCTCTTCTACTCAATGCCAGGCTGAGCACGCTCAGGATAGAGGCGATGCTGCCTGGGGCCGCCTTGTTACCGATGGCAACGATCTTGTCACCGGCCATCCGGCCGATGCTTTCGAGGCTTTGCGCGACAGGTTCAAGCAGGGCGCGTAGCTTTTCGCTTTCTCCGAAGCCCAGTTCATTTTTGCTGAAGCCAAACCCGGTCTTTCGTTTGAAGTAGTCAGAGGCTTCTGCCACCAACCGCATACCTGGGAACAGGGCCGTCAGGGCAACATCCTTCACCGTTCCATCTGCCACCGAGCGGATCAAGTCGGCGAGGAACCTGCACACCTCGACAATCTTCTCGGCAAAGCTGGTCAGAATGCTCTGCAGCCTGGATTCGATCTCGCCGATGAATGCTTCAAGCTCGCCCGGGCAAACATGGGCAAGTGCGCCTTCAATGGCTTTGAGAAGCGCTTGAGGAATGCCGTCCCTGGATGCGGTTCTCAGCGATTTCAGCGCTGGGCGCATGACCACCCGTGCGGGGCCGACGCCAGGGAGTGGTGCGAGCGCAAACAGATTGATACCCAAGCCCACCCAGTTGAACGGGTCAGCCCGATAGGCGTTGTCACCCTTGGCCAGTTCGATGATGTCGCCAATGGCATCTGTCGCGGCAAAGATGGACCCGGCGACAGGTAGCATCTCGCCTACGGAAATAACGGTCCTCCAGTTGACGGTGTCTCCCGTGAGATCGGTGAGCCATTCGGCCAGCATCTCGGTCCCGACTTTTACGTCTTCTTCATCGAAGGTCTCTTTAGGGGCAACCACCCCGCTGCACCTACCCATGTTGGTTTGTCCTTGCAGTGGGGAGCGGGAGCTCTTTCGACGGGGCGGCGGTAGTGAGCGGTGCCTTCAGGGCGGATTGGAGAAAACGCTTGGCATCGTGAGCGTCCATCTCGCCTGATTGGATGAGTTGGCTCACAGCTTCCTGCATCGCCGCTGCGGGGCTGAGGGGCGTGCTCTGATCGGAAGGCTGTTGCGCAAAGGGTGCCGCGGAAACGGCGTTGGTCTGATCACGGCCAAACCGGACTTGTACGGGCCCCGATGCGAGTCCGGATATGGCGGCAAAGCCATTCTCGTCCAAGGTGCCTTTGACGATCTGGCCCAGTGCATCCTCAACTTCGTACTTGGCACCCTTGAATGCATGGTTGTTCGCGTAGTGCTGGAACAGTTCCAGGTTGCCATTGCCCGCTTTGATGTCTTCGGGAAACGCCGCTGCCTGGCTCTTCGAGCCCTTGTAGATGAAGTCGGTCGCGTGCCCGGTGTACTGGCCGGCCGTGGCGTGAGTAATCCCTGCCGCGTTGTAGGTCGTGCTGCTGCCACCGGCCTGGATCACCAGCTCTTCCTTGGCACTGAGGGTGATGCGCTCTGCCGTGACGCTGACCTTGAGCTTGGCCAGCAGGTTGATGTTGTCCTTCAGCGCGCGCAGGTCGATGTCGCCGGAGGCGGCCACCAGGCGCCAGCCCAGGCTCTGCACGAACTGCCGTACGCCCCGGCTGGCACTCACCAGCAGGCGCTTGCCGATGGCCAGGCTGGTGTGGCCGCCGCTGCTCAGGCCCAGGTGTTCACCGCTGGCGATATGGGTGCAGCCGGGGGTGCTGGTGGCGATCCCGGCCGGGCTGGCGATCACCAGCTGCGGCTCGGCCAGTTCGGGAAAGCGGTTGGCCTGCGGGTTGCCCGCCGCGCCGCGGATGGCGTCATGCTGCGCGGCGAGCGCCTGGCTCACCTCGTCCTGGTCGCCGGCGTCCTGTGCCTGGTGCTCGCGGGCTTCGCTGGCGAAGCTGTGGTGATATTCCTGCGCGGTCTTCAGGCGCTCGGCGGTTTCTGCAAGGTCGGTGTGATGCCCGCTGGCACGCGGGCGCGCTTCGCTGGTCAGCAGCAGCCCGCCACCGGCACGCACCACGCCGTGGCTGTCGCTGCGCAGCTCGAAGCCCTGGCCGCGGGGCTGGCCGCCGCCGTGGCGCGGGTGGGTCAGGTAGCCCAGGTGCAGGGCGCAGTGGTCATGGTCGCTCATCAGCGCGGCGCTGATCTGCCCGGTGGTGTCGTCCAGGCGCAGCTCGTTGTGGCGCTGGCCGTGGTGCTCCTTGCTGCGGATCGGGCTCACGGCCTTGAATTCGGGCAGGCGATACGGCGTGCGGTTGACGACGTGGTAGCTGCGCCCGGTGATCATCGGCTGGTCGGGGTCGCCGTCGAGAAAGCTCACCAGCACTTCCTGGCCGACCCTGGGGATCGCCAGCTGCCCCCAGGTGGCACCGGCCCAGCCCTGGGTCACCCGCACCCAGCACGAGCTGGCGTCGTTGTCCTGGCCGAGGCGGTCCCAGGGGAACTGCACGCGTACCCGGCCATGTTCGTCGCAGTAGATTTCCTCGCCGGGTGGGCCGACCACCTTGGCCATCTGCGGGCCTTCGATCAGCGGCTTGGGCCGGGCCGGGGCGTGCCAGTCGACTTGGGCCGGCACCAGCGTGGCGGTGAGGGTATAGGTGGTGCCTTGCTCGGCCTCGGCGGCATCCTCCTCCAGCACGGTGAACTGGCGGCCGGTGTGCTTGAGGTGTATCGGCCGCCAGAGGATGTTCATGTCCTCGCGGGCATGGCCGGACATCTGGAAGGCAATGCCGGGTTGCAGGCGCGCATCGTCGCCTTCGACCTCGGCGACACGGGCATCGCTGAACAGGGCGTCGACGCGGACCTGGGTGAATGGCCTGCCGCGGGTGTCGTGCTTGTAGCGGCCCGGGTAGTCGTAGCGCTCGTAGTCGTTGCCCTGGTTGCCCGTGTCTGGCACACGCTGGGTCTGCTCGAGGTTGTAGCGCGGGTGGGTGAAGGTGTAGTCGCGCTGCACCTGGCAGCTGCTGCGCACCTGTTCGCTGTAGCTGAACTGCCTCAGGCACGGCTGGGCGGCCTGGCCGCCTTCATTGGCGACGAACAGCACCGGCTCGCCCTCGAGGCGACCGAAGCCGTTGACGCGGTCGACCTGGACCACGCGGTGGCCGCCGGGCGCGTGCTCGAAGATCGAGACCAGGCCTTCCTCGGCCGAGAGGCGCCAGAAGAAGTCCAGGTCCAGGTCGCCGGCCTGGACGCAGAACTCGCGGTGCGCGTGCGGGTGTGCCAGGCGCTGGGCAAGCGAGCCCCACTGGCGTGCCTTGAACAGGTCCTCGAGGATTTCCGGCACCGAGCGGTGCTGGAAGATGCGCCAGTCCGACTGCAGGCCGGCGCGGGCCAGTTGCGGTTCGATGATGGCGCGGTAGCGGGTACGCCGATGGCCGGTCTTGCCCTGTTCGAAGCGGCTGATCAGGCCATGGATGTGGCGCACCGGCTGCTCCTGCTGCCAGATGGTCAGGGCGGCGGGCTGGTCGAGCAGGGTGGCGAAGTCGGCGTCGGCCGAGGCGCTGACCAGCTCGATGTCCAGGCGATACAGCTCGCTGACGCCTTCGGTGAATTCGAAGGCGACCACCTCGAACGCGATTATCGCGTCGGCGGGGGTGCTGAAGGTGAAACGGATATCGTGCAAGTTGCTCATGCGTGCTCCTGCTGATCATTCCTTCGGGCAGTTTTGTGGTGTGCAGTGCAGTTGTTGGATAGGTGCGGTAAGTGCACTCAGGACCGTAGCGAGGAATCCGTTCCGTGTCGCCGAAGTTGCTTCCTAAAGGGCTGTAGGAAGTTTCTCTATAAAGGCTGCTTATATGTTTCTGGATAAGACGCCAATGCCTTAGCGCGGGGGCTGTTGTGCCTACTTCTATTTCAAGACATACCTCAAGGCGGGCACGATTCATTCACAGGAATAACTGGCCCGAAATAAATATGGGAGCGGCCTTGCCGGGGCTGCTGCGCAGCCCTTTCGCGACGCAAGGCCGCTCCCACAGGGACCGGCTAAATCAATGAGTTACGGTTTGTTCCATGAGAGCGGCCTTGTGCCGCGAAAGCGCCCCGCCTCAAGGCGGCAACATCGCCTCCAGCGACGCCAGTACCTGCCGGGTAATGCCGTCGAGCGTGCTGGCCAGGTACAGGTAGATTGCGCAGCAGCACACCCCAACCACCACCCACGGCGTCCACCAGGGCACCTGGCGCTTCATTCGGTAGTGGCGGGGCGCGACATTCGCCAGCGGGTCGGTCAAGGGTTCGCACGGGCGCGCCACCCCGCGCTGGGCAACGATCTGCTCGTGCAGCCGCTTGAGCCACAGGTCCAGCTCGTCATCGCCCCGGGTCTGGTTGGCGTACTTGCCCTGGTAACCCAGGGCCAGGCACCAGAACAGGAAGACAAACAGGTCGTGGCGCCCTTCGGGCGCTTCCAGCAGGCGTTCGAGGACGTTGAAGAAGCGCTCGCCGCCCCCGGTTTCCTGGTGGATGGCGCCGAGCAATGACTGCGCCTTCCACGGCGAGTCGACGCCCCAGGGCGTGGCCATCACCGCCTCATCGACGACACAGCACAGGCAGTAGGAAAACACCACGGGATCACGGGCATCGTGGTGCTCGAGCCGACGCACCTGCTCGACCATCGTGTGGATCTGGTTCTTCACATAGGCGTAGAGCTGCTCGACGTGGTCGTAGCGCTCGGTGCCTTCCAGGCGAACGACCAGGCCAAGCAGGGGCGAGGCAATGTCGAGAAGCGGGTTGTTGGTGTTCGAGCAGGTGTCGAAACCCAGCTCGTCGACCGTGGGGAACAGTTCGTTGATCGGGGGAGACTCACGAACCGTTCGATTGTCCTTGTCATAGGACGTATGTGCGTTGACAGCCATACACGGACCTCCTGGTCACATCACCGGCTGCCGCCCGGTACGGGCGGGCCACAGCTGGCGGTTGTTGTTGCTGGCATTGATGATCTGCAGCTGATGGAATGCATTGCCGCTGGCATACACCGCCATGAAGTGGGACAGCACATTGCCGAACAGCTGCAGCTCGCCCTCGCAGTCGAACCCTGCGGGGTCGATGTGCAGGGTGGTGCGCATGCCGCGCACGGGACGGCCCTTGATCAGCCAGTCACAAGGTTCGTTGGCTACCTGGCGGATGGCCTCCAGGCGCCTGGCGGTCCGGCGTTGCTGCTGCAGGTCATGCGGGGCGACCAGGTCGTAGGCGCGCAGCACCGAGGCAAGGGCGGCCGGGGAGGACAGCGACAGGTTGTTCAGGGCCAGGTTGGAGATCAGCGCCCAGTGCTGTTCGCCATGCCCGGCGCTTTGCAGCAATGGCGGGTAGCTGCGGGTGGGGCGGGTCAGGTTGCGATAGGTGACGAACGATGGGGTGTCCTGGGTCATGGCGTCGATCTGGCCAACGTCCAGTTGCCGGGCCAGGGCACCGTTGCTGCAGGTCAGGTCGATGCTCAGGGCTTCCAGCTGGCCGAGGTAGGGCGAGAGGTCGTGATGCACCAGGCGGATCTGGTGGCGCACCTGGTCGCTGATCGGATCCTGCTCGATATCCACCTTGAAGTAGCGGGAAGGGTCCTGTTCCGCCAGCGGAAATCTGGGCTCCAGGGATTCGTATGGCTTGAAGTGCCTGCGCGGGGTCCTGGCGTTCTGCTGCCGGCTGCTGACCCGATCGACGCTGAATATCTCCGGGTCGGGGCCGTTGCGACGGCTTACCCGCAGCGGCTCGCAGATTTCCTCGCCGTTCAGGACGATGGGGTCGCCCGGGGTACTGAACAGGTTGATGGCGGGGACGCAGTTGAGCAGGATCGACGTTCGGTCGATCCGCAGGTCGGCGGGGAAGGGGGCGTCGAAGCGCAGCTCCAGCTGGAGGTGTTGCGCCGGCTCATCGGGCCAATAACCTGCCAGGCCGTCGATGCGAAATCCAAGGAAGCGCTCGGGGAACAGGAAGTACTCCTGCAGGATCCGGTAGCCGTCCAGCTGCTCGCCCGGGCTGGGCAACAGCGACTCCTCCGGCTCGAAACCCACGAAGGCCACCGACGGCGGCAGGGCAAGGCGCTGCTGGTTGACATGCAGGTAGAGCTTGTCGAGGTGCCGCGCCAGCCACAGGTACAAGCTCAACGCATGGCGCGTGTCGCCGGCCAGGTGAAAACACAGGTGTTCGCAGCGCATGCGCCGCAGCGGCTGCTCGGACAACGCCTCCAGGTCGATGCGCAGCACCGGCGTCTCGGTGCCGCGCTGTGCCGTGATGGCGCTGATCCGCAGCGGTGCCAAGGCCAGCTCCGAGCAGGTGCGGAATTCGCAGCTCACGCCTTCTACCGGCCGGGAGAACACCGGTGTGCCCCTGGCCAGCACCTGGGTCTCGCTCAAGGCGTGTTCGATGGGCTGGAACTGCATCAGCGTGAGGCTGGGCAAGGGCCGCAGGACATTGGGGTAGACCCGCTGCAGCAGCGGATGGGTGATCTCGGGCAGGTGGTCCTCGAGCTTCATCGCCTGCCGTGCGGTCAGGAATGCGAAGCCTTCCATCAGGTGCTCGACATCCGCCGCCGAGCTGTTGGCACCGAGGAACGGGGCCAGCCGTGGCTCGTCCTCGACGAAATCGTCGCCCAGCTCGCGGAGGGTTGCCTTCTCGTGCATGAACCAGTCTTTAAACTTCATGTTTATTGTTTTGAGGCTCTATCTTGAGGTTTGTTTAAAAGGTTGAGTGGTTGTGAATTAAGCTCGTAGGAAGTTTCCGATAGTTGCTGGTTTGTAAGCGCGTGGCGTAATGGGTTTGCATATTTTCTATTGCAAGTAAGTGTGGTGTGTCTGCATAAAAAATGTTAGCTGGTGTTTCTTCGTTAATTTGATTGAACTGAATTTTTAAGTGCTGTTACTGTCTTTGCGCTCATGCGCCGCAATGGCGTTGGAACTCATCAGGATGCAGTGGGTAGGGTTTGCCGCCATGAAGGTTGAAAAGGACAGTCTGCTTCGGGGTTTATCGTTATTGCAGCGCCACGCCGCGCCTGTGCTCGTCATGACGCTGATGCTCGGCGTGGCCGCCGCGCTGGTCTGGTTATGGTGGTGGGGGCCGACGTGGCGTTGGCACGATCGTCAGCCCCTGGCCGAGCTGTCGCTGCGTGTCGCGTTGACCCTGGCGCTGGTGTTGTTGCCGTTGCTGGCCTGGAGCGTGCTGGTGCACCGCCGCAACCGCCAGATCGTCCGCGAACGCCAGCGCCAGGCACGTGAAGAAGTGGATCCGTGCCTGGTACATCTTCAGGCCCAGCAGCGTCTGCTCGACGCCAGCCTGGCCCGGTTGCGTGACTGCCAGGGCGGACGGGGCCATCTGTACGATGTGCCGTGGTACCTCATGCTCGGTGACGAGAACGCCGGCAAGTCAAGCTTTGTCAGCCGCTGCGATCAGCGCTTCGCATTGACCCGCACCGAGCGCAGCGCGGCTCGGCGATCCGCCAGCGACCCTGACCTGGCCTTCGCCATCGACTGGTGGATTGGCGACGAGGCAGTGCTGATCGATCCTCCCGGGGTGTTCATCAGCCAGCCTGAGCGGCCCGTGCCGGTCGAACCCATGGCCGGTGATGCCGAGTCGGACGGGGAGGACGGGCAGGCGGCAGTCGGGCCTGGCGAACCGCCGGGCTTGCCGGTGGACCTCGAGCGACGCCTGTGGCGCCACATGATCGGCTGGCTGGCGCGCAATCGCAGCCGGCGCCCGCTCAATGGCGTGGTGCTGGTGGTGGACATGGTCAGGCTGTTTACCGGCACGCCCGGGCAGCGGCGCGACCAGGCGTTCGTGCTCAGGGCTCGCCTGACGGAGCTGGGGGCCGAGCTGGGTACACGCCTGCCGCTTTACGTGGTGCTGAGCAAGTTCGACCTGCTGGAGGGGTTCGACGCATTGTTCGCCAGGATGGCGGCCCAGCAACGCGAGCAGGTCCAGGGCTTCACCTTCAGCCTGGATTCGGTGCGCGATTTCGATGCCTGGCTGGAGGAACTGGGCCAGGCCTACCTGGCCTTCCTCGCCCGCCTCGGCGAGCGCCTGATGGAGGCCGCGGTCGATGAGCCCCGTGCCGGGCGCAAGCGTGCCTATGCGCTGCTCCGCGAGTTGAGCGGTGCGCAGCACATCCTGCGGGACTTTCTCGGCGATGTGCTGGGCAGTGACCGTTACACCACGCCGGCCCTGGTGCGGGGGGTGTATTTTTCCTCGGTCTACCAGCGCGGTGAAGTGCGCAATCTGCTGGCGGACGCTTCGGCCCGTGCTTTCGCCTTCGCCCCGCCGGTCCTGTCGAGCAGGCCGCAGGGCGCTGGCGTGGTGTACTTCGCGCAGCAGCTGCTGCAGCGCGTGGTGTACCCCGAGGCGGGGCTGGCGGGCGACAACCAGAAAGTCACCCAGCACAAGGCCCGCCTGTTGAAGGGCGGCGCCGTGGCGGCGGGCTGCCTTGGGCTGGCCGTGAGCAGTGGCTGGGTCTACTTCCATGGCGTCAACCGTGACAAGGCCGAGCATGTCCTGGCCAAGAGCCGGGCGTTCAGCAACACCCACGCGGATGCCAAGGACGATCCGACCGGGCGCAGCCTGCTGCTGCCATTGGATGAGATTCGCGATGCGGTGAGCCTGTATGGCGATTATCGCTCGGGCTGGACGATGCTCACCGACATGGGCCTGTACCAGGGCAAGGCGATCGGCCCGCAGGTGGACCAGGCCTACCTGAATGCCCTGTCCCTGCGTTTCCTGCCGGCAATCGCCGGGGGCGTGGCCGCGGCCATCCAGCAGGCCGCGCCCGGCAGCGACGAGCAACTGGCGGCACTGCGCGTCTACCGCATGATCGAGGAACGCGGCCAGCGTCGGCCGGCGCTGGTCGAGCAGTGGATGGCGCGGGCGTGGCAAAAGGCATATCCGGGGCAAGGGCAACTGCAGGCAGCGCTGATGGGCCATCTCAAGTACGCCCTGGCCTATGCCGATGTCGAGCTGCCGGCGTATCGCCAGGTCGTCGGCGAGGCGCAGCAGCAGTTGCGCAAGTTGCCGCTGCCCCAGCGGGTCTACATCGCCCTCAAGCAGCAGGCGCGGGACCAGCTGCACGGCGAGCTGGACCTGCGCAACGAAATCGGCCCGGCATTCGACATCGTCTATGTGCCGTTGGCCGCCCGCGACCACCAGGCGACGGTGGATGCCAACCTGGCGCTGGCGCCCTTGCTGACGGCGCGTGGCTATCGCGACTACTTCGACCAGCACAGCGAGCAGTTGGCCGACCTGGCCTTGATCGACCAGTGGGTGCTGGGTGAACGGCAGGCGGCGGACTATTCGCAGGTCGATCGCCAGGCCCTGACGGAGCGCCTGCGGGCCTTGTACAGCGCCGACTACATCGACAGCTGGCGACGCGTGCTGAACCGCTTTTCGGTGACCCAGTTCAATGACCTTGCCCATGCCTTGAGCGTGCTGGAGCAGGTCACAGGGCCTGCCGCGCCGTTGCGCAGGCTGCTGGAAACGGTACGCGGCAATACCCAGATCTACCCGCCGGCAGCGGGCGGCAGTGAAGAGGCCTTGGTGGACCAGCAGGCCCGCGTCCAGGCCATGGGCATCGCCCGAGCCTTTGCCGGCCTGTCCGGCCTGCTCGATGTGCAGGGCGACAAGCCGTCGTATTACGATGAAACGTTGCAGGCCATCGGCGCCGTGTACGACTACGCCAAGGCGGTGCAGGACCACCCCAACCGCGGCAAGGCCGCCCTGGCGGTGGCCTTGAGCCGTTTCTCGGAGCAGGACCCGGACCCCATTCGCAACCTGCAACGCATTGCCGGCGGTCTGCCGGAGCCGCTCAACCGGCATGTTCGCCAATTGGCGGAGCAGACCTCCCAGGTGCTGATGGTCATGGCCCTGCGTGAACTGGAGCGGCGCTGGGACGCGCAGGTGTATAGCGTCTATCGCGAGCGTCTGGCCTGGCGCTATCCGTTCGACCCTGCCGGGCCGGATGTCTCGCTCAAGGACTTTGTCGCGTTCCTTGGCCCAGAGGGCCAGCTCAAGCGCTTCGAGGAGCAGTACCTCACGCTGTTCCTGAAGGACAACCTCGATGCCTTGTACTCCAGTGCCGATGAGCGTTCCCTGGTGCGTCCCGAGGTCCTGGCCCAGCTCAAGCAGGCAGAAACGATCCGCGATGCGTTCTTCGACCATCGCGGGGAATTGAACGTGGGCTTCGCCCTGGAAGCGCTGGCGGTCAGCCGTGGCGTGCAGGGCAGCGTCTTTGACCTGGATGGGCAACTGCATGGGCTTGCAGGGGTGAGCAGGGCCCCCATGGGCATGACCTGGCCCGGCCCTGCCGGGGAGAACGGGTCCAGCCGCGTCACCCTGCAGCGCGGAACAGGCACCAGCCTCAGCCTGGGGTACCAGGGGCCGTGGTCGTTCTACCGCCTGCTCAGCCGCGCAAGTCTCAATGCCCGGACCCGTACCAGCGTGGACCTGAACTTTCACATCGCCGGTGAGGTGGTGCGCTACCGATTCCACGCCAGGGATGCCAACAACCCCTTCACGCGGCCACTGTTCGCCGGGTTCGCACTGCCGCAGCGGCTGTTGCGTGATGCTCCGGGTAGCGAAGTGGCGCAACAGTAGAGGCGCAGCCGCTGCATAGGGGTTGGAGATCGCCCAGCCCTGCGAGGCTGCGCTGTCGCGCAGGGAGTAGAGTTCCAGCGTGGGAGCGGGCTAGCCCCGAGATCACCGGCGTAGCCGGTGCCAAACGCCGCATCGCGGGGTAAGCCCGCTCCCACGCTGCCCCAGTCAAATCAAAGAATTGTGTTTTGCCCCAGAAGAGTACATTTGTACTCATGCGCGTACCCTGATGCGCACGGGTGGCGGTGTGGCGTCGTGTCGATCGGCAATGAAGCTGGTCCAGCCCAGGTGGGTGCCGTGCTCGGACCTCAGGCTGAAGGGCGGCGCTTCTTCGGCGCGCATGCGCAGTTCCAGGTCGTAGGCACCGACATCCCGCAGCAAGAAGTCGACCAGGCTGCCCAGCTTGGCAAAGTCATCACCGCTGGGCAGGAAGTCGCGAAAGCGCTTCTGGTCCAGGCCGCCGATCACGATGGTGAATTTGCTGCTGCGCGATTGGGTGCTGGCACCGAGCAGGAAGTCCTCGCCGAGCTGACAGTTGCGCGCGCCCAGGCTGTTGCGTTGATTCGGCGCAATCGGCACGGTGCGTTTCTCGAACTCGCGGATGGCGACCTCCTTGAGGTCGAAGCAGTGCGCGATCATGCCGGCCACCATGCTCGGCGAGCGGTTGTGGCTGGCGACGATGCCCACGAAACTGAGCAAGCGGCTCCAGGGCAGCGGCGTGGCGCCGCGCAATTGCGCGTCGTCCAGGCCGATCAGGGCAAACAGATAGCGCGAGAAGCGGTCCCGGGCGCCTGGCTGGAAGCGCCGGTAGTAGCGGTACTTGCGCCAGCCCTGGTGCAACAGGGTATGCAGGCGATGATTGAAGAAGTCGAAGAACGCCGGACGCAGGCCGATGTCCTGGACGTATTCGTAGGCGACCTGTTCGAGGTAGTAGCTGGGCAGCGGCGAGTCCGTGCCGTGCAGGCCCAGAAAGTTGGCCTGGATGCGGTAGCGATCTTGCGCGAGCCGCTCTGCACGCTGCACATCGGCGGCGGGGAAGGCCAGGCTGGGAGAGACCTGCAGTCGCAAGCGCCGACGTGCCTCGGGTGAGAGGGGGCGCTTTTCCAGGTCATCACCGTGCAGGCGATGGAGTGCTTCGAGCAGCTCGAAGTAGGCATACCCGTGGGCACTGTTCAGTACGATATTGGCCAGGTCGCCTTGCAGCGGCTGAGGTTTTTTTTCCATGTGAAGTTCACTGTGGTCTGCTCATCCATGAAGCGGCGAATTGAGTGTATTGGGCGGGGCATTGGCGTTCTTATTCTAGGGCGAAGCGGGCGGAGGCCTCTCAACAGGAAAGGTCTTGATTTCCTGTAGGATTTATCGCGGCGCAGGACTTCACCCCAACGCTCAATGGAACGACCAGCCGTAGCGAAGCATCCAAACCCAGGCCCACCCGCCAGAGGATGCCCGATGCCCGCCCCGATCGAAGACTACGCCCTCATCGGCAACTGCCGCAGCGCCGCCCTGATCAACCGCGACGGCGCCCTCGACTGGCTGTGCCTGCCACGCTTCGATGCCCCTGCGGTGTTTGCCGCGCTGCTGGGCAACGAGGAAAACGGCCGCTGGCGCATCGCCCCTAGCGACCCGGTCGAGCACAGCACCCGCCGCTACCTCGACGACACCCTGGTACTGGAAACCACCTGGACCACCGCCAGTGGCCGCGCCCGGCTGCTCGACTGCATGCCCCTGGGCGAGCGCAACGCCGTGCTGCGCATCGTCGAGGGCCTGGCCGGCGAAACGGCGTTCGAGATGGACCTGGTGCTGCGCTTCGACTACGGCCGCAGCGTGCCCTGGGTGGAAAAGATCGACCCGCTGACCCTGAGCGCCGTCGCCGGCCCCGATCGGCTGATCCTGCGCAGCAGCACCGAAACCCATGGCCGCGACCACCACAGCGTCGCCCGTTTTCGCGTGCGCGCGGGGCAGCGCCAGGTGTTCAGCCTCTGCCACCAGGCCTCGCACCTGCCCGTGCAGCCCGATTGCGACATCGACCACGACTTCGAACAGACCCTCGAGCAGTGGCGGGCCTTCGCCGCCCGCTGCCCTGATGTCGGTCCCTACACCGAGCGGGTGCATCGTTCGCTGCTGACCCTCAAGGCCATGACCTACGCGCCCACCGGCGGCATGGTCGCCGCCGTCACCACCTCGCTGCCCGAGCGCGTCGGTGGCGAGCGCAACTGGGACTACCGCTACTGCTGGCTGCGCGACGCCACCATGACCCTGCTGGCGCTTATGAACCTGGGCTATTTCGACGAGGCCCAGGCCTGGCGCGAATGGCTGCTGCGCTCGGTGGCCGGCAACCCCGAGCAGATGCAGATCATGTACGGCCTGGCGGGAGAGCGGGATCTTCCCGAGTTCACCTTGCCCTGGCTGCCGGGTTACGAGGGCTCGCAGCCGGTGCGGGTCGGCAATGCCGCCGCCGGCCAGTTGCAACTGGACATCTACGGCGAACTGGCCGATGCCATGACCCAGGCGATCAAGGGCGGCCTGCCGCGCCACCCGCGCGGCGCGGCCATCGCCCGCGCGATCCTGCCGTACCTGGAAGGCATCTGGCGTGAGCCGGACGAGGGGCTGTGGGAGGTGCGGGGCGGTCGCCAGCACTTCGTGCACTCCAAGGTAATGGCCTGGGTCGCCTTCGACCGGGCGGCGGGCCTGGCCGGCACCACCGAGGAGGGGCGTGAGCGCAGCCGGCATTACCGCCAGGTGGCGGACGAGATCCGTGACGAGGTCTGCCGGCGTGGGCTGGACGCCGGCGGCCGGCACTTCGTCCAGGCCTACGGCTCGACGGAGCTGGACGCCAGCCTGCTGCAGATCGCCCTGACCGGCTTTCTGCCGGCCGACGATCCACGCTTCCTGCGCACCCTGGAACAGATCGAAAGGCGCCTGCTGCGCAACGGCCTGCTGCTGCGCTACGACAGCGACAATTGCAGCGATGGCCTGACGCCGGGGGAGGGGACGTTCCTGGTGTGTTCGTTCTGGCTGGCGGATGTGTATGTGCTGCTGGGGCGGCAGGACGAGGCGCAGGTGCTGTATGAACGATTGACGGGGTTGTGCAATGACGTGGGGCTGCTGGCGGAACAGTACGATCCGGCGGGGAAGCGCATGCTGGGGAATTTCCCGCAGGCGTTCAGCCATATCGGGATCATCAATACGGCGTTGAACCTGCACCGGGCGCAGTGTCCGGTGCGGGATCGGGTTAAGGGCGGTGACTGAGCCTGCGACTTCTGACGCTGGGCAATCAGTTTTTCCTCATTGCTTGTAGTCCATTTCCGAATCATCCTTTTGCCGCCTTTCAGCCATTGCTACGGCTTTCCCTGCAACCTAGGCTCCCCCGGTCGTTGCCAATTCAGCGACCGGGTCTGCAAGCCCGAGCCAAAGAAGAAGGATGCCGTTGCCAGGCCCCAGGTGCATCAAGGCACCTGGAGGCTTGTTTCATGGTGGCTGCGTGCGGGAGGTCTTCGGACCTGCCGGGTTACCTTCTTCTGCCCCGGTTTTTGCAGCCTGTACGTAGCCGCCACCCCTCCACTGCAAAGGAAGGATGGCGGCGTATCCTTACCGCAGGAGAAGTCGAAATGTTGAAGATCGTCCCCGATCCACCGCCATCCAATCCTTCCCCTCATCACCTTGAAGACACCCTGATCCAGGCCGCGGAATATGTGCGTTGCGCCCTGATCGTGGCCCATCAGTCGGTGCTGGCCTCACATCCGCATTCGCTTGGTGCAACGCTGGCGCTGACGGCGGTGCACGAGATGGAAACCGTGCGTGCGCTGCTGGAGTCCGCGTTGGCGCAGGTGCAGGTGCCAGTTCAGGCGCAGACACACCATTGAGTTTGCGCATCTCGCGTGGAATGTAGTGGTTGAAGTGGGCATGTCTGGCGATGATTGACGTTGGCTGCGTGGGTGGCCGCGCTGGCGCTATCGCGGGGCAAGCCCGCTCCCACAGAGGTGCAGTTCCCAGAGCGACAGCGCAGCTCTAAGGTCCGTGCGATCTTCTACAGATGCCGTGCAGTTTTTGGGTCGCTGGTCAGGCCAGGGCCGACGGCTATGGCACGGACTGAGTGGAAGCAGGTATATGCAGATGCTTTGGACAAAGGGTGGCGTGGGGGGGCGGCTTGAACTGCGTTGGTACGTCATCCAGGCTTTCCAGGCGCCAGGCCATGGAGGGAGACAGGTCGTAGTGCATATCGACGACCCAGAGCCAGTTCTGCTTGAGCAGGTCATGTACAGATTTGTACCCAGCCTTCAATTGCTGGATCTGTGAGGGGCTTGCCGGGGTGACCAGGTAGCGAATCAGCTGCTCTTCCCGGTCTTCCTCGCTTTCGTACCAGAAATATAGGAGGACACCGCTGCCAAGCGTGGTGAATATCTTGGGGCCGTCGAAGTCGTAGAGGACCTCCACAATGTGCAGCCCCTCAAACGACTGTGTGCAGATAGGGGGCGAGGCAATGGGCCACATCATGCTCAAGTCTCCGTCATAAAGAATGGAAGGCTGTACTTGACGTTCTTCAGCAGCCACCAGGTATGCGGCGGGGTCTGATATTGTCGGCGTCTGGAGAGACGTTCTGTGGCTTGGATCGTGTCTGGCATTCTAGGTCCATGGGCGTAGTGCGTCCTTGTAGCATCTTTGCCGAAGTCTGTTCGCATGCCTGATGCATCGGACATGACTGTAGATGCAAATGGATGAGACTGGGGCTGATCTGAGCGTCAGAATCTCTGTCTTCGTTGTAGGGCATTTCCGTGCCGCTGCTGGCGCCATCGTTATCCCGCAATGACGCTGCATGGTTCCGATACCCACCAATGGATTGCGCAGGCCTTACCTAGGCGAATGAAGTGGCAGCTATGGCATGATGCCCGGCCCCGCACGCGATAGACGCCTGCCATGAAAGGAATACTCAGATGCCCTCGACCCCACCCAACGGCCTGCCGGTCTATCGCCTGATCACCGGCAAGGACGACGCCAGTTTCTGCCAGCGCATTTCCGAGATCCTGGCCTTGGGCTATCAGCTTTATGGTTCGCCCAGCGTGACCTTCGATAGCGGCAAGGGATATGTAGTGGCTGCACAGGCGGTGCTGTGGCCGGTAGCCATGGACTGAAACGGATGGATGCCGCAATCCGCCTGCGCCGGGCCATGCTCGACGATGCCGATGAAGTTGCCGTCCTGGTCGCAGAGGCCTACAGCCCCTACATCGCGAGGATCGGTCGGGCACCTGCGCCGATGCTTGATGACTATCGGCAAGTCGTGCAGGACGACGAGGTGTTCGTTGCCATTCAAGACACACGAATCGTCGGGATGCTGGTGTTGCGCCAGGAGGGCAGTGTGATGCTGCTGGTCAACGTCGCGGTGCTGCCGGACTTTAAAGGGCAGGGGATTGGCAAGCGGTTGATGGCGTTTTGCGAGGAGCATGCCCGTGCAACAGGTTGCATGGCCGTTCGGCTCTACACCCATGAGCGGATGGTGGAGAACATCGAGATTTACAGGAAGGCGGGCTATCGCGAGACGCATCGGGCGACAGAGGATGGGTTTGCCCGGGTATTTATGGAAAAGACTATTTTGTTGCCCTGAGGGGTAGGCCTTTTAGAAAAAATGGGCGCTATGGCTATAGACCGAGTGAGGGCCGCAAGGTGTCCGCCGCAAGCCTTGCAGCGCCTATGAGATCGAGCGCCGCCCGCGCGGCGCATCGCGACGCAAGGCCGCTCCCACATTTGTTGCAACGTGCCGAACCTGTCAGGCCATGGTTGCCAGCCTTGGTGCATGTCTTGATACCGGTGGGGCGGCAGTGGCGCCCATGCTGAAACTGCGTCGGGCCAACAAGGCGGACCAGGTAATGGCACAGGATTGACTGGCCCGAAACAGATGTGGGAGCGGCCTTGCGCCGCGATGCGCCGCGCGGGCGGCGCTCGATCTGATAGGCGCTGCAAGGCTTGCGGCGGGCACCTGGTGGCCCTCACTCGATCACTAGTCCTACCACCCAAAGACTTCGAAAGGATAGTTCCTGCGGCTGATGCACCACCATGTGTGAAGCATTGCGTCACAGTAAGCTGCTGGTACGCACCTGATGTACCGGGTGACACTCTCTCGCTCTGAATTGCGAGGACTGGACCATGGCTATGCACAACCCGCCTCACCCCGGCGAAACCCTGCGTGAGGATGTCCTGCCCACCTCGGGTTTGACAGTAAAGGCATTCGCCGAGCACCTGGGCTTTTCCCGGGAGGCGCTGTCCCGGGTCCTTCATGGACGTGCGGCGGTTTCTCCGGACCTGGCGGTACGCCTGGAAATGGCCGGCATCAGCACGGCGCGGCTGTGGCTGACGATCCAGGTGGACTACGACATCTGGCAGGCCCGCCAGCGCCAGCAACCGGTGATCAAGCGGCTTCACCAGGCAGCCTGAAGCCCCCGCAAGGAGCAGCTACGCTTGCGTGCTATAGGTCACGCAAGGCCAGGGAGCTGCCTGATGAAACGCCTGTACTACCTGCTGTTGTCGCTGTTGTTGCTGATACCCGTCGCCATGGCCGACGATGCCGATGGCACAGCACCTGTCGCGGCGCAGCTGACGGTGGCCAACCGCACGGTCTTCACCTTCCATGCCAGCGTGCTCGGCGAACCTCCGGCGGTGCGTGCGCAGCGCGCCCGGGCGGTGGTCGACGAGGCTCTGCGCGGTGCCGAGGGGTTGCAGGTGCGGGTCGATCCGATGATGGACAGCCAACTGGTCCTGATCGGTGACCGGCGCGCCTTCATCGTTGCCCCGCAGGACTTGCCGGGCGGCTCGGGCGATACCCGG
This sequence comes from Pseudomonas sp. BW16M2, assembly GCF_014268865.1. Lineage (NCBI taxonomy): Bacteria > Pseudomonadati > Pseudomonadota > Gammaproteobacteria > Pseudomonadales > Pseudomonadaceae > Pseudomonas > Pseudomonas sp. BW16M2. The sequence goes on along the minus strand of NZ_JABWRI010000009.1, from coordinate 96,856 downwards.
GCGGCCGCCGAGCAGGCCGCCGTGGTGCTGCGCCAGGTGGTGGACGAAACCGGCGAGGCGCGCAACCTGCATTTCCTGTTCGTGGCCCTGGGCTACTCGCTGCTGGCCACGCTGATCTACCTCGCGCTGCTCAAGGGCGCCCATGTTGCCCGGCGCAAGCTCACTGGCCTCTTGCCCAGGCTGATGCGCAACCGCGCCTACCAGCTCAAGGTGGGGCAACTGCCGTTGTTCGACATGCAGTACGTCTATGCCCTGGTCGACCGCTTGCTGCGCCTGTTCTATTGGCTGCTGGTGGCGCTGTTCAGCTACCAGTGGCTGAGCTTCGTGCTGTCACGCTTCCCCTACACCCGCCCTTGGGGCGAGAGCCTCAACCTGCACCTGCTCGACCTGTTGCGCTACCTGCTCGACGGGATCGTCCATGCCATCCCGGGCATCGCCGTGGCGATCACCATCTTCTTCATCGCCCGTGGCATCAGCAGCTTCAGTCGCCGCCTGCTGGAGCGCCTGGCGCGCCCCGGCAGCGTGCCCTGGCTGACCGGCGAGACCCTGCAACCGACCACGCGCCTGACCTCCCTGGCCATCTGGCTGTTCGCCCTGGTGATGGCCTATCCGTACCTGCCGGGCTCGGGCACCGATGCGTTCAAGGGCTTGTCGGTGCTGCTGGGCCTGATGATTTCCCTGGGCGCCTCCAGCGTGGTCGGCCAGGCGGCGGCGGGGTTGATCCTCACCTATTCGCGCACGCTCAAGGCCGGCGAGTACGTGCGGGTCGGCGAGCACGAGGGGACGGTGACCGAGGTGGGGATGTTCAACACCACCATCCGCACCGGGCTGGGGGAAGTGCTGACCTTGCCCAACTCGATGATCACCGGTTCCGTGACCCGCAACTATTCACGAGCGGTGCAGGGGCCGGGCTATATCGTCGATACCGTGGTCACCATCGGCTACGACACGCCCTGGCGCCAGGTGGAGGCAATGTTGACCGAGGCGGCGCGGCGCACCGACGGCATCCTCGCCAGCCCCAGGCCGCAGGTGTTCCAGACCGGGCTGTCGGACTTCTACCCGGAATACCGCCTGGTCTCCCAGGCGGTGCCGAGCGAGCCCAGGCCGCGGGCGGAGCTGCTGAGCCTGCTGCACGCCAATATCCAGGATGTGTTCAACGAATACGGCGTGCAGATCATGTCGCCGCATTATCTGGGCGACCCGGCACAGGAGAAGTGGGTGCCGCTTGAGCGCTGGTACAGCGCGCCGGCACGGGCGCCGGATGCGCCCGGGGAGTGAGACCAGCGGCACCGTTACAAAAGGCGCCGCCGATTCAGGGTTTGGCTATCAGGCCACCGCCTCGCGACTGGCAGTTGCCGCCTTGGTGTGCCAAAGGGTCGGCACCATGAACGCGATCGCCAGCACGCACGCGCTCACCAGCAGCACGAAGCCGCCGTCCCAGCCGAAGTGGTCGACGGTGTAGCCCATCGCCGCGCTGGCCGCGACCGAGCCGCCCAGGTAGCCGAACAGGCCGGTGAAGCCGGCCGCGGTGCCGGCGGCTTTCTTCGGCGCCAGCTCCAGCGCCTGCAGGCCGATAAGCATCACCGGTCCGTAGATCAGGAAGCCGATGGAGAACAGCGCGATCATGTCGACAGTCGGGTTGCCCGGTGGGTTGAGCCAGTACACCAGGGTGGCGACGGTCACCAGGGCCATGAACACGATGCCGGTCAGGCCGCGGTTGCCGCGGAAGATCTTGTCGGACATCCAGCCGCACAGCAGGGTGCCGGGGATGCCGGCCCACTCATAGAAGAAGTAGGCCCACGAGGTGGTGTCGACGCTGAAGTGCTTGGCTTCCTTCAGGTAGGTGGGCGCCCAGTCGAGCACGCCGTAGCGCAGCAGGTAGACGAACACGTTGGCCAGGGCGATGTACCACAGCAGTTTGTTGCGCAGCACGTACTCGACGAAGATCTGCTTGGCGCTGAACTCCTGCTCGTGGCTTTCGTCGTAGCCCTCGGGGTAGTCGTTCTTGTACTGCTCGACCGGCGGCAGGCCGACCGACTGCGGCGTGTCGCGCATGGTGGCGAAGGCGAACACGGCCACCAGCACCGCCACGGCGGCGGGCACGTAGAAGGCGGCATGCCAGTCGTTGGTCCAGCCCAGGCCCAGCAGGAACAGCGGGCCGATCAGGCCGCCACCGACGTTGTGGGCGACGTTCCACACCGAAACCACGCCACCGCGCTCCTTCTGCGACCACCAGTGCACCATGGTCCGGCCGCTCGGCGGCCAGCCCATGCCCTGGGCCCAGCCATTGATGAACAGCAGCACGAACATGATCGTCACGCTGGACGTGGCCCAATGCGCGAAACCGAAAATGAACATCACCCCGGCCGAGATCAGCAGGCCGAAAGGCAGGAAGTAGCGCGGGTTGGAGCGGTCCGAGACCAGGCCCATGAGGAACTTGGACAGGCCGTAGGCGATGGCGATGGCGGAAATCGCCACGCCCAGCTGGCCGCGCGTGTAGCCCTCTTCCTCGATCAGGTAGGGCATGGCCAGGGAGAAGTTCTTGCGCAGCAGGTAGTAGCCGGCATAGCCGAAGAAGATCCCGGCGAATATTTGCCAGCGCAGGCGGCGATAGGTGCTGTCGACGCGCTCGTCGGGCAGCGGCGCCTGGTGCGCGGCAGGGCGGAAGAAGGCAAACATGTGAAGCTCCCAACTTGTTATAGGTATGCGAAAACGAATTTTACATTTTCGTTACAGAAAAAATACCGGTTTCGCTGGGAGATTCTGTTGTTTTGTGAACGTGGTCGGCGATGGTCTGCGTGGCAGACCTCGTGACGCGGACTGATAGGGCTCGGGCCGTCACCCGATTCCAGCTCATCGGCTTCTCGCGATCACTCCACTCATGTAGCTGTGCAGGTCGCGCAGGTCCTGAACGCTCCAGGCGTGTGGCGGGATCTTCACGCCATTCTCCTGCAAGGTGCGGGGGATGAGGTTGCCGTTCGGACGCAGGATGACCGAGGACACGATGACCCCCGGGTACTCGTTCAGGCGTTTCTTGAAGGTGGAGGTCGTCAGGTCAGGTGTGGGCGGATTGCTTTTGCCAGCCAGGGGGCCGGTGCCCTTGATATCGGCGCCGTGGCAGACGGCACATCGTTGCGAGTAGAGCTTTTGCCCATTGGCATTGTCCGCAAAGGCCGTTGAAGCCTGGGCGAGGGGCACAAGCGCCAATAAAGCGAGGAACAGCGTTTTCATTGTTGTGCGGCCTTGTTTCATACACGCCCCCTGGCCTGCATCAGAATGCCGGTGTGGGGGCGGCGAGGGCGTTGGCTCAGTTGAGTACGGGGCGCAGGAAACTGCGTTCGTAGCTGAGGATGAAGCGTTGCTCGCTGGCCAGGGCGAAGGCGGCGATGCATTCCGGGTCGGTTTCCGAGGCTTTGCGGTACTGCTCGTAGGCGGCCAGGCTGGGGAAGCTGAACAGGGCGTAGGCGACATTGTTGGCGCCTTCGCTGGGCAGGAAGTAGCCGTGGTGGGTGCCGCCCATGCGGTTGACCAGGCCGATCCACAGCTTGCCGTAGGCCTCGAAGGCTGGGATCTGGTAGGGGTCGATGATGTACTTGAGGTGGCAGGTGATCATTGCACACAATCCTTTGGGTGAGCCGGGTGGCTCACCTTACAGCGGGCGCGGGCGCGGGTGAAGACGCAACAAAACGGCACGGCCAGGCGCATCGCCATGGGAAACCTCCTGAAGGGGGGGAAGGGCTCACATGATGTTCGATGCGCGGGCCGGCCAAAGGTTTTACTGGGCTGGGCGTGAGGTCTCCACGCTCAGCACTTCGGTATAGATGGCTTCGACGGTCTGGTCGAGCTTGAGGTTCTTCATGCGTGCCTGCAGTTCGGGGTCTTCGACCTTGACCACCTGCAGCTTGCCTTCCGGTGGCAGCAGGGTGACTTCGTGGGTGTTCAGGTCGATTTTCTTGATCTGCGAGGTGACCTTGACCTGGCGGAAAGCCTCGCCACCTGGGTTGGGGTTGGTCGCGGTGGCGCGGATGGTGCCCGATTCCTCGGAGGCCTTGGGCGCACCGCCGACATTGGTGTTCAGTACATAGGCGATGGCACGGGTGACTTTGATGTCGACCTGGTCACCGACCTTGAGGTTGGGCAGGGCCTTGGCCTGTTCGGTGAGCTGGAAGGTCACGTCCTTGTCGTGGGGGCCCTTGACCGTGACCTGGCGGTTGGGCAGGTCGATCTTGGTCACTTCGGTGGTGACATGGCTTTCCAGCGCTTCGCTGGCAATGGGCAGTTCGGCGGCGTGGGCGGTGAGGCTGGCGGCAAAGATGAGCGAGGCGAGAGCGATGGCGCGGGTTGGGTTCATTGGCCTGTCTTCCTTGTGGTCGAGGGTGTATGCGAGAAGAAGCATAGACACTGGTTGGCAGATGTGTGGCCAATGCTGCCCTCATCGCGGGGCAAGCCCGCTCCTACAGGCCGGTGCAACTACCTGTGGGAGCGGGCTTGCCCCGCGATGAGGTCCCTGCAGGCATTAAAAAGGTTGGCCGAGGTACTCACCTTTGGCCCCGGACACACTCACCGCCCCCGGCAAGCTCACGGCGTTCTTCGCCGCCAGCACTTCGGCCATCACGCTTACCGCGATCTCCGCCGGGGTCTTGCTGCCGATGTAGATACCAATCGGCCCATGCAGGCGCTCGAGGGACTGTTCGGTTTCGCCGAAGTGCTCGATCAGCCGCTCGCGGCGCAGCTGGCTGTTGCGCCGCGAGCCGATGGCGCCGATATAGAACGCCGGGCCATGCAGGGCCTCGAGCAGCGCCAGGTCGTCGAGCTTGGGATCGTGGCTGACGGCGATGATGCAGGTGCGCAGGTCGGCCTTGAAGTCGCGTACCACATCGTCCGGCATGCCCTTCAGGTATTCGACGCCGGCGACCGACCAGGTGGCCATGTGCTCGGGCCGGGGGTCGCACACCGCCACCCGGAAGCCGTTGAACAGGGCCATGGTCGCCAGGTACTCGGCCAGCGCGCCGGCGCCGATCAGCAGCATGCGGTAGCCGGGGCCGAGGGTGTTGGTCATCTGCCGGCCATCGAAGCAGAACTGTTCCGGGGTGGCGGTGGGTTCGAGGTCCACCGCGCCGTCGGCCAGGGTCAGCTGGCGACGCATCAGCTGGCCGTTGTCGAGTTGCCCCAGCAGTTGTCGCAGCGGGGCGATGGCGGGCATGAATTCGAGGATCAGCTCCAGCGTGCCGCCGCACGGCAGGCCAAAGCGGTGGGCGTCGTCGGCGCTGATGCCGTAGCGGATCACCTCGGGCGCCCCCTCGGGCAGGCCGGGGCCGCCATAGGCGGTGGTGTAGCGGTGGATCAGGTCGTCCTCGATGCAACCGCCGGATACGCTGCCGACCACCCGGCCGTCGTTGCGCAGGGCCATCATCGAACCGACCGGGCGCGGCGACGAGCCCCAGGTGCGGGCGACGGTGGCGAGCAGCACGCGGTGGCCGGCCTGGAGCCAGTCATGGGTGGTGCGCAGGACCAGCAGGTCGATGCTTTCCATGGTGTCCTCGTGAGTCTGTAGCTCGCGCTTTACCCGTGGGAGCGGTATCAGCGCATATGCAGGATGATCGGGCTGCTGCTGGCCGGGTCGGTATGCCCGCGCAACGTGCCCACCGCCTTGGCCTCTACCGCGCCGCCGTGATTGCCCCACGCACTGCGGGCGAAACTCAGCACCTCGGCGATCTCCTGGTCCGACAACTGCTCGCGGAACGCCGGCATGCGGTAGGCGTCCGGTACCCCGGCGGCGACGATGCGCTGCGAGCCGTTGAGGGTGATGTTGATTGCCGAGGCATTTTCCGCGGCCAGCATCGAGGTGGCTCCCGCCAGTGGCGGCATCCACTCGGCCTGGCCCTTGCCGTCCAGGCCATGGCAGCTGGCGCAGCGGGTCGCGTAGGTATGCGCCCCCGGCGTGTCGGGCCCCGCGACAGTCGTTTGATACTGCCAGGGCGCGCCGTCACGCCCCGGGTCGCCGGGCAGCGACTTGAGGTAGCGGGCGATCGCGTTCAGGTCGTCGTCGCTCATGAACTGCGTGGAGTTGTTGAACGCCTCGGTCATCGAGCCGTACACCACCGCGTGCTTGTTTCGCCCGGTCTTGAGGAACTGCACCATCTCCGGCTCGCTCCAGCGCCCGAGCCCGGTGTTGTGGTCCTGGCGCAGGCTCGGCGCGTACCAGCCATCGAGCAGGGCGCCGGCGAGGAACGGCGCGCCGCTTTCGTCCAGGGCCTTCTCGTTGAAGGCCAGGCCCCGAGGCGTGTGGCAACTGCCGCAGTGGCCGGGGCCCTGGACGATGTAGGCGCCGCGATTCCACAACGGGTCCTGGTCGGCCTTCTGCGCATAGGCGCTGGTCGGCGCGAACAGGCCGTTCCACAGGGCGATGGGCCAGCGCAGGTTAAGCGGCCAGGGAATGTCGCTGGGGACATTGGCCTCGGCGACCGGCTGCACGCCCTTCATGAAGAACGCATAGAGCGCCCGCACATCGTCGTCGCTGAGCTTGACGTAGGACGGGTAGGGCATGGCCGGGTACAGCCGTCGCCCACCCGGCGCGACGCCCTGGCGCACGGCGCGGTCGAAGTCGGCCAGGCTGTAGGTACCGATGCCGTGTTCGCGGTCGGGGGTGATGTTGGTGGCATGGATGGCGCCCAGCGGCGTGGCCATTTCCAGGCCACCGGCAAACGGCGCCTTGCCCGGCAGGCTGTGGCAGGCCACGCAGTCGCTGAGCCGGGCGACGTATTCGCCACGGCTGACCAGGGCGGCGTCGGCGCTGTCGGTGGCGCTGAAGGGCGAGGCGGGCTCGCGGGTGACGTACCAGGCCAGCAGGCCTGCCGCGACCAGGCACGGCAAGGCCAGCCAGCCTGCGGTTCTTGCGAATCGGCTGTTGTTCATGGGCTGTCCTTGTCGTGTCAGCTGAAGGTATGGCGGCTCAGGGGCATGCTGCGCACGCGCTGGCCGGTGAGCTGCGCCACGGCGTTGGCCACCGCGGGCGCCACCGCCGGCAGCGGTGGCTCACCGATGCCGCCCATCTTCGCCCCGCTCTCGACGATGCGCACATGCACCCGGGCCATGCGCGACGGCGGCAGCACCGGGTACAGGTCGTAGTTGCGCGCCCGTGGCATGCCGTTGAGCCACACTGATTCCTCCAGCAGCACCTGGGACAGGCCCAGGGATACCGCGCTGTTGACCTGGGCCTCGATGATCGCCGGGTTGACGATGCTGCCCGGGTCGATGGCCTGCCAGATATCGTGCACCCTGACCTGGCCGCCCTCCAGCGACACCTCGGCGATCACCGCTGCCTCCGAGCCGAACGGCGAGGCCATGGCCACGCCACGGGCGCGCTTGCTACCGTCCTCGGCGGTGAACGGGCCGCGTTTCCAGCCACCGGACAATTCCGCCACCGCCTGCAGCAGGGTGGTCAGGCGCGGGTTGCCCTGCAGCAGCTGCAGACGCAGCTCGAAGGGGTCATGGCCGCCCTTGTCGGCCAGCTCGTCGAGGAACGACTCGTAGAAGAAGTCGTTCAGCGAGTTGCCCACCGAGCGCCAGTAGCCGAGCATGGCAGGGCCCTTGACGTAGATCTGCGCGGTGCGCTTGTTGGCGATGGCGTAGGCCTTGCCCGACAGACCTTCGAGGGCGGTGGGGTCGACCTTGTCGCCCTGCTTGCCGGCGAGCGCCTCGGTCGGACCTTCGGTGGCACTGATTGCCTCGATGGCTACCGGCAGGCCTTTTTCGTCCAGGCCGGCGCGGAACTTGACCACGGCCATCGGCCGCATGGCATCGCGCAGGAACTCCTCTTCGCGGCTCCAGATCAGTTTCACCGGCCGGCCCACGGCCTTGGCCAGGGCGATGGCCTGCGGGTAGGGGTTGGCCGAGTCGTACAGGAAGTGACGGCCGAAGAAGCCGCCGAGCAGCGGCGAGTGCAGGGTGATCCGCGCCGGGTCCAGGCCGGTGCGCTTGGCGATGTCATCGCGGAACATGTCCTGGGCCTGGTTCGGCAGCCACACCTCCAGGCTGCCGTCGGGGTTGAAACGGGCGGTGGCGGAGGGCGGTTCCAGCTGAGCATGGTTGAGGTACTGGTTGTGGTAGGTGGCCTCGACCGTGGTCTTGGCGCTGGCCAGGGCGCCCGCCACGTCACCCTGGTTTTCCTCGTCACGGCTCGGCCCGGTCTGGGCGGCCAGGTGGTCGCGCCAGCCGTCAGTGGAAAAATCGGCGGGCATTGGCCGCACCTGGCTGTCGGCTGCCGCCTCCTTCCAGTCTACTTGCAGGGCCTCCACCGCGCGCTTGGCGTTGAACCAACGCTCAGCGACCACCGCCACCGCGCCGGGCAACTGGTGCACCGAATGCACGCCCTTCATGGTCTTGACCTGCTCTTCGTTGCGCAGGCTGCCGACGGTCATGCCCAGGCGCGGTGCGTGCTGCACGGCGGCTTGGAGCATGCCGTCGACCTTGATGTCGATGCTGTAGATGGCCTTGCCGGTGGACTTGTCATGGGCATCGAGGCGTTGCACCGGCTTGCCGATCCAGCGGAACTGGCTGGGGTCGCGCAACTTGACGCTGGCCGGGTCCGGCACCGGCAGGTCCATGGCCTTGGTGGCCAGTTCGCCGTAGCCGAGCGAGCGGCCCGAGGCGGCGTGCACCACCTTGCCCGGCTCGGTGCTGAGTTCGGCGGCCGGCACGCCCAGTTGTTCGGCACCGGCCTGCAGCAGCATGGCCCGGGCCAGGGCGCCGAGGCGGCGCATGGTCGGGTAGCTCATGCGCACCGACATGCTGCCGCCGGTGATGCGCCAGCCGTTCTCCAGCACTACGTAGGCCTCGCCCGGCGGCGCGCTGTCGACCACGAAGGTGGCCGGGTCGGCGTCCAGTTCCTCGCCGACGATCTGCGCCATGGCGGTGTTGATACCTTGCCCGCCCTCCATGAACGGGCTAAGCAGGTGCACGCTGCCGTCCGGGCGGATCTCCAGGAACGCCGGCACCTGGGTGCCGCGCTCGGTGGTCGCGGCGGCGGCCTGCACCCGCGCCGAGCCCAGCGGCAGGCCGAAGCCCAGCACCAGGGCGCCGATGGCGGTGCCGGCGAGGAAGCGCCGGCGCGACAGGTTGACGGTTTCGCCGTTGCGCAGCCGCAGCAGGTCGTCGGGGGAATCGATACGCGCGTTCATCAGGCGTTCTCCCCTTGGGCCAGTTCGTGCACGGCGGCATGGATGGCGTTGTAGGTGCCGCAGCGGCACAGGTTGATCATGGCCGCGTCGATCTGCGCAGCGCTGGGCTTGGGCGTGTGCTTGAGCAGCGCGGTGGCCGCCATCACCTGGCCGGACTGGCAGTAGCCGCACTGGGCCACCTGGTGCTCGACCCAGGCGGCGACCACGCGCTTGCCCACGGCATCGTTCTCGATGGCCTCGATGGTGGTGACCTCGCGGCCGACCACGCCGGCCACCGGGGTGACGCAGGCGCGCACCACGTTGCCGTCCACCAGCACCGAGCAGGCGCCGCACTGGGCCAGGCCGCAACCATACTTGGTGCCGGTCAGGCCCAGGTCGTCGCGGATCACCCAGAGCAAGGGCGTGTCGGCGTCAGCCTCGACCTGGTAGGTCTGCTGGTTGATTCGTAGTTCCATGGGCTCACCTGCTGATCATCGGTGGTGGAAGCGGGGAATACGCTGTTCCCCAATCCAGAAACGCTAGCACAGGGGCCCATTGCGCAACCGATACACCCCGCAGATTCAGAGGATCAGGCAAGCAATCCGGCGGAATGCACAAGTAGCCCTCAATCGATGCGCGGATGCTGTTGCGCGAGGGTCTTGCGCCGGGCCTCGAGCTCGGCGATCTGCGCGTCGATGTCCTCGATCTTCTGCTCGATGTTGTCGTGGTGCTCCTGCAACAGCTCGCGGGCTTCCTCGATATCCGAGGCGGCCGGGGCGGCGCCGCGCAGCGGGCGGTTGGCGGTCTCCTTCATGGTCAGGCCGGTGAGCAGGCCGACCACGGCGATGACCATCAGGTAGTAGGCCGGCATGTACAGGTTGTCGGTGGTCTCCACCAGCCAGGCGGCCAGGGTCGGGGTGAGGCCGGCGATCAGCACCGAGATGTTGAAGGCGCTGGCCAGGGCGCTGTAGCGGATGTGGGTGGGGAACATCGCCGGCAGGGTCGAGGCCATCACGCCGATGAAGAAGTTCAGCAGCACGGCGAGGATCAACAGGCCTGCGAAGATCACCGCCAGCTTGCCGCTGGTGATCAGCATGAACGCCGGGATCGCCAGCAGGAACAGGCCGACGCTGCCAATGATGATGAACGGCTTGCGCCCCCACTTGTCGCTGAGCAGGCCGATGATCGGCTGCACGAAGAGCATGCCGACCATGATCGCGATGATGATCAGCACGCCGTGGTCTTCGCTGTAGTGCAGGTTGTGCGAGAGGTAGCTGGGCATGTAGGTGAGCAGCATGTAGTAGGTGACGTTGGTGGCGATCACCACGCCGATGCAGGTCAAGAGGCTGCGCCAGTGCTGGGTGGCGACTTCCTTGAACGACACTTTCGGGCCGCTGGCCAGTCCTTCGCGGTCGCCTTGCTCGAGCTTGTCGACGTGTTGCTGGAACGCCGGGGTTTCTTCCAGGGCGTGGCGCAGGTACAGGCCGATCAGGCCCAGCGGCAGGGCCAGGAAAAACGGCAGGCGCCAGCCCCATTCGAGGAACTGCTCCTCGCCAAGCACCGTCGAGATCAGCACCACCACCCCGGCGCCAAGGACGAAGCCGGCGATCGAGCCGAAGTCCAGCCAGCTGCCGAGAAAGCCGCGCTTGCGGTCCGGGGCGTACTCGGCGACGAAGATCGACGCCCCGGTGTATTCGCCGCCCACCGAGAAGCCCTGGGCCATCTTCGCCAGCAACAGCAGGATCGGCGCCCAGATGCCGATGCTGGCGTAGGAGGGGATCAGGCCGATGGCGAAGGTGCTCAGCGACATGATCACGATGGTCGCCGCCAGCACCTTCTGCCGCCCGTAGCGGTCGCCCAGGGCGCCGAAGAACAGCCCGCCCAGCGGGCGGATCAGGAACGGCACGGAGAAGGTGGCCAGGGCGGCGATCATCTGCACGCCGGGGCTGGCATTGGGGAAGAACACCTTGCCCAGGGCATAGGCGACGAAGCCGTAGACACCGAAGTCGAACCACTCCATGGCATTGCCCAGGGCGGCGGCGGTGATGGCCTTGCGCATCTTGGCGTCGTCGACGATGGTGATGTCCTTCAAGCCGATGGGCTTGACGGGTTTCCTGCGTGATTTCATGGGCCGTTGTCCTTGAAGGCTTGGGGCGTGGCCATGGTTTGGCCAGCCTTGTACCTAGGGTCAGATACGACGGCGCGCTAAATAATTCCCTGCGGGGGCATTTGCGTAGGTAAACCATGCGCGATTCGTGTAGGAGCGGCGCTGGTCAGAGCGTGCGATACATCAACCAATGGCTATGCCCCCAGGCCTCGAACGGCGCCATGCGCGTCCAGCCGCGCTTGGCGTAGTAGGCGTCCTGGTCGTGGGTATGCAGGTAGAGCGTGGCAACTCCGTTGCTGCGGGCATGCTCGCAGACACCTTCGATGAGCCGCTCCGCCAGGCCTTGGCCACGCGCCTCTGGGGCGACGAACACGCAGGCCAGCCAGGGACCGAGATCGTTGCGTTCGGGCAGATCGTCGCTGGCCAGGGCGGCACTGCCCAGCAGGCGGTCGCCGTCCAGGGCGACCAGGCATTGCCATTGACCGTTGTGCTGGCCTTCGGCGAATTCGCGTTGCCAGTCGGCCAGCGGCACATCCGCGTACTCATAGTGGAACTGTTGGTGCAGCCACTGGGCGAGGGTGTCGCTGTGGGCCATGTGGTGTTTCAGCCAGTCCAGGCGGAGCATGATGATGTCCTTTTCAGGGGCAGGAGGGGCGGACCTTTGCGCGAAGCATACACCGCGGTGCGTGCTCGACGAGGGTGATGGCGTTTTGATTTTAAGGGCATGCAGCCGCTATCCTTGCGCCTGCATTCATCAAGGAAGAACCATGCGTCTGTCGTCCCGCCTCAAATCGCTTGTCGCCCTGTCACTTGCCAGCCTGCTCGGTGCCTGCTCCAACTACCACTACAAGGAGTATCAGGGTGACTGGGCGCCTGAGACGATGACGCCCTATGATCTGTCCGGCAACCAGGCCGACGCACCGGTCGTGTACTTCGCTACCGTCCGTTACCGCGCCCTGGGCGTGCCGTTCCATCGCCTGCTGCTGGCCACCCATGTCGATGACCAGTTGCTCGAAGGCGCCGGGCGCCGCTCGATCCTCGATATCGCGGGCAAGCAGGCGCTGCGGCTGACGCCGGGCAAGCACTCGCTGAGCTGGTGCTGGGCCTCGATGAACGCGCTGGGAACCGGTGGCGGCAAATGCGGTTTCACCGCGCGCGACGTCGAGTTCCGTGCAGGCAAGCGCTACATCGTCGACTTCGACACCGTCGATGCCATCAACGGCCCGCCCGGGCGAGAGACGATGACCATCACCATCACCTCCGAGATTCGCGACCTCGACACCCGGGAGGTGGTCTACCCGCCCAAGGGCAGCGAAGCGTTGACCAAGAGCATGGACGGTTGATCGACCCGCCCCGCGCAAGCGGGCTCAGCGCGTGTAGATGCGTTTTCCGGCAAACCAGGTCTGCAGCACCTGGGTGTCGCGCAGCGCCTGGGGTGCGACGCTGAAGACATCGCGGTCGAGCACGATCATGTCGGCCTGCTTGCCGGCCTTGAGCGAACCGATCTGCCGTTCCAGGCGCATGGCCCGGGCGGCGTTGAGGGTATAGGCCTGGAACATCGTCTCGCGGTCGAGGGCCTCGGCGGCGTTGAGCACGCCCTTGGGGCCGACGCGGCTGATGGCCTGGTAGATGGCCTGCCAGGGATCGGGGGTGCTGATCGGCCAGTCGCTGGCGCCGGCGATGGTGGCGCCATGGGCAAGCAGCGAGTGCGCCGGGAAGGTGTGCAGGAAGGCCATGGCATCGACATAGGGTTTGACCAGCTCCAGATTGGCCTCGTCGGCGCTGGCCCAGTACAACTGCATCGAGGCGATCACGTCCAGCTGCTTGAAGCGTGCGTACTCCTTCGGGTTGACCATCTGCAGGTGGGTGATCGAGTGCGCGATGCCGCTGGCGCGATCGCGGCGGGCCTGGGCCACGCCGTCGAGCGCCGCGCGCACGGCGCGGTCGCCGATGGCGTGCACATGCACCAGCCAGCCACGGGCGTCGGCGGCGCTCACCAGCTCGCCGAAGTGCGCCGGGTCCAGCAGCAGTTCGCCGTGCTGCCCCGAGTTGCGGTAAGGCTCGAGCATCGCCGCGCTCTGCGCCGGCATCTCGGCGACGCCATCGGCGAATACCTTGATGCCGGGCAGGGTGAGGTTGGGTACGCCGAGGAACTGCCGGCGCACCTTGTCCAGCTCATCCAGGTCGGCCGGACGTGCTTTCGAGTCGGCCATCAGCAGCGCGGCCACATGGGCGGTCAGTTCACCGCGCAGCGCGAGGTCCCTGTACACCGGCAGCACGCCGAGCGAATCGTTGTGTACCTCGGCACCGGGCAGTTCGTTGGCCAGCGGGTCCATCCAGCCGGTGACGCCCAGGCTTCGATAGTGCGCCAGGGCCTGGCGCCCGGCGCTCATCAGGGTGTCATGGGTCAGTGCCGGCAGCAGGTCGGTGACTGGGTACAGCCCGGCATCGACGAGAAAGCCGTTCGGCGTGCCGTCCGGGTGCTGGCCGATGGTGTTGCGGGCCACGGCCGGCAGGGCGGCGATCCTTGCCGCATCGATGCCGGCACGGGCGAGCATGGCGCGGTTGGCCCAGCCGGTGTGCATGTCGTTGGCGGCGAACAGGATCGGTTGGTCGGCCCACTCGCCCTGGTTGAAGCGCTGCTCGAGCGCGGCCAGGTCGTCCCAGTAGGTTGGCGGCAAGCCGCCGACGCTGAGGAACTCGCCGCGCCGTGCCTTGCCGTCGTCACGCCACTGGCGCAGGCGTTGTTCCAACGCGTCGAGGGGGATCTGCACACCGGCCAGGTCGGCCAACTCCAGCTGCAGGCCACCCTTGATGGCATGGGAGTGGGAGTCGAGCAGGCCGGGCATCAGCACCTTGCCGCCCAGGTCGATGGTCCGCGTGCCATCGACCTTCAGGCGCAGCACGGCCTGGTCGGAGCCCACCGCGACGATCTTCTCGCCCTCCACCGCCACGGCCTGCTGCAGTGGCTGGCCCGGCTCGGCGGTGTAGACCTTGGCGTTGTGCAGGATCAGGTCGACGGCGGCGAAGCCGGGCAGGGCGGCGCAGGCCAGGCCGGCGCCGAGCGCGATCTTCAGGAACTGCTTCATGCGATGCCTCGTGCTTGATGGGGAGGCGGCAGGCTAGCCAAGCGGGAAGGGCGTTTAAACGGCACGGCAGGCACAACTTTATTCGCGTTCTGGAAAGAGTGCTTGCTGTTCCCCGTCGATTGCCGCCTGCGCATGAATCCATGGATACTCCACGGCGCCCCACGTGTGCCAACCAGGAAGCAACCATGGACAAAATGACGGCCCTGACCATCTTCGTCGCCGCCGCCGAGCACGGCAGCTTCAGCCGTGCCGCCGAGCAGCTGGGCAAGACGCCGTCGGCCATCACCAAGGCCGTCGCCCATCTGGAAGCCGAGCTGGGGGTGCGCCTGTTCGAGCGCACCACCCGGCGCATGGCGCTGACCGAAGCCGGCACCCTCTACCTGGAAGGCGCGCGCCAGGCCTTGATGCACCTGCAGCGGGTCACCGAGGAAGTGGAGCAGTTGCAGCATGAACTGCGCGGCACCTTGCGCATCACCGCACCACCGTCGTTCGGCCCGGCCTTCCTCAACCAGGTGTGCTGCCGCTTCATGCGCGAGCACCCGCAGGTGCGCCTGGAGGTGAACCTCAACGATGCCAACGAGGACCTGATCGACGGCGGCTACGACCTGTCGCTGCGCGACGGTCCCACCGACCAGCCCGAGCTGATCGCCCAGCCGTTGATCGAGAACCGCGTGATCCTGTGCGCCAGTCCCGACTACCTGGCCCGACGCGGCGAGGTCATTACCCTGGACAACTATGCCCAGCACGACTGGCTGCTGCTGCGCCACCCGTTGCTCAACCGCAGCTTCTGGTGGATCGAGCACGAGGGCCAGACCCAGCGCGTGCGCCAGCCGACGGCCAGGCTGGTCAGCGACAGTTTCGACTTCCTGCTGGCCTGCCTGCTCGATGGCCAGGGGCTGCAGTTCATCCCCACCTGGTGCGCGGCACCTTACCTGGCCAGCGGGCAACTGCTGGAGGTGATGCCTGATTACTGGCGGGCGCTGAGCGCGTTCGGCCCCTGGGTGCATGTTCTGTACCTGCCGCATCGGCGCAATACGCGCAAGGTGCAGGCATTCATCGCCCTGTTGCATGAGCACTTGCGCGGGCAGGGCCTGCGCGCCTGAGTTTTTCCTGGTGGGCACAAAAGTTGTGCGGGGCCTGGCGATGATCGGGGCGCGCTCTCGCCGCTAGGCTTGCCGCTTGCGTCCCATCAGGAAAGCCGTCGTGAAGATCCATACCTGCGTCACCGATACCCTCGATCCCCATGCCCGCGGCCGTCAGGTCGGCGAGCGCTTTGCCGGACAGATCGGCGAGACCACCCAGCTGTACCTGGACTTCTTTCCCCGTGTCGGCGTGACGCTGGGCGAAGCGCAGCGTATCGGCGAGAACAGCCTGGCCGCCCTCGAGGCCTGGAGCCCGGACCTGGCGGCCGAGATCGCCGGCTTGGCCAGTGGCAGCGGCCTGCCGTTGTGGCAGTTGGCGAGCCTCAACGCCCGCACCGAGGTGCTGGCGGCACGCACCCGCCACAGCGAATGCTCCACCACCGTGCACGCCCCCCGTGGCCCGCGAGCGCCGCAGACCCTGCAGACCTGGGACTGGCACGACAGCCTGTGCCCCCATGGCCTGATGCTGGCCTTGCGTAGCCGCCAGGGCCTGGCGGTCAAGCTGTTCTGCGAGTTCGGCATGCTGGCCAAGCTGGGGGTCAACAGCGCGGGCTTGGGCCTGCACTTCAACATCCTCCACCACCGCAGCGACAACACCGCAGGCGGCGTGCCGGTGCATGCCATCGCCCGACGGCTGCTGGAGGAGGCACGCAGTGTCGACGAGGCCATCGAACTGGCCCGTTCGGCGCGTGTCAGCGCCTCCACCGTGCTTACTGTGTTCTCCCGCGAGGACCGCAGCCCGCGTGCGGTGAGCATCGAACTGAGTCCCGAGCGCACGGCGCTGGTGCTGCCCCGCGAGGATGGCTGGCTGTTGCACACCAACCACTTCCTCGACCCGCAGCTCAGCGCCGGTGAGCAGGTCGCCGACCGGGCCGAGACCGAGGGCCGGCTGGCCCATCTGCAACAGGTGGTCGGTCAGATGACCAGCGCCGACCCGCGAGCCCGCGCCGAGGCCATGTGCGGCGCCGCGGGTGATGCCGCGCCGATCTGCTTCCATCCGGACCTGGCGCTGCCCGACACCGAGCGCTGGGAGACCCTGCTCAGCGTGGCCATCGACACCGAGCACAGTCATCTCGACTACGTGGCCGGCACCCCGCTGCAACTGGCCAAGGCTGGCTGCCAACGTTTCTGAGCCCATCCGCATCACGAGAACAACAACAATGCATGCACAAGCTTCCCGCTCCGCCTTGCGCACCTTCTGCGTCTCCGGCCTGGGCACGGCCCTCGAGTTTTACGACTTCATCATCTATGGCACCGCCGCCGCGCTGGTGTTTCCCCAGGTGTTCTTCCCCGGGCTGGACTACCTGACCGCCACCCTCGTGGCGTTCAGTGCCTTCGGCGCGGGGTTCCTCGCCCGGCCCTTGGGCGGCCTGGTGTTCGGCCATTTCGGCGACCGCGTCGGTCGGCAGAAGGTGCTGGTCACCACCTTGCTGCTGATGGGGCTGAGCACCTTCCTCATCGGCTGCCTGCCGGGGCACGCCAGTCTTG
Organism: Pseudomonas sp. BW16M2; assembly: GCF_014268865.1. Lineage (NCBI taxonomy): Bacteria > Pseudomonadati > Pseudomonadota > Gammaproteobacteria > Pseudomonadales > Pseudomonadaceae > Pseudomonas > Pseudomonas sp. BW16M2. The sequence goes on along the minus strand of NZ_JABWRI010000009.1, from coordinate 79,872 downwards.
GCGTGGCTGCGCCGGTCCTGCTGGTGCTGTTGCGCCTGGTCCAGGGCTTTGCCGCCGGGGGCGAGTGGGGCGGCGCCGCGCTGTTCGGCATCGAGTCGGCGCCGCCTGGCCGGCGCGGCCTGTGGGGCAGTTTCACCAGCATGGGCATCGGCGTGGGCGGCATTCTCGGTGCGGCGGTATTCGCCCTGGTCAGCGCCGCGTTCGATGACAACCTGGTGGACTTCGCCTGGCGGATCCCGTTCTGGCTGGGAGGCACCCTGGTGCTGATCGGCCTGTATGCACGGCTGAAGACGCCGCTGACCGCATCCACCGTCAAACCCGTGCGGGCGCCCCTGGCGCAAGCCCTGCGGCAACGGCCACGGCAATTGCTGTTGTGCACCGGTATCGCCTTCGGTTACTGCACCATCGCCTACATCGGCAGCACGTTCTTCCTGACCTACGCCACCCAGGCGGGGTACGGCAGCACCGAGGCCCTGATGTTCGACCTGACCCTGTCGGTGGCCATCGTGCTGTCGGCACCGCTGTTCGGGCACCTGTCGGACCGCCTGGGGCGACGTGTGGTGATGGTGTTCGGGGCGCTGGTCATGGCGCTGGGCCTGTTCGCCTTTTTTGCCCTGGTGGACATGCGCCACTTCGGTATCGCCCTGGTCGCCTACAGCCTGGTCGGTGCACTGATGGGCGCCACACAAGGGCCGATCCCGGCGTTCCTGGGCGAACAGTTTCCCCGGGAAATGCGCTACTCGGGCATTTCCGCCAGCTACCAGGTCGGCGCGGCGCTGGGGGGCGGGACGGCGTCGAGCATTGCCACGGCGATCCTGATTCTCACCGGGCATGACCCACTGGGCGTCGCGTTGTACGGGGCGGCGGCGCTGGCGCTGGTAGCGCTGTGTTCGTTGGGTTTGCAGGAGACGGCGCGGCTGAGCATGGCGCAGATCGATGGGCTGGGCGAGGGGAGTGAAGAGGGCGGATTAATGCGCGGTTCGGCGCTGGAGCGGTGACGGTCAAGTGCTGAATCACGCTGTTCTCGAGATCGAGTGCCGCCTGTGCGGAACTCGATCTTGTTTGCGTTGCAATGCGCCCTCCGACGATCACGGAAAATACAATGTTCAGAGCACAACGCACTCCGCTATATAGCTCGGTTGTTGCGTGATTTTTAATCAGTTCATGTTTTGCTCAATCTGCCCGAAACCAGAAATTTGAACCAGCAGATCGCGTACGACTAAAGTCAGGTGTCTCCCACTCGTGTCTACAAGTACTGTGGGGCCAGACAGTCATCAAGTTCGATTGTTGGACAATTCGATCTCGTCAACCCATATACCCGCTTTACCACAGGCTATCCAGTGACCCTGCGGTCATTCCCGGAGCCATGTAGTAATTAGCAGTCGTTAACTTTTCCGCGAGCGTTTCAACAAACAACGCTCAACTTTCTAAAGTTATTGCGCGTGTGCCGATAACCCTCGGTGACCGTGCTGGGAAGTTCCAAGTACTGCGATTCTCGCTGTGCCTTTGCCTGCGAATGGGTGTTGTATGTCGTACCTGTCTGCTGTTGATCGTCGTCAATTAACGCTGTCTGTCGTACTGGCTTGCCTGTGCGCCGGCAACCTGCATGCCGAGACATTTACCCCCGGCCAGGAAGTGTTGCGTCAACAGCAACAGCAGCAACACGACCTGCAGCAACTGCAACTGGAACAACGTCGCCGGCAACTGCAACGCGGCGCGTTCACCGCGCCCGACACCACCCCACAGGCTCACAAGGCCGCGGCCCCGGATGCGCGTTGCTGGCCGCTGGCCGGGGTGCGCATCGGCGGTGTCACGCTGATCGACCGCGCCACCCTCGATGCCCGCATCGACCCCCTGGTGGCCGCGTGCATGGGCGTGGGGCAGATCAATCAGCTGCTGTCGGGCATCACCGCGCTGTACCTGGAAAAGGGCTATATCGCCAGCCGCCCCTACCTGAGCAGCGCCCCGGCGGCCGGGCAGTCGCTGGACATCCTGGTGGACGAAGGCTACCTGGAAGCCATCGAACTGGCCGACCAGCGCCTGCCGGTATCCCTGGCCGGGGCCTTCCCCGGCATGCTCGGCGAGCCGCTGAACCTGCGCGACCTGGAGCAGGGCCTGGACCAGCTCAACCGCCTGCGTTCGGTCGACCTCACCGCCGACATCGCCCCCGGCAGCCAGCCGGGCGCCTCGCGGATCATCCTGCGTCCGCGCAGCGCCGGCCAGCCACGGGTTTCCGTGGGCCTGGGCCTGGACAATCTCGGCAGCGCCAGCACTGGCCGTGACCGCAGCGTGTACAGCCTGAGCCTGGACAATCCGCTGGCGCTCAACGACCTGCTCAGTCTGTCGGCCAGCGACACCCTCAACCAGGGCGATCGCTACAGCCGCAATGCCAGCCTGTACTACGCGATTCCCTACGGCTACTGGACGTTCAGCCTGTTCGCCAGCCATGCCGAGTACCGCTCGCCGATCAAGCTCAGCACCCTGACTCTGCACAGCACCGGCATCACCGACCAGCTCAGCCTGCGCGGCGAGCGCGTGCTGTGGCGCGACCAGCGCCATCAACTGAGCGCCAGCCTGCAACTGGCGCACAAGGATGTCGACAGCGAGTTCGCCAAGGTCCGCCTGGACGTGCAGAGCCCGACGCTGACGGTGGCCGAGGCCGGGCTCAACCTGTTCTGGCTCGACAGCGCGGTGTGGAACCTGGACCTCAACTACGCCCAGGGACTGCACTGGTTTGGCGCCGACGACGATGCCGACCGGCCGGTGCCCGACCTGCCCATGGCGCAGTTTCGCAAGTACCGCGCCGGCCTCGGCCAGTGGCGCAATGGCCAGCTGCTGGGCCAGGCCTGGCAGTGGCAGAGCCAGCTCAACCTGCAGTACAGCCCCGACCCGTTGCCGGCCATCGAGCAGTTGCTCGGCACCGACGATTCCGCCGTGCGCGGTTACCGCCTCAGCAGCCTGTCCGGGGCCAGCGGCGCGGTGTGGCGCAACACCCTGCGCCTGCCGCTGCAGCCCCAGGGGCCGCTGACCATCACCCCGCGGCTGGGGCTGGACCATGGCTGGATCAAGGCCGACCACGGCGCCGCCAGCCAGCGCCTGAGCGGCGCGAGCCTGGGCCTGAACCTGAGCTGGAAGGCGCTGCAGCTGGACGTTGACTACCAGCGCAGCCTGACCACCCCCAGCGGTTACCACCGCGAGCCCGAAGTCTGGCTGCTCAGGGCCGCCGTGCAGATTTGAGCGCACCGAATTAGCAGTACCGACATGGAGAGTGACCTATGCCCAAGACCCCCTTTACCTTCAACCTGTCCCCGCAAGGCAAGCTGCGCTGGGCGATAGCCAGCCTGTTCCTGGCCGCGAGCCTGCCCCAGGCGCTGGCCGGCGGCGTCGTGGTCGCCCCCGGCCCCGGGGGCACGGCGCAGTTGCAGACGCAGGGCGGCGTGCCCATCGTCAATATCGTCGCCCCCAACGGCGCCGGCCTGTCGCACAACCAGTTCCTCGACTACAACGTCGACCGCCAGGGCCTGGTGCTGAACAACGCCCTGCAGGCCGGCCACTCGCAGCTGGCCGGTGAGCTGGCGGCCAACCCGCAGTTCCAGGGCCAGGCGGCGAGCGTGATCCTCAACGAAGTGGTCAGCCGCAACGCCTCCGCCATCAATGGCGCCCAGGAAATCTTCGGTCGCGCCGCCGACTACGTGCTGGCCAACCCCAACGGGATCTCGGTCAACGGCGCCAGCTTCATCAACGCACCCAATGCCAGCCTGGTGGTGGGCCGCCCTGAACTGGACGCGGGCCGACTCAAGGCCCTGGGCACCCAGGACGCCAACGGCCAGTTGCAGGTGCAGGGCGCCGGCCTGCGCAACGACGGCGGTTCGGTCAACCTGATCGCCCCGCGCATCGACAGCCAGGGCCGTCTGGATGCCCGTGACCAGCTCAACCTTACCGTGGGCCGCAACCAGGTGGACTATGCCAGCGGCCAGGTCAAGGTCGTCGACCACGGCGCGAGCAGTGGCGAGCAGCGTATCGACGCCAGCCTGTTCGGCGCGATGCAGGCCGGGCGCATCAATATCGTCAGCACCACGCAGGGTGCCGGGGTACGGGTCGGGTCGGGGCAGATCGACGGCCGCGACGGCGTGCGCATCGACTCGGCGGGTGACCTGAACGTCAGCGGCGCCGCCGTGGCCGACTCGCTGGACGCGACCCGTGCCGGCGTGCGCAGCAGCCAGGGCGATGTCGAACTGCGTGGTGCCCAGGACCTGACCCTGGCCGCCGCCGACGTGGCCGGGCGCGACGTCAAGCTCGACGCCGGGCGCAACCTCACCCTGAGCACCGTGCAAAGCCGCAAGCTCCAGGAAAAACGCGAGAACTGGCGCAGCGGCGCGCTGGGCATCGACTGGGAGACCTACCAGCGCACCCAGACCGACAGCGACACCCGCGAGCACGCCACCCGGGTCGTGGCCCAGCGTGATGCCGGGTTGCACGCCGGCCAGGATCTCACCCTCAGCGCCGCCAGCCTCGAGGCGCCCGGCAAGCTGAGCCTGGACAGCGGCGCCGACCTGCGTCTGACCGCCGCCACCGAGCGCCAGGTGCAGACCGACCAGGGCAAGCACGCCAAGGGCTTCTGGAAGGCCGACTGGGACAACCGCAATGAAACCCAGCGCAGCGTCACCAGCCAGCTCAAGGGTGGCGACATTGCACTGCACGCCAAGGCCTCGGTGCTGGCCGAAGGTGCCCAGCTGACCAGTGGCCAGGACATCCGCATCGCCGGCAAGCAGGTGCAGATCAGCAACGCCTCGCGCACCGACCAGCGTGACAGCCAGAACCAGCAGAGCAAGTTCTTCGGCGTCAGCCACAACGAAGCCAAGCAGAACAGCCGGGAAAGCACCGCGGTGCGCAGCGAGCTGGTGGCCGGCGGCAGCGTCGGCCTGAACAGCGCCGAGGGCATCGACGTGGTCGGCTCGACGGTCAAGGCCACCGGAGCGTTGAACGCCGAGGCGGCCGGGGATCTCAAGGTCGCCTCGGCCCAGGATACCCACGAACACAACAGCGCCAGCAGCAACCGTGGCTTCGTCGCCTCGGCCAAGGAGACCGCGCCGGGCTCCGGGCAGTATCGTGCTGGCGTCGGCTATGCGAGCGATCGTCAGAGCACCAGTGGCAGCCAGGTCAGCCAGCAGGGTTCCAGCCTCAGCGGCAGCGAAGTTCAGTTGACCGCCGGCGGTGACCTGAGCGTCAAGGGCGCCGCGGTGAAGTCCACTGCGGGCGATACCAACCTGGCCGGCAAGCAGGTGTCGCTGCTGGCCGAGCAGGACAGCCGCAGCGAGTCCCGCGACAGCAGCCACACCGGCGGTGGCGTCTACCTCACCGCCGGCCTGGACCGTGCCGGCGCCGGGGTCGACTTCGCCCATGGCACCCAGCAGGACGCCTCGAGCAGCACCACGGCGAAGACCACCGGCCTCGACAGCGCCGGCAGCGTGAAAATCAAGGCCGACACACTGGCCAGCGAAGGCGCGCAGGTGAACAGCGCCGGCACCCTGAGCATCAGCGCAGGCCAGGTGGACAACCGTGCGGCCCGCGACACCACCAGCAGCAGCCACCAGCAGAGCAGCTGGACGGCGGATGTCGGTGTCAACGTCGAGTACAAGGACATCGCCCGGCCGATCGCCGGGGCGGTCAAGGACGTGGTGGACGGCAAGGTGTCGGTCAAGGATGCGCTCGACGGCAAGCTGCCGCTCAACGACGTCAAGGACGTGCTGGACGGCAAGACTTCGCTGACCGCCGCCCTGGGCAAGCTCGGCACGCCGAACCTGGGCGTTGACCTGGCCGTGGGCCATGCCAGCCAGCAACAGGGCGAGCAGACCGGCACTGCGGTGGTCAGCCAGTTCAATGGTCAGGGCGTGCAGCTGGACGTGGCCGGCGCGCTGAAGGACCAGGGCACCCGCTACAACGCCAACGGCGGCGTGCTGGACGTCAAGGCCGGTTCGCTGCAGGCCGACGCGGCCAGCAACACCCACAGCCGCAGCGAGCAGCAGGTGAACGCCGATGTGTCCGCCCGGATCTACACCAAGACCGGCGAGGACCTCAACGTGACCGCCAACGGTTCCGGTGGCAGCAAGCACCTGAGCGAAGATACATCCACTGCCGTGGTCGGTACATTCAGTGGCAACCAGGGCCTGAACATCCAGGTCGGTGGCGATGCCCGCTTCGAAGGCAGCCGTCTCGACGGTGGCCAGGGCGCGGTGGCTGTCAACACCGGTGGCAAGCTGGCCCTGGACCAGGCCAGCAACCAGGCGCGTCGCGACACCGGCAGCCTCGCTGGCAGTGGTTCGCTGACCGTGGGCACCTTGCCGGTGGGCGACAAGGTCGACCTGGGTGCTGGGTTCCAGCTCGACCATGCCGGCGAGCACAGTGTCGACAGCAAGGCCCAGGTGGCGAGCATCAGCGGCAACGGCCCGGTGCGACTGGGCAGTGCTGGCGACCAGACCTTGCAAGGCACGCGCATCGACGCGGGCGGCCCGGTCGAACTCAAGGCCGGTGGCGCCCTCGACCTGCAGGCCGCCAGCGACACCCGGACCGTCAGCGGCAGCCATCTGGGCGGTGGCCTCAACCTCGGCGGCAAGGCGGCTACCGGTGAGCAAGGCCGTGACTTGAGCGGCAAGCTGGGCGGCAACTTCAATGTGGGCCAGACCAACGAACGCTCGCAGACCCTGGCCGGCGGCCAGCTCAGCAGCCGTGGCAACGTGGACCTGGCCGGCCAGTCGGTGCATTTGCAGGGCACCCAGGTCGGTGCCACGGGCGTCAACGTCGGCGCAGGCGAGGGTGGCCTGGCGCTGGAGTCGGCGCAGTCCACCCAGGGCCGTACCAACTGGGGCGTCGAGGTGAAGGCCGGGAGCAACCTGAGCCGAAATACACCGGCGGACGCCGGGCAAAAGGTCAGCTCGTCCCATGACTTCGACCTGGGCGGCAAGGTGCAGGTGGACCATCTGCAGGCCACCACCCAGCAGAACAGCCATATCACCGCTGGCGATGTGACCCTGAACAGTGCCGGTGCGGCGCAACTCAGCGGCGCACGGGTCGACGGCCAGCAGGTCGGCGGCAAGCTGGCGGGCGGGTTGACGGTCGCGGAACGCCAGGACACCACCACCTCGGTGCGGGTCGACCTGGGCGCGGGCCTGGCCGGCAAGCCGGGCGAGGCGAAGGAGGGCCAGGAGAAGCCAGGCTTCGACTACACGCCATCGTTCAATGCCCAGGGCGAGTTCGTGCGCAAGGCCGGGGTCACGGAGGCTTCGGGCATCTCGGCACAGCGTGGGCTGGAACTGCAGGTCAAGGGCGTGGAGCAGGGCGGTACCACGCTCGGGGCCGAGGTCAAGCCGCTCGGCTACCAGGTCAAGGCCACCCTCGACCTGCCCAAGCTGCCGGAGGCAGGCCTGCCCAGCGTGTCGCTGGAAGGTGGCAAGCTGAAGGTCGGGCCGGTGACGGTCGAAGGCCAGGTTGATGGCCTGACCAACAAGGGCTGACAGGGGCCGCCTCGTGCCTCCAGCCTGAAGAGAGACTACGTGGGAGCGGGCTAGCCTCGCGATCACCGGCGAAGCCGGTGCCATGCACCGCACCGCCTGAATCGCGGGGCAAGCCCGCTCCCACGCAGCGCTTGTCATCTTCTGCTCCCTGCAAGCGGGCTAGACCCGCCTTGCAGGCTTGTCCGATCCCACCCCCCTCGCTGTCCGCCATTGCCCTGAACCCCCAGCCTGTCCCCGCCTTACTGTTGCCCCCTACCCACCACAAGAAAACACCGTGCCCAAGCACGGTAGAAGAGGGGAGCACCATGCCGCTTTTCCCACCGCTGCTGCCTGCAGCCGTCCTGACCACCCTGGCCCTGCTGCTCGGCGGTTGCCGGGACGACAGCAAGCCCGCCGCCACCCAGGCCGCCCCTGCCGACCCTGCATTGGCCGCGCTGTACGCCAACACCTGCCAGACCTGCCACGCCAACCCTGCGTCCGGCGCGCCCCTGGCAGGCGACGCGGCGGCCTGGGCACCGCGCCTGGCCCAGGGCGTCGACCGCCTGCTGGAGCACAGCATCAACGGCTACCAGGGCATGCCGCCCATGGGCCTGTGCATGCAGTGCAGCGAGGCGCAGTTCCTTGCCCTGATCGGCTACATGTCCGGCCAGCCCCTCCACTGAGCGCAAGGTACTTCCATGACGATTCACCTTTCCCGTCGTCGCTGGCTGCAACACTCCGGCGTGGCCTGCGCGTTGCTCGCACTCTCTACTAATCCGGCACTGGCACAACTGCTGCGCGCGCCACGGCTGATCCCCTGGCGCAACTGGTCCGGCGCGCAAAGCTGCCTGCCCGAGGCGCGGCTGGCGCCGCAGAGCCTCGACGAACTGGCCCAGGCCATCCGCCAGGCCCCCGGCAGGGTGCGTCCGGTCGGTTCGGGGCACTCCTTCAGCGCCCTGGTGCCCAGCGACGGCACCTTGCTGTCGCTGGGCTACTTCAACGGCTTGCTCGACCACGACCCCGCCACCTTGCAGGCCGAGTTCGCCGCCGGCACGCCGATGTCGGCGATGGGCGCGGCGCTCAAGGCGGTCGGCCAGGCGCTGCCGAACATGGCCGACATCGACTACCAGACCCTGGCCGGCGCGATCGCCACCTCGACCCATGGCACCGGTGTCGGCTTTGGCTCGTATTCCTCGAAGGTCACCGGCCTGCAACTGGTCACCGCCAGTGGCGAGGTCCTCGACTGCGACAGCCATCGGCACCCCGAGGTGTTCGCCGCGGCGCGGGTGTCCCTCGGCGCGCTGGGCGTGGCCACCCGGATCCGCCTGCAGAACCGCGAGGCCTTCCGCCTGCGCGAACGGCAATGGATCGCCCGCACCGACGAATTGCTGGAGGACGTGGAGAAGAACACCCGGGAAAACCAGCATTGGGAAATGCTGGTGATCACCCATTCCGACTATGCGCTGTCCATCGCCCTCAACGAGACCAATGATGCCGCCACCGCTGACCAGGATACGGCCGGCGGCAGTGGCAACGAATTCGTCAGCCTGATCGAGAAGCTCGACAAGTACGGCAGCGACTTTCCCGAAGCGCGGCGCGTACTGCTCAACAGCCTGCGGCATGTCGCCAGCTTCGACGAGCGGGTCGGTGACTCGTACGAGATCTTCGCCAACGTGCGCAACGTGCGCTTCAACGAGATGGAGTACTCGGTGCCCGCCGAGCACGGCCCGGCCTGCCTGCGGGAGATCCTCGCGCTGATCCGCGAGCGCGACCTGCAAACCTGGTTCCCCATCGAGTACCGCTACGTCAAGGCCGACGATATCCCGCTGAGCATGTTCGAAGGGCGCGACAGCTGCTCGATCTCGGTGCACCAGCACTACAGCATGGACCACCACAATTTCTTCGCCGCCATCGAGCCGATCTTCTGGAAATACGCCGGGCGCCCGCACTGGGGCAAGCTGCACACCCTCAATGCGCGCACCCTGCAGCCGCTGTACCCGCGCTGGAAGGACTTCACCGAGGTGCGCCAGGCGCTGGACCCGACAGGCAAGTTCCTCAATAGCCACCTGGCCTCGATCCTCGGCGTGGGCTGAGCACAAGGAGATGTGATGAACAGACGCAAATTCCTGGTCGGCGCGGCCGGTGCCGGCGTGCTGCTGGCCGCTGCCGGCGCCTGGCTGCGCCCGGGCGCCGAGGGCGCCCCGCACGACGACTATTTCGCCAGGTTGCAGCGCGAGCTGCGCGAGCACGGGCCGATGCGCCCGGTGATGCTGATCGACCTCGACCGCCTGGACCACAACATCGACGTGGTGACCCAGTCGGTGCGCCGTGCCGGCAAGCAGCTGCGCCTGGTGGAGAAGTCGCTGCCCTCGCCGCAGTTGCTCGACTACATCGCCCGGCGCGCTGATACCCGCCGGCTGATGTCGTTCCACCAGCCGTTCCTCAACCACGATGCGCTGCGCTTCCCGGATGCCGACATCCTCCTTGGCAAGCCGCTGCCGGTGCGTTCGGCGCAACTGTTTTACGAAGAGCACCGCGGCGGCTTCGACCCGGCCAGGCAACTGCAATGGTTGCTCGACACCCCCGAGCGCCTGCAACAGTACCTGGCGCTGGCCCAGGGACTGGGCACCCGGCTGCGGATCAATATCGAGCTGGATGTCGGCCTGCACCGGGGCGGGGTCAAGGACTCGGCGCAGCTGGAGCGGATGCTGGCCATCATCGCCGCCAATCCCCGGCACCTGGCCTTCGCCGGCTTCATGGGCTACGACCCCTTCGTCGGCATGGGCGTGCCGGGCATCCTCGGATCGCCCCAGGCGCTGTTCGCCAAGGTCATGGGCTTGTACGACGGCTTCGTCGACCACGCCCGCAGCCGCTACCCCGGGTTGTGGCGTACGGACCTGACCCTGAACACCGCCGGCAGTCCGAGCTACCGCATGCACGAGCACGAGCGCACCAGCAGTGAGGTATCGGTGGGCTCGGCGTTGCTCAAGCCCACCCACTATGACCTGCCGTCGCTGCAGGACCACCAGCCGGCGGCCTATATCGCCACGCCGGTGATCAAGCGCACGGGGGCGGTGCAGATTCCGGCGCTGGACGGCAAGTCGGCGTTGTTCGCCTGGTGGGACCCGAATCAGCGCGAGACCTTCTTCATCTATGGTGGCAACTGGCTGGCCGAGCCCGAGTCGCCCAAGGGACTGCGCTTCAACGGCCTGTACGGGCGCAGCTCCAACCAGGAAATGCTCAACGGCTCGGCGGCGGTGGACCTGCAGGTCGACGACCAGGTGTTCCTACGGCCGACCCAGTCCGAAGCGATCCTGCTACAGTTCGGCGACCTGCTGGCGGTGCGCGGCGGGCGGATTGTCGAGCGCTGGCCGGTGTATGCGTAGCGGTCGTGAGGGGAACAATGATCAGCGCATCATCACCGCCGCTCCCACGCTGGTGACGCTTGCAACTCTGTTCCCCGCGCGACAGCGCAGCTAAAAAAGGGCTTGGTGATCTCCTGTATAGGGATTACAGGCTAAACGGCAAACTCAGCTTGACCCACAGCATCTCCCCCTCCGGCATGTTCTGCACCGCAAATTCCTTGGCCCAGCGCGCCTCGATGCTGGCGTACTCGAGGAAGGTGTAATGCAGCGCCGGGCCGATGGCGAACACCTGCCCGCGCACCCCATCATCGACATCCTCACCCATGAAGCTCACGGTCCGACCAAACTGCCTGTCGTCGCTGGTCTGCTTCACGTAGTAGCCATTGACCCCCAGGCGCAGGTTGTCGGTCACCCGGTAGCTGGCCGAATAGTCGAAGTGGAACAGCTGCCCCGAGCGATAGTCAGTGTCATGGTTCTCTTCGTTGAAGCTGTAGGTGGCCTTGACCGACAGCTCACTGCGTTCACTGGGCAGCCAGGTCGCCGACAGCAGCGGCTTGTAGGTGTAGAAGTTGTTGCTGGTGTTGGCCATGCGCGTGGCCTCGTAGTCGCCGGTGGGCAGGGTGATCTCCAGCGCCGCGCCGAGGGTGAGGTCCGCGCCCATGTCCCACAGGATGATCGGTGCGAGGGTGACATCGCCCTGGCTTTCGCGGCGGCTGCGCTGGCCGAACATCGCCACCTGCTGGCGCATGTAGGGCTGCGCCACGTAGCCGCCGACCCGCCCGCCGAACAGGCGCAGCGGGCTGAGGTAGTCCAGCCGCGGGATGATCGCATCGGAGGTGATCTTCACCTGCTCGACCTTGCCGCCGAGCGAGCTGATATCCAGCTTTCGCGCCTGATAGTGGTTGTAGTAGAGGTTGAAGGCGAACATGTGCGCCGGCAACTGGTCGACGTTCAGCGGCAGGACGAAGAAACCGTCGGTGCCGGGGCCGATGTTGTCCACGCCGTTCTCGGTGGCATGGGCGGGGAGGGTGAGGCTGGCGCTGAGCATCCAGGCGGCTGCCGGGGGCAGCCAGGCGAGGCGGGTCGGGTTCATGGTCGGGCTCGTTCTTATTGTTGTGGGCGAGCGGCGTTGTGCCGCCCTATACAAATAAGCGCTGGCCGCCAGGTGGCGCAGGGCCGTGCCGGACAGGCAGGGGGGCTTTGCCGGACACTCTGCAATATTTTGTTACTCTCGCCTTCGGGGCGCGCCCCTGCGCGATATGATGACGGCGCCGAGCGCAGTGCCCCCGACAATTAGAACCTCAGGCGCCTCGGCCCGGGAGTAGCCTTTCATGCCCAGTACCCCCCTCGACCCGCAACTCGACCTGGCGCTGGCGTCGCCGTTCATGTTGCAGACCCTGGTCCAGCTTGCCAGCGACCGTGGCCTGGATGGCGAGCGGTTGTGCCGCGGCCTGGGCTTCACTCCGGCCGAGTTGCAGGATCCGGCCCAGCGCATCGCCTGTCGTCAGGCGGTGACGCTGATCCAGCGTGCCCTGCAGGCCTTGCCCGGGCAGGGCCTGGGGCTGTGGGTCGGGCATCGCAACGTGCTGGGCACCCTGGGCCTGCTGGGGCACGTGCTGTCGCTGTGCCGGACCCTGCGCGACGCCTTCGAGGTGGGCGTGCGCTACCAGCACGCCAGTGGTGGTATCGCGGTCTACAGCCTGGACGAAGGCGTGCGGGAAACGCTCATCGAGGTCGAATGCCGGCTGCCCTACGCCGATATCCAGGTGTTCGCGGTGGAGGAGTTCTTCGCCAGCATGCTGGTCTACGGCCGGGCGCTGATCGGTGCCGAGTTCCAGCCACTGCGCTTCGAGTTCACCCATGCCGCGCCGGCTTACCGGGACACCTACATACATCTGCTAGGGCCCGCGGTGACGTTCGGCTGCCTGCACAACCGCATGGTGATTGCCAGCCGCTGGCTCGACCGGCCGTTGCCCGGGCACCAGCCGGTCGCCCTGCGCCAGGCGCTCAAGCTGTTGGAGCTGGAATGTGCGCCGCTGCAGCACAAGGCCAGCCTGCTGCAAAACGTGGAGCGCGCCATCGCCCGCGATCTGCCCGAGGGCTGCCGGATCGACAGTGTCGCCGCTGACCTCAACATGAGCAGCCGTACCCTGCGCCGACACCTGACCGAGCACGGCGTGACCTTCGAAGGCTTGCAGGAGCAGGTGCGCCAGTCGCGGGCGATGAGCCTGCTGGGCAACCCGAACATGCCCATCGAACGCATTGCCGAGGCGCTCGGCTACAGCGATGTGCGCGGCTTTCGTCGGGCGTTCAAGCGCTGGACCGGACAGAGCCCCTCGGGTTGGCGCGACAGCCCGGTCCTTTAGGATGTTCGCTCAGACCGCCGAGAACACCGACCCGGTCATCCGCTCGCTCAACAGCTCCAGCGCGCGCAGCCCCGCCAGCGAGTTGCCCGAGGCGTTCAGCGCCGGCGACCACACGCAGATGCTGTAGCGCCCCGGCACCACCGCGACGATGCCGCCGCCCACGCCGCTCTTGCCCGGCAGGCCGACCCGGTAGGCGAAGTTGCCGGCCTCGTCATACAGCCCGCTGGTGGCCATGATCGCATTCACCTGCTGTGCCTGGCGCGGGCTGAGCACCTGCTCGCCGCTGTGCGGGCAGTAGCCGCTGTTGGCCAGAAAGGCAAAGCCGCGGGCCACGTCGGCGCAGCTCATCGACAGCGCGCAGTGGTGGAAGTAGCTGCGCAGCACCGCGTCGACATCGTTGTGGAAGTTGCCGAAGGCCTGCATCAGGTAGGCCATGGCCGCGTTGCGCGCGCGGTGCTGGTATTCCGACTCGGCCACCACGGTGTCGCTGACGATGCGCGGGTTGGCCGCCAGGCGACGGACGAAGTCGCGCATCGACAGGGTGGGGGTGGCATAGCGCGACTGGTTGATGTCGCAGATCACCAGTGCCCCGGCATTGATGAACGGGTTGCGTGGCCGGCCTTTCTCCACCTCCAGCTGCACCAGCGAATTGAACGCCTGGCCCGAAGGCTCGTAGCCCAGCCGCGACCAGATGTCCTCGCCGCTGTGGTTGATCGCCTGCACCAGGCTGAACACCTTGGAGATGCTTTGGATCGAGAACGGCGTGTGCGCATCGCCCGCGCAGTGCAGCTGGCCGTCCAGGCTCTGCACGGCGATGCCCAGCTGGTTCGGGTCGACCTGGGCGAGGGCGGGGATGTATTGCGCCACCTGGCCCTGGGCGAGCAGGGGGCGGACGTGGTCGAGGATCTCTTGCAGGAGTGCTTGCATCGGGAAACCTGGTGCGAAGGAAAGGCGCGTTCGAAAACGTTCAGGTAGACGATGGCTGCTGGCTGCGGAGCACATCTGTTCGCGTTGGCTCGCGTGATGATGCACAGCCTGTAGGCGATCACACAGCCCCTCCGGGCTGCGCTGTCGCGCAGGGCACAGGGTTCCAGCGTGGGAGCGGGCTTGCCCCGCGATAGCGTCGGCGTGGTTGACAAGGTTGTGGCTGCCGACGCCGTCGCGGGGCAAGCCCGCTCCCACACGGGTGATGCTGGCAACCTTGTTCCCTGTGGGATAGAGCAGCCCGGAAGGGCTGGGTGATCGCCTACAGTGAACGCGTTTTACGCGTTGGCGGTTGCCTCGAACGCCGTGGAGTATTGCACGCTGCCCTGAGCCACATCACCGCTGAAGGCCAAGGCCTGGAAGTACTCGGCCGGCACGCCCGGCAAGCTCAGGCCCGGTTGGGCCTTGAAACCGAACCGGCCATAGTACCCCGGGTCGCCCAGCACCACGCAGCCCTGGCCACCCAGCCCGTGCAGGCGGGCCAGCGCGGCGTTGATCAGCGCCGAGCCGATGCCCTGGCCCTGGCGCTGCGGCAGCACCGAGACCGGTCCCAGTCCGTACCAGCCAGCGACGCTCGACGACAGGGTCACCGGGGAAATCGCCACATGGCCGACGATGACACCGGCCTCCTCGGCCACCAGCGATACCGTGAGCGCTCCGGCGCGGCGCAGGGCGGTGACGATGAACTGCTCGGTGTGGCTGCTGTGTTCGGCGTTGGCAAAGGCGGCCTCGGTCAGGTGGCCGATGGTGGTGGCGTCCTCCGGGCGCTCGTCACGCAGGCTGATGCCATTGTCGAGATGCCGGCGCGTATCGGCGTCGATCAGGCCGCGCAGGGCCTCGAACAGCGGCGTGGCGGCGGTATAGCGCTTGCCGTAGTCGAGGTTGAAGGCATAGTCGAAGCCTGGCGGGTTGCGCCCCTGGTTGTGCTGCAGCAGGGTTTCCAGCTTGTCGAGGGCCTTGACTGCCTGCGCTTCGACTGAGGTCGCTGCCTCGTATTCCTCCCACAACGCCATGATCTCGTCGCGCAGGACGGTGTCCAGACTCGACATCAGGTGCAGCAGGTCTTCGCGCTCTTGCCGGCTCTTGTCGGGGAAGCCCTGTTTGCTGACGGCCGGGACGTCGCCGCTGATGGCCTCGCCCAGGTCGTGGACCAGGCACATCTTCAGCACCTTGAGCAGGTCGAGGTCGCCCAGTTCGTCGGCGAAGGTGATGGCCATCAGGCACAGCCGCCAGGTGTGTTCGGCGGTGCTTTCGGCGCGGCCGCTGGAGGTGTGGGCGCTGCGGATGACGCTCTTGAGTTGTTCGGCCTGGCGCAGGAAGGCGAGGCGGTTCTGCAGTTTTTCGATATTCATGGTGACTCCATGTCCTGGGGCGGATTCAGCGTGTCTGCATGACGAACAGATGATACCCGTACTCGCCCAGGTGGTTTTCGTGGATCTCGAGTTCGCGGCGGATGTCGGCCAGGGCCTGGGAGGCGAAGGTCTCGCTCGCCAGGCTGGCCACGCGTTCGCGCAGCGGCTCCAGATAGTTGGCCCAGGCCTGCGCGCTCAAGGGGAAGTGCGACAGGGTGCGATAGCCCAGGCGGGCGATGGCGGCCAGGCGCGTGTCGACGCTGTGCAGGTCGGGGTAGGCGGCCTGCCAGAACGCCTCGGCCGACGGGGCGAGCCTGTCGGCCACCTGCACCAGGTCGCTGACCACCAGGTAACCCTGGGGTTTGAGAAAGGTGCGCCAGTACGCCAGGGCGTTGTCGAAGCCCATGATGTAGGCGCAACCCTCCGCCCAGATCGCGTCGAAGTGCCGAGGCGCGAACGGCAGCTGGGTCATGCTCGCGCAAATCGGCGTGACCCGCGCCTGCAGGCCCTTGGCGACCAGGGTCGCGCGCAGGCAACCCAGGCTGTGCTCGTCGTTGTCCAGCGCAGTGATGTGCGCCTGGCTGTGTTCGGCCAGCAGCACGCTGGAGGCGCCACGACCGCAGCCGATGTCCAGCAGTGTCGCGGGGGCGTGGGGCAGGGCGCGCAGTGCTTTGAGTGAGTCCTGTGCCGAGCCCGGGCCGAGGTACTCGAGGCCATCGAAGATGCGTTCGAAGTCGGCCATGTAGCGGTCGTGTTCGTTCATGTCGCGGGACAGCCATTTCAGGCGCAGGGCCTGTTTCTCATTGAATCCCTGCCGGCGCAGCCACGCCAGGTGGGCGCCGGGTGCCTGCTGCTCGAGGGCCTGGTGCCAGGGGCGCATGGACGACAACCCGAGCATCGCCGCCAGCAGGTCACGCGAGCGTTGCCGGGCGGCGATCTCTTCGTCCAGGGTGTGCAGGCGTTCGAGCAGGGCTGCGCGGTCCAGGCGCGCTTCCAGGCAGGCCTGGCATTCCTTGAGGCTCAGGCCGCCGGCTTGCAGTTGCTGCAACAGCCGCAGCTGCTGCAGGTCCTGCTCGCCGTAGGTGCGATAACCGTTGGCCTGGCGCCGCGAGGACACCAGCCCGAGTTTTTCGTAGTAGAGCAGCGTGGAGCGGCTCAGGCCCACCTTCGCCGCCAGTTCGGAAATGCGATACACCAGTCTTCCCCTCATGCAGTGGGGCGATGATGAACTATGAAGTTATAGACAGGTAAAGCGAATTCTCGCAGAAAGGGACGCGCTGGAGCCCTTCAAGCCTGGTTCTACAGGACGCAGGCCGGATCCATACCGATTTCCTCCATGAATTCAGCCAGGAACGACGCCAGCCGCTGATGCCTGATGGCGGCCAGGCGCGCGCCTTCGCCGGTCTGCAAGCCCGAGGCGAGCTTGAGCAGCTTGGTGTGGAAATGCTCGATGGTGAAGCGGTTGTCGCGATAGTCCCGGCCTGCGGCGGTGGGGTTCTCGACGTCGTAGAGCGCCGACCCCGTGCGCCCGGACACATAGAAGCAGCGGGCGATGCCGACGGCGCCCATGGAGTCCAGGCGATCGCTGTCCTGGAGGATCTTCGCTTCCAGGCTCTGCGGCGAAAGGCCCGCCGAGTAGCTGTGGGTCATCACCGCATGGGTCACCTGCTCGATGCGCGGTTGCGGCCAGCCCATGTCGGCAAGGATCGCGGCGGCGCGTTCGGCCGAAAGCGTCGAGGCCTGCGCACGCAGGGGCGAGTTCTTTTCCACTGCCACGCAATCGTGCAGCACGGTGGCGGCGAGCAGCACTTCGAGGTCGCCGCCTTCCCTGGCCTGGATACGCCGGACATTGCTCCAGACCCGTTGCAGATGGGTGAGGTCATGGGAGCCGTCGTTACTGTCGGCGGGCAGGTGGGGCAGCAACTCGGCCGCGAGGCTCTGCAAGGGGAAGAAGGGCGCGTTGGTCAATGAAGGGCTCCAGCGGATCAGGGGAAAGGCGCAACGTTGAATTGCCCCAGCAACAGCATCAGTAGCAGCAAGAGTACGACAAGGCCGATGGCCGCCGTCCACTCGGACTCGGCACGCTCCGCGTACCAGGCGCCTCTGGACGGGTACCTGCCCAGCGTAGCCAGCTTCACCAGCGGCCAGCCGAGCGGATAGCACAGGCTGCGGAACAGGACATGAACGGACAGTTCGCTGATCATCGGAGGCTCCTGCGGCCAGGGTAAGGACGGTGCCAGGCTGCCCACCGCCGTCAACTGGCGTACTGGGCGATACCGTTGCCGAACGACCAGTTCTCCTTGCGCACCTCGACCAGGTTGATGAACACATCCTCCGGTCGCACGCCGGCCTCGCGCTCGAAACCTTCGGCGATGGCCAGATACAGCGCCTTCTTCTGCTCCAGGGTGCGGCCCTCGTTGAGGGTGATCTGGATGAACACCTGGCCGTCGGAGCGTTGGATGCCCAGGTACTGCGGGTCGTTCACCAGGCGGTCGCCGTCGTGTTCGGTCAGGACCTGGAAATTGTCGTGCTCGGGCACATTGATCGTTCGCCGCATGCAGGCGTAGACGATCTGGCCGAGTGTGCGCAGATGAGCCGGGTCGGGGTGGCGCTTGATATCGATGCGTACCAGTGGCATGTGGACTCCTTGGGCGATGGCCAGGCGAGACGCAGAAGCTGGTAGGGCAGGATCAGGCATGAGCCCGGACAGGCGCCGGGCTCGGGAAGGCAACTACCGTTACTGTGGCAGCAGCTTGAGGGCACGCTCGCTCGCGTTATTGAAGACCTCGATCAGCCTTTTCGCCAGGGCGTCTTCGATGGCCGCGGCGGTGAGCAGGCCCTGGGTGAAACCGATGCCCTGGTCCTTGGCGACAGCCAGCTGCTGGCTGTTCTCTGCCTCGGCCATGTCGCCCAGGTAGTGGGCTGCACGATAGGCGTAGCGCTCGGGGAGTGTCAGCTGTTCGAGGTCCTTGAGCGAGAGGGCGAACTGGCTGGCGGCGGCGGGCTTCAGGCTGAGTTGCTCGAACTGGAGCAGGCTCAGGCGATCGGTAGTCAAGGCGAATCTCCGTTTCATTGCGGGAACACCCGGTTACTGTCCTGCCTTTTGCCGGTCAACGCAAGGGTGGCCAGGGCAGTGGCGCGAAAAGAATCCGCTTTCCCACGGCATGGGTGGTCCTGCTGGAGGGACAAGGCGGTGCTTGGCTCAGGTGCTAAAACGTTCTAGCCTTCGCGTTTTGCTCATTTTCTCAAGGAATGCCTGCATGATCCCCACCCTCAGCCGCCGCCGCGTGCTCCAGGGCGCGCTCGGCTGCTCGGCCCTGCTGACCCTGCCCACCTGGGCGGACAATTCGCTGCGCCAGGCGATGCAACAGCTCGAGGCGGCCAGCGGCAGTACCATCGGCCTGTGGGCCCTGGACACCGGCAGCGGTCGGCAACTGGCCTGGCGTGGCGAAGAGCGCTTCGCCTTCTGCAGCACCTTCAAGGCTGTCCTTGCCGGCGCCGTCCTGCACCGCAGCGTATCCGAGCCGGGTTTGCTGGCGCGGCGCATCGCCTATGGCGCCGAGCAGTTGGTGGTCTATTCGCCGGTCACCGAAAAGCATGTCGGCCCTGGCATGACCGTCGCCGAACTGTGCGCCGCCGCCGTCCAGTACAGCGACAACACCGCTGGCAACCTGCTGCTTGAGCTGGTCGGCGGTCCGCCCGGGTTGACGGCGTTCGTCCGTGGCCTGGGCGATCCGACCTTCCGCCTCGATCGCAACGAGCCGACGCTGAACACCGCCTTGCCGGGGGATCCGCGTGACACCACGACGCCCCTGGCCATGGGCATGACCCTGCAGCGCCTGTTGCTCACCGATGGCCTGCCCGCCGCCGCGCAACAACAGCTGCAGGCCTGGCTCAAGGGCAACACCACCGGCGATGCGCGTATTCGCGCCGGGCTGCCGAAGGACTGGGTGGTGGGCGACAAGACCGGTTCGGGCGACTATGGCGTGGCCAACGATGTCGCGGTCATCTGGCCCAAGGGCCGGGCGCCGTGGA
Organism: Pseudomonas sp. BW16M2; assembly: GCF_014268865.1. NCBI lineage: Bacteria > Pseudomonadati > Pseudomonadota > Gammaproteobacteria > Pseudomonadales > Pseudomonadaceae > Pseudomonas > Pseudomonas sp. BW16M2. The sequence goes on along the minus strand of NZ_JABWRI010000009.1, from coordinate 60,280 downwards.
TCCTGGTGGTGTTCAGCCGCAGCACGAAACAGGATGCGCCGTGGAACAGCGAGACGATCGCGGCGGCGACGCGGATCGTGGTGCAGGCCTGGAAGGGCTGAGTAAGTATGCCGGCCTCATCGCGGGGCAAGCCCGCTCCCACGAGTGGTTGGGCGCGCGCTCATCAGCGTGGGAGCGGGCTTGCCCCGCGATGAGGCCACAACAGACCATCACCCCACCCGCACCCGCCGCCGCTTCTTGCGGTACATCTCGCCATCGGCATGGCTGAGCAGGGTGTCGGCATCCTCGCCATCGGTGGGATAGCAGGCCACGCCGATGCTGCAGGACGGCATCCTGACATCGCCGAACTCGGCCCCGAGCGGCTCCTCCATGACCATGGCGATCTGCTCGACCACCTCGTACACGGCGTCCTCCGACGGCACGTCGGTCAGCAGCACGATGAACTCGTCGCCGCCGATCCGCGCCACGGTGTCCGCTTCCTGCACGCTGTCCTGCAGGCGTTGGGCGATGGTGCACAGCACGCGGTCGCCGGCCGCATGGCCGTGCACATCGTTGATGCCCTTGAAGTCGTTGACGTCGAGGAACAGCAAGGCCAGTTGGCGCTGCTGATGGCGGGCGGTGCGCAGGGCCGTGGCCAGGCGGTCGTTGAACAGCGAGCGGTTGGTCAGCTTGGTCAGCGGGTCGTGATGGGCGAGAAAGCGCAGCTCCTGCTCGGCCTGGGTGAGGGCGGTGATGTTGCGCGCGACGCCGATCCGTGCGCCCACCTCGTCGGACCAGAAGGCCGCCCAGAGGATATGCACGATATCGCCATCCTTGCGTACATAGCGGTTGCGAAAGTCGAAGTGCGGGGTGCCGTCCATGACCCGGACGATCGAGGCGCGGGTGGTTTCCAGGTCGTCCGGGTGCATGTAGCGGGTGATCGGGGTGCCGGTCAGTTCGTCGGCGCGATAGCCGAGCAAGGCCTCGCAGGCGTTGCTCACGAACACGATGGTGTCGTCCCGGTCGACCACGAACACGGTGTCCAGCATCAGGTGGATCAGCCTGGGGTAGAGCGCTTGCAGGTCGACGGGCATAGGGCAGGGGTGTCCGATACGGGTAGCCCGGTCATGGTCCGATCACGCAGGGCGGCCGCGCGAGGTCCTGCAAGCCGCCGGGGGCCGCTCGCCGCGCCCGTGCAGCATACACAGGGTCGGGGGCGTGGCACACTACCTGTGGGCAAGCAGACCGTCGGCTGCTTCAAGTGCCCTTGTCTGGCGGAAACGGCAACCGCCCCAGCAACTCGACGATTGTCGTCGCGCAGCGCCCATCGGGGTCCAGGTCGGGGTCGAAGACCGTGACCGTCATGCCCCGGCAGCGTCGGTCCGCCACGAACGGGGTGAGGATCCTCGCCAGGTCGTCGGGGGCGATGCCCGGTGACCCGGGGCTGTCGACCGCAGGCATGATCGCCTGGTCCAGCACATCGATGTCCAGGTGTATCCAGAACCCCTGGCCAGGCTCCTGGTCGAGCGTGTCCCGGATTCGAGCGATGACTGCGTCCGGACCGATGGCCAGCGCCTCGAAGACGTCGATGCGGTTGATGGCAGTGTTGTTGATGTCGGGCCAGGCGAAGTCGTGGTCACGGTTCTCGCGCTCGCCCAGCTGGATAACCTGGGCATCGGCCACGAGCGGGCCTGCTATGCCGGGCCAGTCGGTCGCCAGCGCCTCGCCACGGCCAGTGGCCAGGGCCAGGTCCATGCCGGCGGCGGCGCCCAGGCTTTGCGCCGGGTCGTAGTTGCCGGGGTGGCGGAAGTCGCTGTGCCCGTCGATGTGCAGGAGCGACAGGTGGCCTGCGTGGCGCGCACCGGCCAGTGCGCCGAGCAGGATGGAGCAGTCTCCGCCGATGACCAGTGCGAAGTCATCCTCCTGCATGACGGCACGCACCAGGTCCGCCAGGGCGAGGTTGAACGCGCGCAGGGCGTGGCCGTTGCGCAGGCGGGTGCCGGGTTGTGCCTCGGCTGAGTAGAGCGGGCGTGGCAGATGCCTCACGGTGCTGGCGCCGATCGCCTGCAGCAGGCCCGCTGCCAGCAGGGCTGACGGGGCACGCCAGGTGCCGGGTTGATGGCCTGGCCTCAGGGGACTGAGGCCGAGGTTCGAGGGGGCGGCGATGACTTGCATGAGGCAGACCTTCGCTCGGTTGACGGCCTAGAGTTTCCAGCATCCGGCGAAGCGCTTGCAAACCCCTTCGCGTTGATCCAGTTCAGCCATGCTGCGCAGGTGTTCGAGGTTGATCTGCGCAATCGTCTCCTGCAGGACATAGTTGTAGTAGTAGGCCATGTCGCGCATGCGCTGGGCCTTGCTCGGCAGGCCCGCGTCGTTGTTGCCACCGGCCCAGACCTGCAACTGCTCGTCGCGCACGCTGCGCAGGTAGGCGCGGCTGTCGGCATCGTAGCGTTCCAGCGTACGTGCCTTGAGGTTGGCGAGCGCCTCGGCGAGCGTTTGCAGGTTCTGCTGGTACTGCTGCCAGTAAGCCTCTGGCAGATCGAGGCCCAGTTCCCGCTTGCGCGCCGCTACCTGGACTTCGGGGGAGTCTTGCCGAGTGAGGGCGACGGCTTTACGCAACGTGGTCAGTTGCTCCATCTGCGGGGTGACGCTGTCGCGGATGATGCTGTCGATCAACGCGGTGCGCCTGGCAGTGTCGGGCAGCGGCGTGGGTTGTTTCGGGAATAACGCCGAGGTACCCCAGCAGGCGCTCGGGATGGTGTCGATCATCGGATAGGGCTGGCGCTGGTCCTTGCCCTCGACCCGTTGCAGGCGCACCAGCGTCGCCTGGCAGTAGCCAGGCGACTGGTCGAAGCGCAGTTCATATTCAGAGCCTGCCTGCGGTGTCAGGGTGAACGAGGCCGAGCAGACCGTGTTGGCGCCCTGGGTGTTGGCGCGAACATGTACCGGCTGGCCGGGCTCGAGGCGGATCTCGTAGTAGCTGTTGCTGTTTGCCGGCGGCGGCACGCTCATGTCGGCGCGCCGACGCGAGTCGGGCACGAAGAGGTTGTTGAGGATGCCGGTGGTCCGGCCTTCACAGCGCGCGCTGTCGAACAGGTCGAGAGTGGCGCTGCCATTGCCCGAGATGTAGCGCAGCTTGGCGGCATCAGGGCGGGTGCTGTCGATGTAGGTGCCATTGATACTGCAGGCACTGACCAGGGAGAACAGGGCGAACAGGGTAAGCAGGCGGGCGGCGGGGGGCATGATCATCCGTGAGTGAGGCCGTGGGGCGCCGATGCTAGGGCGATTCCGGCGATTCGTCCAGTGGGCCGGCAGCAGGTCTGCTGACGTGTGCCTAGCCACCCGGGGATGGGCAGTTGTCGAATGTGTCGCGCTCCGGCAAATAGTGCATGGGCGGGCTTCGCTCGAGGAACATGTCCGCAAAGCCATCCCCATTTACATCCTCGAAATGCACGCCGGTCTTGGTGCTTATCGTGCAAAGCGCCTTGCCACGCATTGAAATGAGGTTGAAGTTCTCGCTGCCACTGGACCACAGGGTCGCCTCGCTGAGTCCGTATCGATCCAGGTAGACATTGTCCATTACCGCCTGCGACGCCTGAAGAGCCAGGGCCGAGCAGGCCAGCAGGGTGATCAGGCGCCGGCTGCGGCTGTGGAGCGTATGCACCAGCTCACGGCGCAGGACACCGATGCCCCAGAGCAGGCCCGCCGGCAAGGCAACGAGGACCAGGCCGAGGATGATCAACCCAAGGTAGTAGAACTCTTCTCCTTCCTTGTAGAACACCCACTGGTTGTTCAGGTAGAGGAGAGCGTTCGCCAGCGTACAGACACCGACGAGGGCCAGGTATTTCGCGGTCAGCTTGAACACGTACAGCTTTTCCCTACCGTTCAGGAACCATCGGCCTGGCTGGCCATCAGTGCGTTGAGTTCTGCATAGCTGTGGGCCTTCAATCCGTGGGTGTCGAACTGGCCGCTTTCCAGGAAGCGCTGGGCCAGGCCGCTCATGGCGCCATAGAGAAACTCGGCGATGCTCGATCCGGCACTCAGGCGGCGAACGCCAAGCTGTTGCAATTCGGCCGGGCCGGGCAAGCCTGCGCGCCAGAGCAGGTTGACCGGCAGCGTCACCTCCCGGCACAGCGTGGCGATCTCGCCGGGCTCTACCACGCCTGCGGCGAACAGTCCGTTCGCGCCGCCAGCGGCATAGCGCGCGGCACGCCGCAGGAGCTCCTCGAGGCGCTGCTCGGCGGGCAGCAGGTTCTTCAGGTAGACATCGCTGCGCACGTTGATGAACAGGTCGACCCCGCGCCGGCTCGCGGCGTTTCTGGCGGCGTCGAGCTTGCGCAGGAGCTGTTCGGGAGGCTGTGTGCCGTCCTCGATGTTGATCCCCACCGCGCCGGCGGCGATGACCGTGTCGACGACCTTGGCGACCTGTTCGGGGGCGTCCGAATAGCCGCCTTCGATATCCACCGTCAGCGGCACGCTGAGCACCCTTGCCATCGACTCGACGGTGCCGGCCAGCAGTGCCAGGGGCAGCTTGTCGCCGTCCTGGTAACCGTGCGACCAGGCCACGGCGGCGCTGCTGGTGGCGACCGCCTGGCTGCCCTGGCGCTCGACCAGGCGCGCGCCGCCGGCGTCCGCCACGTTGGCCAGGAGTAACAACCCTTGCTGGTGAAGCCCATGAAAAACGCGATCCAGTGCTGCCATGACGACATGACTCCCTTGAACATCCTGTTGATGGTTCACTGCGGGGCCTAGATTGCCATTTTCCCTGGGGTTCGACGAGCGTGTTGCAGCGCCTCGAAAGGACCAGCCCTCAAAGCCTGCCGATCTTCTCCAGCTCAACCCCAAGCTGATCGCGTCCGAGGCGGTCCAGGGGCAGGGCGAGGAACGCCCGGCAGCGCCGTTCGATATGCGCCAGGGTGGCACGGAAGGCGGCGTCGATGGCCTGCTCGTCGCCCACCACCTCGGACGGGTCCGCCAGCCCCCAGTGGCACTTCAGGGCCGGGCCGAAGTACACCGGGCAGGTTTCTCCGGCGGCCTTGTCGCACACGGTGATGACGATGTCCGGCGGGGTGTGCGCGAAGGCGTCGTTGCCTTTGCTGCTCAGCCCCTCGATGGCGATGCCGGCCTGCTGCAGGGTGCTCAGGCTGCGCGGCAGCACCTGGCCCCTTGGAAAGCTGCCGGCGCTCACGGCCTGCAAGCCCGGCGGCGCCAGGTGGTTGAACAGGGCTTCGCTGAGGATGCTGCGGCAACTGTTGGCCGTGCACATGAACAGGACTCGCATGGGGCGCTCCGGGTATCAAAGGCTCAGGCGCAAGGCCAGGGCCGAGAGGGTGATCAACAGGACCGGCAGGGTCAGCAGGATGCCGACCTTGAAGTAGTAGCCCCAGGTGATGCGCATGCCCTTGCGCTCCAGCACGTGCAGCCAGAGCAGGGTGGCGAGGCTGCCGATGGGGGTGATCTTGGGGCCCAGGTCGCAGCCGATGACGTTGGCGTAGATCATCGCTTCGCGCACCAAGCCCTGGGCATCGCTGGCCTGGATCGACAGCGCGCCGATGAGCACGCTGGGCATGTTGTTCATCACCGACGACAGCAAGGCGGCGAGCAGGCCGGTGCCGAGGGTGGTGCTCCACAGGCCGTGCGCGGCCAGGCGGTCGAGCAGTTGCGTGAGCAGGTCGGTGAGGCCGGCGTTCTTCAGGCCGTACACCACCAGGTACATGCCCAGCGAGAAGATCACCACCTGCCAGGGCGCCTCGCGCAGCACGCGGCGGGTGGAGATGCGATGGCCGCGGGCGGCGACGGCGAACAGCATCGCCGCGCACACCGCCGCCACCGCGCTGACTGGCACGCCCAACGGTTCAAGGGCGAACAGCCCGACCAGCAGCACCACCAGCATCCAGCCGCCGACCACGAAGGTGGCGCGGTCATGGATCGCCGCCTCGGGGGCCTTGAGCGCATCGAGGGCGTAGTGACGGGGCAGGTCGCGGCGGAAGAACAGCCACAGCACGCCGAGGGTGGCGGCGACGCTGACCAGGTTCACCGGGACCATCACTGCGGCGTACTCGCCGAAGCCCAGGCCGAAATAGTCCGCCGAGACGATATTGACCAGGTTCGACACCACCAGCGGCAGGCTCGCGGTGTCGGCGATGAAGCCGGCGGCCATGACGAACGCCAGGGTCGTGGCCGCCGAGAAGCGCAGGGCCAGCAGCATCGACATGACGATGGGGGTTAGGATCAACGCGGCGCCGTCGTTGGCGAACAGTGCCGACACCGCCGCGCCCAGCAGCACGCAGAAGGCGAACAGTCGGTAGCCGCTGCCATTGGCCCAGCGCGCCACATGCAGGGCGGCCCATTCGAAGAAGCCGGCTTCGTCGAGCAGCAGGCTGATGATAATGATGGCGATGAAGGTGGCCGTGGCGTTCCAGACGATGGCCCAGACCGCCGGGATATCCTGCAGCGAGACCGCGCCGACGGCCAGGGCGATCAGCGCGCCGAGTGCCGCGCTCCAGCCCACGCCCAGGCCACGGGGTTGCCAGATCACCAGCACCAGGGTGAAGACGAATACCGCGATCGCGATCAGCATGGGTGTTTTCCGGGGGCAGGTTCAGCAGCAGGCGGCGCGTTGCGGGCGGCCGTCCATGTGCTGCAGGCGGGTGGTGTTGTCATGCAGCCAGGCTTCGTTGGCCCGCAGGGTCAGCTGCAGCAGGTCATGTACCCAGGCGGGGAGCTGCGGGGCGAGGCGGTAGTACACCCACTGGCCCTGGCGGCGGTCTTGCAACAGGCCGCAGTTGCGCAGCTGGGCCAGGTGGCGGCTGATCTTCGGCTGGCTGTCGCCAAGGGCGCACATCAACTCGCAGACGCACAACTCGCCCGACTGGGCGATCAGCAAGGTGGCGCGTGCGCGGGTCTCGTCGGCGAGGCATTTGAAAACCTCGGGGGGCGTGAGCATGGTGATGGCCTGTATATATGGAAAATCGAATATACGAATTTCCATATGTAAAGCGCAACCCCATCGCGGGGCAAGCCCGCTCCCACGCGGTGTCAGCTCAAGTCATGTTTGTTCCAGAGGGAAGCAGGCAGCGCATGGACTGTTCAGCGGCGATAGTAGCGGTGGTCGTCGTCATAGCGATGTCGCAGGGCGCGTTCGTGATGGCGCTCCCAGTAGCGCTGCCGTTCCATTTCCCGGCGGTGCTGTTCCCGGCGCCATTGTTCGCGGCGCCACTGTTCCCGACGCCAGTCGTCGCGGTGATCGTGCCAGCGCTCGTCGTGCCGGTAGCGATCGTCATGGGCCAGCAGCGCTGCCGAGGGCGTGCTGGCCAGGCTTGGCCAAGGGGTTTCGCTGGCCTGGCGGTCCGCCAGGTCGAGGGTGTGGGCGGGAGGTGTCGAAGTCTTCATCGGTGTGGCGGATGCCGAGCCTGCGGCCGCGAGTGCGAACAGGCCAACGAGCAGCATGCATGGGGCAGGGAATTTCATGAGTGAAGACAACCTCTGATTGGCAGTTGAGCGTGCGTTTGGTGGCTGTGAAACCACCGTGGAACGCACTCACCCAATAGACCGGTAAAACAAAAAAAGTTCTGCCGGGCCGGTGCCGGCGTAGTCGACGAATTCGACGCGTTACGCTGACAGGGCGGGAATGTATTGGTCAGAAATATGCGTTAATGCATTTATTTCTATTGCATAAATGCATGCAAATGCATAGAATATCTACCTGACGGCAAGCCACATGGCACGCCGGCAGGTATCAGTTTTAGCAAGGAGCAGTACCGATGGCACAAAAAGGATATACAGAACTGCAACCCCTGGTGATCGTTCCGGATCGCGTACAGACCTACGGGCCTGGCGGTGGCGGCGGTTACGTCGGCAACGCCGGAGGGTGGGGATTGCAAGAGGGACCGCGCCGAGGCGAGGGCTCGGGCGGCACGATTCGCGACATCGCCACGCCGAACGTGATGTCCGAGTTCATGAACGAGCAGATCGCCAACCAGGCCGTGATCGATACCGAGTACACCGCTCGTTTCAAGACCCTGACCGCCGACACCGAACGTGAGCTGGAGCAGAACAAACTGGCGGCCAAGGCAGGCCAGGCACTGACCCCGGCCCAGGCGGCTGCGGCCGAACAGCAGGCGGCGGTGAAGTTGATCGAGGCGAAGAAGGCCCAGTACATCACTATTGCCCCCAAGATGTATGGCATGTACGGCCAGAGTCCGTACTTCCTCATGGAAGTACTGCCGCAGCAGATGATGCGTGAGCTTCTCAACTCCCGAAAAATGACCCCCGACAGCCTGATGAAGCTTTGGGCCTTGTATGACGATGTCTACAAGTCGGCACTGGAGGTCAAGGCACTGTCGATGGCCGTGGGCGTGGTGGCGGGTAAGCTGGCAGGGCTGGCGCAGCAGCGTGACCGACTCGAGGCACAGGCGGTACCCAGCGAGGCGCAGCAGGAACAACGCCTGGCGCTGATCGCCCAGGAACGGGATATTCATTTCCAGCAACTGCCGGAGTTCCTGCAGAACGAAGTGATCAAGGCCGCTGGCAGCGTGGCGAGCATGTCCACGGCCCAGGCGTTGAACCACTACAAGGCGCTCATGGAAGGCATGGCCGCAGCCAAACTGGCCGCCGTCGGGCCCATCGTGGCACCACCGCCCTACAGCCGGGGCGGCATCACCATCCGCTTCTCGCCGAACAACCCGAAGATCAACGCACCGTTGAGCAAGCCTGAGCTGGAGGCGTTGAATGAACTGGTCTTCCTGCAGAACAACACCGAGATCGGCCGCAAATGGCTGAGCTACCATGACGCCCTGCTCAAGAAGGAGTCGGCGCGCCAGCTGAATGAAACGGCGGCAGCCATGGGCGGCCTGGCAGAGCGCGCCGGTGATGCCGACCAGATCAAGGATGCGGTCAAGTTCACCGCCGACTTCTACAAGGACCTGACCGCCAAGTTCGGTGACAAGGCATCTGCGCTGGCCAAGGAGCTGGCCGACAAGGCCCAGGGCAAGCGGATTCGCAACGCGCAGGAGGCGCTCAAGGCGTTCGACCAGTACAAGGACATCCTCGACAAGAAATTCAGCGCCAAGGACCGTCAAGCCATTGCCAATGCCCTCGAGGCCTTGGACAAGGAGCGCATGGCCAAGGACCTGGCCCGCTTCAGCAAGGCCTTTGGCTCGGTGGGCAATGTGATGGACTTCGTCGACCTGGCCACTGAAGCCCGCAAGGCGACCCAGACCGGCAACTGGACCCCGTTCTTCGTCAAGGCCGAAACCATCCTGGCGGGCAAGGCGGCCACGGCGGCGGTTGCGGTGATGTTCGGCATGTTGACCGGAGCGTCACTGGGGATCGTCGGTTTTGCCCTGGTGATGGCGATCACCAGCGCGCTGGTGACGGATGAGCGGGTGGCCAAGCTCAACGCGTTCATCATGGCGCTGTAAGGTGGGTTGGGCTGAGTGCGCTCAGCCCTTGGCGAACAGCCGGTAGAGCAGGTAGGCAGTACCCAGGGGGATGGCGAACAGCATGCACAGGAAGGACAAAAGGGCATTGAGGCCCGGGCTGTTCACATCCTCGCTGAAAAAGCCCCTGGTCCAGATTCGACGGCCGGCCAGCCGGTACGCACAAGCCTGCACCAGGTATCTGGCGAAGGGGTAGAGCAGGGTGCTGAGCACCATGAACAATACCCACCCAGGCGATTGGTAGAAGGCGTCACCGCTGGCGGACCAGGCGATACTGACCGCCAGCAGGTACAGGCAAGCCATTGCCAGGTGGCGGGTGAAATACTGTCGATCCATGTGGTACTCATCACGTACAGGCGTTGGCGCATTTCTGCGCCAACGCCTGTTTATATTCGGGCAGGGGGCATCATTGCAGAATTGTGGGTTTCGATGAACCCATCCAGCTGATGGCCATGGCTATGCCTGCGAAGGACTGAACTGGCTGAAAATAAATGATAAGTATTATCATACATGTATTTCGCCTGCCTCCGGAGAGCCGCCGCATGCCTTCAACCAACCAGGGACTGACAGCCAATGTGGGGCGCGGGGCCACGCTTGAGGTTTGCAGGCATCGTTGCTGCGTGGTCTGTTGCTGATGAAGCCGGGCATGGCGGATGAGCGGTGGCCCGGGGCACGCCTCCAGTTATCGCGAAGAACGCTACTTGGTGGCCTGGCCATGGGGGGCGTGCTTGCCGCCACTGGCTATGGCGTTGATCCGCTTAGTCTGAAGCCAGCCCTGTTCAGTGACTGCGCCACTGGCACGGGACAACGACGTGGCTGGCGACTGGCACCGGGCCTTTCGGTGCTACTGGACAGCCGCAGTGCGCTGGACAGCGTTGGCCGCGCCGTGACCTTGCAACATGGGCGGGTGCTGCTGGAGGTGACACAGGGCGCAGGTGTCAGCCTGCGAACCACCCAGGTACGGATCATGCCGGGGCAGACGGCACGCTTGATCGTCCAGCAACAGGCGTCCGCCACCCTGGTGCAGATGCTCGATGGCATGGCATCCATCGCATGGGGTTCGGCCGCTCCGTTGATACTGGGCGCCGGTTGGCAGCAATTGTTCGGCGACACGGGCAGCGCCCCGAGGGTTGCATTGCCAGATGGGGCCGGCGCCTGGACTCACGGACACCTGGTGGCCGAGCGCATGCCCCTGGCCGAGGTGCTGGAGGAACTCGACAACTATCGCCCCGGCGTGCTCAGGTGCGACCCGCGGGTCGCGGGATTGCAGGTCAGCAGATCCTTGTCCCTTGACCAGCCGGACGACAGCCTGGCGCTGCTGAGCGAAGTGCTGCCGGTCCGGGTCCAGCGGGTGCTGGGGTTCTGGGTCAACGTGGTGCCGGCCTGAGCCTGTCGGTTTCCACTTGCGGGACAGTGTGCGGCCGGGACTTGCAACGCGCCGCACGCGTCAGTCACTCACTTCACCTGGCCGTTATAGACCACGGTCGCGGCGCCATCCTTCTTGATGGTCAGCTTGTTGCCCTCGGCCATGCTTTCGACCATTTCCGAACAGCCGTCCACCTCGGCCTTGCCATCCACGTACTCGTCGCTGGTGTCGAAGCTGAAGACATAGGTGGACGCTGGGCAGGCATTGCCGCCTTCGCCCGTGGACACCACCAGCACATAACGGTTGGGGCCGAAGGCGTAGGCCTTCTCGATGGCGACGTAGCCGGTGCTTTCGGCGTCGGCGACGATGGACTCCATGACATTCATCACGCCTGCCCGGGACTGGTAGTTCAACGCGGTGCCCAGTTCCATGCTCTGGACGCTGAACGGACCGGCGCCTTCGTCGCTGATCGGCAGCGGTGCATAGGCGATGCTTGGCGCCAGCGGCGCGGTGACGGCGGGCTTGGCCAGTAGCGCGGCCTGAGGCTGCGGGTTGACGCACTGGCCGCTTTCACAGATGCGCTCACCCTTGCAGTCGGTGTCCTTGGCGCATTGGCCGGACACCGCGGAGGTCTGTTCGGCCTTGTCGCAGCCGGCGATGGCCAGGGTGAGGAGGGTGAGGGCAAGCAGTCGCTTCATCAGCGAAGTCCTTTTCATGGATGAGGGCTGCGTAGTATCGCCAATCCATGGACGGATGTCGTGGGACTGAACCTAGTTATTCACCAACAACTCCGGCCCCAGGTACCGGTTGATCTGGTCGATGTCATCATCCCCCAGGCTGCCCACCGCCGAGGCCAGGCGCAGGCGCGACATCAGGTAGCGCAGCTTGGCCTCGAACAGGTCATGCCGTGCCACGAACAGCAGTTCTTCGGCGTCGAGCACATCGGCATTGGTGCTGGTGCCGCCGGCACTGAAGCCCTTGCGTGCCGACAGCAGCGAGCGTTCGTTGGAGGCCACCGCCTTTTCCAGCGCGTGCACGCGCAGGGCGCCGCTTTGCACGCCGCGAAACTCGCGGGTGGTGCCGGTGATGACTTCCTGTCGCGTGGCATCCAGTTCGTCCAGGGCCTTGGCGCTGTTGGCGCTGGCCTGGCGGCTCAGCGCACTGACGCCGCCGCCACTGTAAAGCGGAATGTTCAGCTCCAGGCCGATCGAGCTGTAGTGGTTGCGCTGGTTCAGCTCGGAGATCGACTGGCTCTTGCCGGCGGTGTAGCCGGCGACGAAGTCCAGGGTCGGCCAGTGGCCGGCCTTGGCGCGCTTGACCTCTTCTTCGGCCAGCGCGTAGCTGTGCCGGCGCGCCTGGATCACCGGGCTGTCGGCCTGGGCCCTGGCCAGCCAGTCGCGCAGGTTGTCCGGCAGCAGCGGCGGAGTGGCGAAGTCCGCCTGCAGGGTGGTCAGCGACACGGGTGTCTCGCCGATGTACTCGGCCAGCTTGCGGCTGGCGTTGGCCAGGTTGTCCTGGGCCTCGATCAGTTCGGCCTCGGCGAGGTCGCGCCGGGCCAGGGACTCGTCGATGTCGGTGATGGTGCCGGCCCCCAGCTGCATGCGTCGCCTGGCCGAGCCGAGCTGCTCCTCGAAGGCGCCGAGCTTGGCCCGGGCCAGGCTGATGGTCTCGCTGGCCAGGAGTACGTCGAAGTAGCTGTCGGCCAGGCGCACGGCGGCGTCCTGGCTCTTGGCGTCGAACACCGCCACGCTGTAGTCGGCGCGTTGCTGGCCCTGGTGGTATTCGGCCATCTTCTGCTTGTTGAACAGCGGCTGGCGCAGGCGCAGGTTGGCGCCGGTGGCGTCATAGTCGAGGTCGTTGTCGATGCCGTGCTGGCGCTGGCTGCCGTCGATGCGGTTGGCGTAGGCCGAGGCGTTGACCTGCGGTAGCAGGCCGGCCTGGCCGATGGCGCGGTTTTCCAGGCCGGCCTGCTGTTCATGCACCGCGGCGCGGTAGATCGGCCCCTGGTACTGCAGCAGGTCCCAGGCTTGCTTGAGGTCCATGGCGCCTGCTGGCGACGCCAGCGCCAGCAGGCACAGGCCAAGGCAGTGGCGGTTCATCTCATTGCTCCTTGAACGCGGCGTCGACGCGTTCGAGCAGGGGCTTGAGCAGGTAGCTCAGCAGGTTGCGCTCGCCGGTCTTGATGGTGACGGTGGCGGGCATGCCGGGGCGGATATGGTTGCTGCCGAGCAAAGCCATGCCCTCGGCTGTGACCTCCACCTGGGCCAGGTAGAACGGCTGCTTGCTCTCCTCGTCGAGTAGACGGTCGGCGGAGACGGTCAGCACGCGCCCGGGAATGTTCGGCGTGCTGGCGTGGTTGAAGGCGGGGAAGGCGATGTCCACGGCCAGGCCCGGGGTCATGCGGTCGATGGCCTGCACCGGGATCATCGCGTCGACCTGCAGCGGCTCGTCGAGCGGGACGACCTCCATGATCCGGCTGCCGGGCTGGACCACCCCGCCGACGGTGGCGATGCTCAAGGCCTGGACCATGCCGTCGATGGGCGCGCGGATGATCGTATGGGTCACTTCGTAGTCCAGGGCGCGCAGGCGATCGGCCAGGGTGGTGCTTTCCTTGGCGGTGTCGGTCAGCTGCGACTGCACTTCCTTGAGGTAGTCGTGGCGGCGCTGCAGGACGCGCAGCCTGAGCTCGTTGATCTGGCTGCGCACCCGGGCGATGTTGTTGAGGTTCTCGGCCTGGCCGGCGGAGAGGTCGGCGTTGCTGCGCTCAAGCTCCAGCAGGCGGTTGCGCGGCACGTAACCTTCGGCCGCGAGCATGCGCGTGCCTTGCAGTTCCTGGCCGAGGAAGCCGATCTGCGAGGCGCGGGCGCCATATACCTGCTGCAGGCCCTTGAGCTGCACCGCCGAGGCGGCGATGTTCTCCTCGAGGATGCCGATTTCGCCGGCCAGGCCCGCGCGGCGGGTCGCCAGCAGGTGCTGTTGCAGGTCCATGGCCGCCAACAGGCGCGGGTCGTCTTCGAACTGGCGCAGCAGGGCAGGGGCGAAGGTCACCGTGTCGTGGCCGTCGCGCTCGGCCTCCAGGCGGTTCTCCACGGTCTTGCTGACAATGTACTGGGCGCTGACCGCGCCTTGCTCGGCCACCGCATGCAGGGCGTCGAGGCGTACCAGCGCCTGGCCTTTGTTCACCCGCTCGCCCTCGTGCACCAGGATCGCCTCGACGGTGCCGCCGGTCAGGTGCTGCACGGCCTTGCGGTTGCTGGTGACCTTGACCGTGCCGGTGGCGACCACGCCAGCGTCCAGGGGCGCCAGCCAGGACCACAGGAGGAAACCGCCGAAGCCGGCGAGCACCAGCCACAGGCCCCAGCGCACGGGTTTGCCGACGTCGAGGTCGATCGGGGTGCCGTCGCTGGGCAGCAGTTCGGTTTGCGTGGAATGGATCATGATCGGTCACTCCCGTACCTTGACGGCAGCCAGTGGGGTCGCGGCGCCAGCGGGGATCACGCTGGCCGTGCGCAGGGCGGCGAACACTTCTTCACGGCTGCCGAGCATCTGCACGGCGCCGTCGCGCAGCATCAGCACCTTGTCGACGGCGCAGAGCACGTTGGGGCGGTGCGAGATCAGCACCACCGTGGCGCCGCGGCCCTTGAGCTCGGCGAGTGCGTCGACCAAGGCCTTCTCGCCGAGGTCGTCGAGGTTGGCGTTCGGCTCGTCCAGCACGATCAGGTTGGGTTCGCCGTACAGGGCGCGGGCCAGGGCGATGCGCTGTTTCTGGCCACCGGACAGCGGGCCGCCGTCGCTGTCCAGGCGGGTGTCGTAGCCCTGGGCAAAGCGCAGGATCATGTCGTGCACGCCGGCGCTCCTGGCGGCGCGAATCACTGCCTCGCTGTCCACCTCGGCGAAGCGGGCGATGTTGTCGGCGATGCTGCCTTCGAACAGCTCGACATCCTGGGGCAGGTAGCCGAGCCAGGGGCCCAGTTCACGTTTGTTCCAGGTGAAGATGTCGGCGCCGTCCAGGCGTACCTTGCCGGCCTGGGCTGGCCACACCCCGACCAGCAACCGCGCCAGGGTCGACTTGCCCGAGGCGGACGGGCCGATCACCCCGAGGCTTTCACCCGGGGTCAGGCCCAGGCTGACGCCGCGCAGGATGGTGCTGCTGGTGCCGGGCGCGCCGGCATAGACGTTCTCCACCGCCAGCATGCCCAGCGGCCGTTGCAGCGACATGCTCGGCGGGCGCTGCGGGTAGTCCTGCAGCAAGCCGTTGAGCCGGCCCCAGGCCAGGCGGCAGCCGAGCAGCGGCTTCCACGCGGCGATCACCTGTTCCACCGGGCCCAGGGCTCGGCCGGTAAGAATCGAGCAGGCGATCATCATGCCCGGGGTGATCTTGCCCTCGATCGCCAGCAGGGCCCCGGTACCGAGGATCAGCGACTGCAGGGTGATGCGCACGAAGCGCCCGATGCTGCCGATGACGGCGGCGCGGTCGGAGGCCAAGGTCTGCATCTGCAGGATGCGCAGGTGGCTCTGGAACCAGCGTTGGCTGATCGACGCCAGCATGCCCATGGCCTCGATCACTTCGGCGTTGCGCAGGTTGTTGTTGGCGTAGTGGGCGCAGGCGAGGGCGGCGTGGTTGGCCTCGCCCAGGGGCTGCTTGGTGGCCTTTTCGGTGAGCCAGGCCAGGGCCGCGAGGATCAGCGAGCCGACCAGCGTGACCAGGCCGAGCAGCGGGTGGATCAGGTAGGCGACGAGCAGGTAGATCGGTGTCCAGGGCGCGTCGAAAAAGGCGAACAGGCCGTTGCCGGTGAGGAACTGACGCACCTGCGCCAGGTCCTGCAGGGCCTGGCCAGGGCTGCCGCCAGCACGGCTGAGGTTGCGTTCGAAGGCGGCGCTGAACAGGCGTCGGTTGAGTGCCATGTCCAGGCGGTTGCCGACCCGCACCAGCACCCGGCTGCGCAGCATCTCCAGGGTGGTCATCAGCAGGAACAGCCCCACCACCAGCACCGTCAGCATGCCCAGGGTCGTGAGGTTGCGGCTGACCAGCGCGCGGTCGTACACCTGCAGCATGTACACGGCGGGCGTCAACATCATGACGTTTATCACCCCGCTGAACACCGCCAGGGCATAGAAACTGCGTCGCAGTTGAAACAGTGCCTCGGCCAGCTCGGAGCGGGTACCTGTTTGCCTGGTCATCGGGGGAGCCTCCCTCTGCGCAAAATGCCGACCGCCGTTGCGGTGGTCTGGCTGAAAGCCTTGTGGTTTCTGGCCTGCAGAAGGTTTTGTCGCTCTTTTGGCGGGTTATTCCGAATACGCTGCAGGGAGCCCACAAGCAGCAGAGTAGGTTGTGTAGAAATATCTTGTAATATCTTTTTGCTCTATATGTTCCTTCAAGTTCCTATTAAAAACAGTGGCTTGAGAAGCATTATCGATGCGAGATATTTTTTGCTGACGAAATATTGACAAGATTTTACCGCGCAACTTTAGTCTTAATCAGTTCGTGGGAACTTTCGCCGCAGGCCTGCTGTCGCCCCGACCCCTCGCGAATCCTTGTCGACATTCCTGTGGGAGCAGAACATGACTCGTCTCCTGTTCTTGTACCGAGTGAATGGGCTCTACAGGACGTTCCCCTGCCATTCGAGAAACCATGGCCCACCCCGGGCCTGGGAGCGCCGCGCCTGAGCGACGGCGAGCCCTGAACCTTCGCGAATCCGAGGCACGTAGCCCGCACGACGGGTAACGCTGTCGCGCACCCGTATTCGCCATAAAAAAACCAACCGCATGACCGTGCACGCCACCGACCGGGCGCGACGGGCGCCTGCGCCTCGCTCCCGACAGACAGAGGTCAACCATCATGGCCAATTTCAGCAAGTCCGACCTGCAATTCATTCTCCAGCAGATTTTCATCGCCGAGGCCCACGCCCAGGGCGCCAGCCTCATCGACTTGCTGCCCAACAGCCAGGTGCCGTTCGGCCTGCGCACCGTCGACGGCAGCTACAACAACCTGGTGACCGGGCAGAGCGAGTTCGGCGCCTCGGACAACGCCTTCCTGCGCCTGATGGATGCCCAGTACCGGGCGGCGTATTCCGGCACCGGCACGGTGAGCGACAGCCAGCCGCGCACCATCAGCAACCTGATCGTCGACCAGACCGCCAACAACCCGGCCGCGGTCGACGCCAACGGCGGCGCCGCCCCGGTGCTCAGCCCCGGCATCGACGGGGTGTTTGGCACCGCCGATGACAAAGAGGTGTTCTTCATTCCCAACCAGTCGCCGGACGCCGGCCTGACTGCCGGCTTCAACGCCTGGATGACCTTCTTTGGTCAGTTCTTCGACCACGGCCTGGACCTGGTCACCAAGAGCAGCAGCCAGATGGTGTTCATCCCGCTGCAACCGGACGACCCGCTGTACGTGGCCAACAGCCCGACCAACTTCATGGTGCTGCCGCGTGCCGTGCGCACGGCCGGCGCCGATGGCGTGGTCGGAACCGCCGACGATGGCCAGCCCAACACCACCTCGCCCTTCGTCGACCAGAGCCAGACCTACAGCTCGCACCCCTCGCACCAGGTATTCCTGCGCGAGTACGCCCTCGACGCGGCCGGTCACCCGGTGGCCACCGGGCGCTTGATCACCAACCGTGACCTGGGCGCCGATGGCAAGTTCGGCACCAGCGACGATGGCAACGGCGAGAACGGCGGCATGGCCACCTGGGCCGTGGTCAAGGCCCAGGCCCGCGACATCCTCGGCATCAACCTGACCGACGCCGAAGTGCACCGGGTGCCACTGCTGGCCACCGACGCCTATGGCAACTTCCTGCGCGGACCCAACGGCATGCCGCAGGTGGTGATCCGCGTGGGCAATGGCGCCGACGGCATTGCCGGCACCGCCGACGACGTCACCCAGTTGGTCGAAGGCAACCGCGCCGCGCCCATCAGCCTGGCCAATGCCGTGAGCACCGGCCATGGTTTTCTCGACGACATCGCCCACAACGCCGAGCCGGTGCTGGTCGGCGGGGTGCTGCAGGCCGATGCCGACAGTGCCGTGGGCAATACCCAGCCCATGGGCCCGGGCGGCAACAACCTGACCTACGACAACGAACTGCTCGACGCCCACTACATCGCCGGTGACGGCCGGGTCAACGAGAACATCGGCCTGACCGCCGTGCACCACGTGTTCCACTCCGAGCACAATCGCCTGGTCCAGCAGACCAAGGACACCATCCTCGCCTCGGGCGACCTGGCGTTCCTCAACGAGTGGCTGATCGACGATGTGGCCGCCTTGCCCGCCACGCCCGCCGAGGTAGCGGCGCTGGTGTGGAATGGCGAACGCCTGTTCCAGGCGGCCAGGTTCGGTACCGAGATGCAGTACCAGCACCTGGTGTTCGAGGAGTTCGCCCGCACCATCCAGCCACAGATCGACGAGTTCCTCGCCCCCAGTGGCTACGACACCTCGATCAACCCGGCGATCCTCGCCGAATTCGCCCATGTGGTGTACCGCTTCGGCCACTCGATGCTGACCGAGACCGTCGACCGCTTCGACCCGGCGTTCAACCCGATCCTCAGCGATCCGGACAACCCGGACCAGCAACTGGGCCTGATTGCCGCCTTCCTCAACCCGCTGGCCTTCGCCGGCAGCGGCGCCACCGCCGATGAAGCGGCCGGGGCGATCATCCGTGGCGTGACCCGCCAGCTCGGCAACGAGATCGACGAATTCGTTACCGAGGCGCTGCGCAACAACCTGCTCGGCCTGCCCCTGGACCTGCCGGCGCTGAACCTGGCCCGTGGCCGCGACACCGGCATCCCCTCGCTCAACGAGGCGCGGCGCGAGTTCTACGCCATGACCGGCGACAGCCAGCTCAAGCCCTATATCAGCTGGGTCGACTTTGCCGACCACCTCAAGCACCCCGCGTCGCTGGTCAACTTCATCGCCGCCTACGGCACTCACGCCTCGATCACCTCGGCGGCCACCCTGGTCGACAAGCGCGCCGCCGCCCTGGCCCTGGTGCTGGGCGGCAGCGGCGCGCCGTCCGACCGCCTGGACTTCCTCAACGGCACCGGCGCCTGGGCCAACGTGACCAAGGCCGGCAAGGACGGCGTGCTCGGCACCGCGGATGACCTGACCGGGGTAACCGTGACCGGGGTCGACGCCATCGACTTCTGGGTCGGCGGCCTGGCCGAGCAGAAGATGCCCTTCGGCGGCATGCTCGGCTCATCCTTCAACTTCGTCTTCGAGACCCAGCTGGAGGCCCTGCAGAACGGCGACCGCTTCTATTACCTGTCGCGTACCGCGGGCCTTAACTTCGGCGCGGAGCTGGAGAACAACTCGTTCGCCAAGCTGATCATGGCCAACTCGGATGTCACCCACCTGTCCAACACCGTGTTCCTCACCCCGACCTTCACCCTCGAGGTCAACCAGGCCAACCAGTTCACCGGCCTTGGCGGCGACGGTCGCGCCGACCCCACCGGAGGGATCGAAATCAACGGCGTGGAGATCGTGCCGCTGGTCATTCGCGACAACCCCGACACCGTGGGACCGGACGGCAACTACCTGCACTACACCGGCGAGGACCATGTGGTGCTCGGCGGTACCTCGGGCGATGACATCATCCTTTCCGGCGAAGGCGACGACACGCTCTATGGCGATGGCGGCAACGACTACCTCGAGGGCGGAGCCGGCAACGATGCCGTGCTCGGTGGCGCAGGCGACGACATCATCACCGATTCGTTCGGCGACAACCGCCTGGAAGGCAACGCCGGCAACGACGTGGTCGTCGCCGGCAGCATGCTCGCCGCCGGCAACCTGATCCTCGGCGGCGACGGCCAGGACTTCATCATCACCACCGAGGACATCAGCACCACCTTCGGCGGACAGGGCGACGACTTCATCCTCGGCGCCAAGACCAACCTGCCGCCCACCGGCAACGAAGGCGACGACTGGATCGAGAAGGGCACCCAGGACGGCGCGCCGGGCGACAACTTCGCGCCGCTGCTTACCGATGAAGTGGTGGGCAACGACATCTTCGTCGGCGGCGGCGGCTTCGACGAAATGATCGGCGAGGGCGGCGACGACATCTTTGTCGGTAGCGATGCCCAGGACAAGATGGACGGCATGTCCGGCTTCGACTGGATCACCTACAAGAACGACCAGGTAGGTGTCACCGCCGACCTGAGCCTGGCCGCGCTGGCGCAGCCCCATGGCAACGCGCCGAATCAGAACGCCGGGGTGTTCAACCCGGTCGGCGCTTCGCCGGCGTCGATCCTCGATCGCTTCGCCGAGGTCGAGGGGCTGTCCGGTTCGCGCTTCGCCGACGTGCTCAAGGGCGACGACGTCGATGCGGTCACCATCCTCAACCATGGCGGCACCACCGGCAGCGCCCTGAGCAATGTCGCGCTGATCCGCGGCTTGGCGCAGTTCCTCACCGACGCGGGGCTGCCGACCACGGGCTTTGCCACCGGCAACATCCTGCTGGGCGGCAATGGCAGCGACCTGATCGAGGGCCGTGGCGGCGACGACCTGATCGACGGCGACAAGTGGCTCAACGTGCGTATCGCGGTCTACGCCGCTGATGACGTCGACCACACGGGGCCAGAAATCGCCAGTTTCGACAGCATGGTCGAGATGATCCCGTTCATGCTCGACCGCACCTACAACCCCGGCCAGCTCAAGGCCATCCGGGAAATCCTGCCCGGCACCTCGACTGGCGGCGCGGCCTTCGACACCGCGGTGTTCTCCGGGGTGCAGGCCGAGTATGTGGTGACCCAGGACACCCGCGGCACCGCCGATCTGGCGGACGATGTATGGACCGTGGCCGATACCGTGGCCGGGCGTGACGGCACCGATACCCTGCTGCACATCGAGCGCCTGCAGTTCGCCGATGCCCAGCGCGTGCTGGTGCCGGGCCTGAACGCGCAGCCGACTGGCAGCCCGAGCCTCAGTGACGGCAACGGTGGCGCGATCACCGTGGGCGATATCCTCAGCGTGAGCATGGCCGGGGTGCGCGACGGCGACAACGTCACGGCGGGCAACCCGCTGGGCACCCTGGTCAATGCCTCGGTGTCCTACTACTGGCAGTTCGAGGCCGACCCCGGCAGCGGCGTGTTCCAGGACATCATCCTGCTGCCGGCCGGCGACCTGGCGTTCCAGAGCGCCGATGGCACCGCGTTCAAGGTGTCGCCGGATCTGGTAGGCCTGTCGCTTCGGGTCAAGGCGATCTACCAGGACGCCCACGGCACCACCGAGGTGCTGTTCTCCGCGCCCACCAGCGTGGTCGAGGCCGGCGCGCCGGTGGTGCCGACCGCGCCCACGCCGGTGGTCGATGCCAGCGCGGGGGGCGAGGGCCTGCACATGGTCCGCTCCGACCTCAACTTCATCCTTGCCCAGATCAAGATCGCCGAAGCGGATGCCGCCGGGCAGGACATCCTCTCGCTGATCCCCAACATCCGCGCACCCTTGGGCCTGCGCGCGGTCGACGGTTCGAACAACAACCTGATGAACCTCAATGGCCATGACCACACCGAGTATGGCGCCGCCGACAATGTCTTCCCGCGCCTGACCGACCCGGTGTTCAATGCCGCCGAGGGCGCGCCTGCCGGGTTCTTCGGCCCCGGCTCACCGGCCATTCCCGGCTCGACCTACCAGCAGACCAGCGGCTACGTGTTCGACTCGGAGCCGCGCACCATCAGCAACCTGATCGTCGACCAGACCTCGAACAACCCGGCGGCCTACGCCAGCGCCTACGACCCCGGCGCCAATGGCGTGCTGGACTTCGGCACGCCCGGTAACGACGACCAGCTCAAGGACGGTGTGCGGGTGGTCGCCAGCCCAGGCATGGACGGCCAGTTCGGCACCGGCGACGACCATGATGTCTTCCTGTTCGAGAACACCTCGGCGGATGCCGGGCTGTCGGCGCCGTTCAACGCCTGGATGACCTTCTTCGGCCAGTTCTTCGACCACGGCCTGGACCTGGTCACCAAGGGCGGTTCGGGAACCATCTTCATACCCTTGCAGCCGGACGACCCGCTGTACGTGCCGGGTGGTGCCGCCAACTTCATGGTGCTGACCCGGGCCACCAACCTGCCGGGGCCGGACGGCATCCTCGGCAACGCCGACGATATCCACGAGCACACCAACACCACCACGCCGTTCGTCGACCAGAACCAGACCTACAGCTCGCACCCCTCGCACCAGGTCTTCCTGCGCGGCTACCAGCTCACCGCCAGTGGCCCCATCGCCACCGGCCGGCTGATCACCAACCGCGACCTGGGCGCCGACGGCAAGTTCGGCACCGCTGACGACAGCGAGATCGGTGGCATGGCCACCTGGAAGGTGGTCAAGGCCCAGGCCAACGACATCCTCGGCATCCACCTGACCGACGCCGACGTCGACAACGTGCCGCTGCTGGCCACCGATGCCTACGGCAACTTCATCAAGGGGCCGCATGGCTATCCGATGGTGGTGATGAAGGGCGCCGACGGCCTGGGCGGTACCGCCGACGATGTGCTGGTCGAAGGCAACCCGCTGGCGCCGATCGACCTGGCCAACGCCGTGCGCACCGGCCACCAGTTCCTCGCCGACATCGCCCACAATGCCGTGCCGGTGTCCATCGGCGGCGTGCTGGCGCCGGATGCCGACAGCGCCACCGGCAACGCCGTGCCGGTCAACCCGCACACCGGCGCCAACCTGGCCTACGACAATGAACTGCTGGACGCCCACTACATCGCCGGCGATGGCCGGGTCAACGAGAACATCGGCCTGACCGCGGTGCATGCGATCTTCCATGCCGAGCACAACCGGCTGGTGGCGCAGACCCAGGACACCGTGCTCGACTCGGGCGATCTGGCCTTCCTCAACGAGTGGCTGCTGACCCCGGTCAGCGCCTTGCCCGCCAGCCAGGCCGAGATCGATGCCCTGGTGTGGAACGGCGAGCGGTTGTTCCAGGCGGCCAAGTTCGGCACCGAGATGCAGTACCAGCACCTGGTGTTCGAGGAATTCGCCCGCACCATCCAGCCGCGCGTCGACCTGTTCTTCGCCCCGACCCAGGTCTACGACGTCGACCTCGATGCCTCGATCGTCGCCGAGTTCGCGCACACCGTGTACCGCTTCGGC
Organism: Pseudomonas sp. BW16M2; assembly: GCF_014268865.1. Classification (NCBI taxonomy): domain Bacteria; kingdom Pseudomonadati; phylum Pseudomonadota; class Gammaproteobacteria; order Pseudomonadales; family Pseudomonadaceae; genus Pseudomonas; species Pseudomonas sp. BW16M2. Next base: position 37,407 of record NZ_JABWRI010000009.1, on the reverse strand, counting down.
CACTCGATGCTGACCGAAACCGTCGACCGCTTCGACATCGACTTCAAGGTGATCGGCGACCCGGCCAGCGCCAACCCCGAGCAGCAGATGGGCCTGATCGCGGCGTTCCTCAACCCGCTGGCCTACGCCGCCAGCGGCGTGACCCCCGAGGAGGCGACCAGCGCCATCGTGCGCGGGGTGACCCGTCAGGCCGGCAACGAGATCGACGAGTTCGTCACCGAGGCGCTGCGCAACAACCTGCTCGGCCTGCCGCTGGACCTGCCGGCGATCAACATCGCCCGTGGCCGCGATGTCGGCATCCCCTCGCTCAACGCCGTGCGCCGCGACATCTTCGGGCAGACCGGCGATACCCAGCTCAAGCCCTACACCAGCTGGGTCGACCTGGTGCAGCACCTCAAGCATCCGGAGTCCTTGATCAACTTCATCGCCGCCTACGGCACCCACGGCTCCATCACCTCGGCCACCACCCTCGACGGCAAGCGCGCCGCGGCCCTGGCCCTGGTGTTCGGTGGCGCGGACGCGCCGTCCGACCGCCTGGACTTCCTCAACGGCAGTGGCAGCTGGGCCAACGTGACGCTGGCGGGCAAGGACGGGGTGCTGGGCACTGTCGATGACCTCAAGGGCGTGACCGTGACCGGCGTCGATGCCATCGACCTGTGGATCGGCGGCCTGGCCGAGGCCAAGACCCCGTTCGGCGGCATGCTCGGCAGCACCTTCAACTTCGTGTTCGAGAACCAGCTGGAGAAACTGCAGGACGGCGACCGCTTCTATTACCTGGAGCGCACCGCCGGCCTGTCGATGAACGCCGAGCTGGAAAGCAACTCGTTCGCCAAGCTGATCATGGCCAACACCTCGGCCACGCACCTGCCGGGCCTGGTGTTCTCCGACCCCGGGTTCTACCTGGAGCTGGACCGCAGCAAGCAGTACAACGACGGCCTGGGCAACGCCGACCCGCTCGGCGACAACGGCCAGCAGGTGGTGTTCCGCGACAGCCCGCTGACCGAAGGGCCCGACAGCAACTACATCCGTTATGCCGGTGACCAGCACATCGTGCTGGGCGGCACCCAGGGCGACGACATCCTGGTCTCCAGCGAAGGCGACGACACGGTCTGGGGCGACGGCGGCAACGACCGTATCGAAGGCGGCTACGGCAACGACCAGCTGCGCGGCGGTGCCGGCGACGACATCATCAGCGACATGGGCGGCGACGACAACATCCAGGGCGGCGACGGCAACGATGTGCTGCATGGCGGCAATGGCGTCAACCTGATCATCGGCGGTTTCGGCAACGACTTCATCGTCACCGGCGAGGATGCTTCCGAGGCCATCGGCGGCCAGGGCAACGACTTCATCCTCGGCAGCAAGGCCAACGAGCAGGACATGGGCAACGAAGGCGACGACTGGATCGAGAAGGGCACCTCGGACGGCGCCCCCGGCGACAACTTCGACCCCCTCGGCAACGACCCGGTGATCGGCAACGACGTGTTCGTCGGCGGCAACGAGAACGACAAGTTCAACGGTGAAGGCGGCGACGACATCATGGTCGGCAGCCTCGGCTTCGGCGATCGCTACATCGGCGGCTCCGGCTATGACTGGGCGACCTTCAAGGGCCTGGCCCAGGGCGTGACCGTCGACTACAGCGACCGCTTCTTCGATGTGCCGCCGGTACCGGGCTCGGGGGCCTCGGCGCTGGTGCGCTTCGACATCATGGAAGGGCTGTCGGGCTCGGCGCACGGTGACTTCCTGCGCGGCGACAACGAGGACGCCACCTCGCTGCCGACCGCCGGGGCCACCGGCAGCGTGCTCACCAACATCAGCCTGATCAACGGCCTGGCCGGGCTGCTGCCCGTCGGTGCGACCTTCTATGATGGCGGCAACATCATCCTCGGTGGCAGTGGCAGCGACCTGATCGAAGGGCGTGGCGGCGACGATATCCTCGACGGCGACAAGTGGCTGAACGTGCGCATCAGCGTGCGGGCCAACAGCGATGGCAGCGGGCCGGAGATCGCCTCGTTCGACAGCATGGAGCCGATGGTGCCGCTGATGCTCAAGGGCACCTACAACCCCGGCCAGCTGGTGATCGTGCGGGAGATCCTCAGCGGTACCGACCAGTACGACACCGCGCTGTTCTCCGGTATCGCCACGGACTACCGCATCGTCGTCGAAGGCAACACGGTGATCGTCACCGACACGGTGGTCGGACGCGACGGCGTCGATCGCCTGACCGGCATCGAGCGTCTGCAGTTCGCCGACGGCGCCCAGGCTTCCGGCGTGGGCAGCGCGGTGAACAACGGCCCCAGCGGCCACCTGGCGATCGTCGACGATGCCACCGGCCTGCGCGATGACACGCCCGTGGCCGGGCAGTTGCTGCGGGTCAGCGACCTGGCGGTGCACGATGCCGACAACCAGGGCGCGAGCAACCCCAGCGGCGCGCTGAGCGGACCGGTGGCCTACTACTGGCAGGTGGAGAACATCCCCGGCACGGGCGTCTACGAGGACATCACCTTCGTCGCCGCCGGCGAGGTCTCGCGGGCGATCGGCAGCACCTACCGGGTGGCAGACGATGTCGCCGGCCTGAACATCCGCGTGCGGGCGGTGTACCAGGATGCCAAGGGCACCCTGGAGATCGTCGACTCCTCGGCCAACAGCGCGCCCAGCAGCGGACCCGCCGTGGCCGGGCTGCTGGTGCAGAACCAGGTGCTGAGCGCCAACCCGGCGACTATCGTCGACGCCGACGGCATCGGCAGCGCGCCGTTCACCTTCCAATGGCAGATGAACAACGGCGCCGGCTGGGTCGATATCGCCGGTGCCACCGCCAGTACCTTCACCCTTGGCCAGACCCAGGTCGGCCAGCATGTCCGGGTGCAGGTGGGCTACGTGGATACCTTCGGCGTGGCCGAGCGCGCCGCCTCCGACATCCTCGGACCGGTGGCCAACGTCAACGACGCGCCGACCGGCACGGTGCTGATCAGCGACACCACGCCGGACCAGGGGCAGCTGCTGATCGCCTCGACCGCCGGCATCGCCGACCTCGACGGGCTGGGCGCCTTCAGCTTCCAGTGGCAGCAGGGCGTGGGTGGCAACTTCGTCGACATCGCCGGCGCCACCACGGCGAGCTACACCCCGGGCTTCGCCCAGGGCAACCAGCAACTGCGGGTGATCGTGCGCTACACCGACGGCTTCGGCGCCCAGGAAACCGTGACCTCCGCCGCGACCACGGCGGTGCGCCTGCTGACGGGCGTCACCCTGGTGGGCACCAACGCGGCGAACACCCTCACCGGCGGCGCGGGCAACGACGTGCTGCGCGGTCTGGGCGGCAACGACACGCTCAATGGCCTGGGCGCCGTGGACCAGCTGTTCGGTGGGGCGGGCAACGACATCCTCAACGGCGGTGACGACGGTGACTTGCTGTTCGGCGAGGACGGCAACGACACCCTCAACGGTGGCGTTGGCGCGGATGCCATGGACGGCGGCCTCGGCAACGACACCTTCGTGGTCGACAATGCCGGCGACAGTGTCGTCGAGGCGGTCGGTGGCGGTACCGACCTGGTGCAGACCAGCTTGCTCAGCTATCAGCTTGGCGCCAACGTCGAGAACCTCACCTTCACCGGCAGCGGCAACTTCACCGGCACCGGCAACGCGCTGGCCAACACCCTCACCGGCGGGGCCGGCAACGACCAGCTCAATGGCGGTGCCGGCGGTGACCGGATGGTGGGCGGTGCCGGCAACGACACCTATATCGTCGACTCCACGTCGGATGTGGTGGTCGAGGCGGGTGGCGGCGGCATCGACACCGTGCTGACCGCGCTGGCCAGCTACAGCCTGGCTGCCAACGTCGAGAACCTGACCTACACCGGCGTCGGCAACTTCGTCGGCACCGGCAACGGGCTGAACAACGTCATCACCGGCGGTGCCGGCAACGACACCCTCAGTGGCGACGGCGGCAACGATACCCTGGTCGGCAACGCCGGCAACGACACGCTCAACGGCGATGCCGGCAACGACCAGCTGATCGGTGGCCTCGGCGCCGACAGCCTGAACGGGGGCGGCGGCGATGACAGTCTTGACGGGGGGGATGGCGATGATTCGCTCAATGGCGGTGTCGGCAACGACACGCTGCAGGCCGGGGCGGGCAACGACAACCTCGACGGTGGCGTCGGCATCGATGTGCTGGTCGGTGGCGACGGCAACGACACGGTGCTGGGCGGTGGCGGCAACGATGTCGTGCAGGGCGGCAACGGCAACGACTTCGTCGATGGCGGGGCCGGTGACGACATCGTCAGCGGTGGTGCCGGCAATGACTCGCTGGTGGCCAACGACGGCAACGATATCTTCCAGTTCGCCGCAGGCTTCGGCACCGACCAGGTGTTCGGTTTCGACGCCGCCCCGGCAGGCGGCCAGGACCGGCTGGATATCACGGCGCTGAGCATTACCGCGGCGAGTTTTGCCGTCAGTGTCAGCATTGCCGATGTCGGCGCCGATACGCTGGTCAGTTTCGGTGGGCCTGACTCCATCCGCCTGGTCGGGGTGGGGGATGCGACCAGTGTGACGGCGGCGGACTTTATCCTCGCGTCTTGAGGGAGCGTGTGCCGCTGTCGCGGGCAAGCCCGCTCCTGCAGGAGTGGACTTGCCCGCGATGGGCCATCAGAAATCGTAGCTCAGGCTGGTGTAGTAGAACGCCCCCTGCGCCCCTTCGGGGCTGGTGATCGAGTACTTCGGCACGCCGTACAACTGCGCGCCCTCGAGCTTGTCGGGGTGGCTGTCGAACAGGTTGATCGCACCCACCGACAAGGTCAGTCCCAGCCCGAAACGGTAGGCCACGTCCAGGTCGGTCACCCACTGCGCGCCGAAGGTCTGGTCCAGCGCCGGATTGGCGGCGTTGCGGTTCTGCCACTGGCCGTAGCGGCGCTGGGCCACGGTCACGTTCCAGCCCTGGTACTGCCAGTTGGCGCTCAGGGTCAGCTTGTCCTTGGGCGTGCCGTCCTCGATAAGCCCCTGGGTGTTGCGGCCGATGATCTGGTCGCCGGCAATGCCGCCGACATCGTCCAGCCCGGTGATGCGCGTGTTGGTGCGCGCATAGCCGCCGTTGAGGTCCAGCCGGCCCCAGGCGCCGAGGTCGAGCTGGTAGTGCCCGGCCAGTTCGATACCGTCGGTGCGGGTGTCGGCGATATTGCTGTAGAACGCCGCGCTCTGGATGTTGGCGTACGGCGTGCCGGCGAAGATCGGCCCGACCACCGAGGCCGGCAGCTGGTCGGACAGGGTGATGCGGTTGTCGATGTCGATACGGTAGGCATCGACGGTCAGCGACGCGTTGGCCAGCGGACGCCATACCAGGCCGACCGAGAAGTTGGTCGACTCCTCGGGCTTGAGCGCCTTGCCGCCCAGCAGCCGCGCCTCGGGGCTGTCGGCGCGCAGGGTGCGCTGTTGCACCTCGACCCAGTTGCCGCTGCCCGGCGGCTGCTCGACCACCTGCACGCTGAACGACGACAGCCCCGACTGCACCAGCGAGGGTGCGCGGTAGCCGGTACTGGCGCTGGCCCGGGCGGCGATCTCGGGGGTGAAATCGTAACGCAGCGACAGCTTGCCGTTGGTGGTGTCGCCGAAGTCGGAGTAATGCTCGCTGCGCAGGGCGAAGCCGGCCTGGAATTGCTCGGTGATCTGTCCTTCGAGGTCGAAGTAGGCGCCGATCACCCGGCGGTCGAGGGCGGCGGCGTCGACCTGGGTGATACCCGAGTAGTAGCCGGGAATGCGCCGCCCGGTCAGCGGGTCGACGGTATTGAACAGCGGCCCGTTCTGCCAGCCCTGGGCATCGCCGGCGCTGAGCTGGTAGTTTTCCTCGCGCCAGGTCAGGCCGGCGGACACCGTCAGTGGCTTGAACAGCAGGTCGGTGGCGAAGTCGCGGGTCCAGTCCAGGGTCAGGTTGGTCTGGTCGGCCTCGCGCCGGCCGGTGTAGAGGGTCGAGGCGCTGGCCGTGCCCCAGCTGGGGTTGATGGCATCGCGGTCGGTGGAGTCGACGCGGTTGTTGCCATGGTTCAGGGCCAGGTCGAAGTGCCCGAGGGTCTCGTCCTCGTAGCGCAGGCCGCCGGTGACGGCATGGTCCTCCAGGCCGTAGCGGGTGATCGGCAGGCGCCCGTCCGGGTAGCGCGCCAGGGCCACGCTACCGTAGTTGCTGCGCAGGGTGGTGGGCGGGTCGAAGAAGTTCTCGGCGTCGGTGTTCTTGTGCGCGTAGGTGGCCAGGCCGTAGGCGCTCAGGCCATCGCCCAGCCCCATTTCGGCGTTGGCGGTGAAGTTGTACTGGTCCGAGACATTGCCCGAGCCCCAGCGCCAGTTGCGGTAGCGGTTGTTCTGCTCGCGCGGGGTCGCGGTGCTGGTGGAGCCGGGGTAGAAGATCCGGTTGTCGTCGCGGGTGTCGCTGGCCGGGTCCTGGCTGCCGGCATCGAAGGCCAGGGTGAGGAATCCGTCATTGGGCAGGGCGAAGCCTTTCCAGCCGCTGAGCTTGCGCTGCAGGCCGTCGCCCTTGTCGTAGCCGCCGAAACGGTAGCCGAGGTTGCCGCCTTGGTCGCGCTCCTTGAGCACGATGTTGATCACCCCGGCGATGGCGTCAGAGCCGTATTGGGCGGCGGCGCCGTCGCGCAGGATCTCCACCCGCTCGACTGCCACCAGCGGAATCAGGCTCAGGTCCACCGCCGCCGCGCCACGGCCGTTGGCCAGGCCCTGGCGGGTGACGTTGGCGCTGGTGTGGCGGCGCTTGCCGTTGACCAGCACCAGCACCTGGTCGGAGGCCAGGCCGCGCAGCGAGGCGCCCTGGGCGATGGAGCCGGCGAAGGCGCCTTGTGGCGACTGCGGGTAGTTGAACGAGGGCGACAGCGCGGTGAGGGCGCCGGACAGGTCGCGGGCGCCGGTTTCCTGGAGCTTTTCGCCGCTGAGCACGTCCACCGGGGCGGCGCTTTGCAGGGCGGTGAGGTCGCTGCGGTGGGTGCCGACCACGACCACGGTGTCGAGGCGGTCGGTGGATTCGGCGGCCAGCGCGGGCACGGCGAGGCTGCCGATGGCCAGGCTCAGGGCCAAGGGGTGGTGGTGGGGCATGGGGATTCCTGCTGAAAAGAAGTGTGGACTGTGCCGGCCCTGTCGCGGGGCAAGCCCGCTTCCACGCCAGACCTGCAACGGCAGCGTTGGCGTGGGAGCGGGCTTGCCCCGCGATAGGGCCGCAAACGGCGACCTAGAACCGGCTGGTAACGCTCATCCCCACGGTGCGCGGGTCGCCGTAGGTGATCACGTACTGCCCGGCACCGCCGTTGGGCCGGCCATGCACCTGGTAGCGGCGGTCGGTGAGGTTGTTGACGAAGCCGGTAACGCTGAGCTTGTCGTCGGCGCTGAACCAGCTCAGACGCGCATTGGCCAGGGTGTAGTGCGGCTGGCTGAGGGTTTGGTCGGCGCTGCTCTGGCGGTCGGCGAGGAAGTACTCCTTGTCGCGGAAACTCACGTCGCCCCCGGCCACCACGCGTCCGGGCACGTCCAGCGGCAGGGTGTAGTCGGCGCCCAGCGACACCACGTTGCGCGGCGAGCGCACGAAGCTGTTGCCGCTGTAGTCGCCGGTCACCGCGCCGGTGGTGGGGTTGGTGTTCTTGAAATCGGTGTACTCGGTATCGAGGAACGACACGGCCGCGCGCAGGTGCAGGCGCTCGGTGGGCTGGCCTTCGATCTCAAGCTCGGCGCCCTTGACCTTGCCCTTGGCGCCGTTGGTCAAGGCGGTGGTGAGCACGCCGTTGTTGACCGTCAGCAGGTTCACCTGGATGTCCGAGTAGTCGTAATAGAAGACGTTGGCGTTGACCGTCAGGCGCCGGTCGAACCACTCGGACTTCAGCCCCAGTTCGTAGGCGTCCAGCTCTTCCGGGTCGACCGTGGTCAGCTGCGCCAGGCTGGTGGAAAGCCCCGTGTTGAAACCGCCGGAACGGAAACCATGGGCATAGCGGAAGAACACCCGCAGGTTGTCGTTGATGCGGTATTCCGGGGTCAGATCGTAGGTCCAGGCTTCCCAGGTCTTGTCTTGCTGGCGGTTGCCGTTGCTGCCGGCGCCGGCGATGGGGATCAGCGGGCCGTTGGCGCTGGCGCGGGTCAACTGCACCAGGTCCAGGTCGATGTCCTTTTTCTCCTGGGTCCAGCGCAGGCCGCCGGTCACGCTGAAGTCGTCGGTGAAGTCATAGGTGACGTTGCCGAACAGCGCGTAGCTGTCGGTGCGGTGGTCGAAACCCAGGTCGCGAAACGCCGTGGTGCCGACCTGGTTGGAGCCGCTGCCGTTGGGTGTCGGGCCCGGGGTGACGATGCGCTGCGAGGCGCTGTCGAGGTCTTCGTGGAAGTAGTGGGCACCGAGCAGCCAGTGCAGCGGACGGTCTTCCGGCGAGGCCAGGCGCAGTTCCTGGGACCACTGGCGGTAACTGTTGTCGGTGATCGCGGCGCCGTTGACCTCGTAGGGGGTGTAGTCGGCGTCGGTGGTGGAGCGGTTGCGGATGTAGTCGTAGGCGCTGATCGAGGTCAGGGTGTAGTCGCCCAGGTACCAATTGAAGGTTAATGACGCGCCGTCGTGGTCGAGGCGGTAGTCCTCGTTGACGTTGAGGGAGATGTCGCGGCCATTGGGGCGCTGGTAGCCGACGTTGTAGTAGCTGCCCACCGGCAGCGAGCCGTTGCTGCCGTCGCCCTTGAACTGGCGGCTGTGGATCTTCAGCAGGGCGTCCAGGTCCGGGTTGAGCTGGGCGAGGAACTGCAGGCGCACGGCCTTCTTGTTGACGTCGCCGTAGCTGTTGCCATCGAAGTCATTGTGCTGGAAGCCGTCGCGTTCCTCGGAGTACAGCGACACCCGGCCGGCCAGTTTGTCGTCCACCAGGGTGCCGCCGAGGGCGCCGTTGAGGATGCGTTCGTTCTTGCTGCCGAAACCGACCGTGCCATAGCCGTCGGTGTCGAAGGTCGGTTTCTTCGAGATCACGTTGACCGCGCCGGCGGTGGTGTTCTTGCCGTACAGGGTGCCTTGCGGGCCGCGCAGGATCTCGATGCGCTCCAAGTCGAACAGCGGCCCGCCGCCGGCGATGGGCGCGTTGAGGTAGACGTCGTCGGCGTAAATGCCCACCGGGTAGACCGTTGCCGCGCCGGTGTCGCCGGTGCCCAGGCCACGGATGTACCAGCGCGGGCGGCCATCGCCGTCGGGGTTCTTGGCCGAGGCGTTGGGCACGAAGGTGGTGATGTCGCCCATCGAGCGCACGCCGTCGGCGACCAGTTGCGTGCCCTTGATCGCCGACACGGCCACCGGCACTTCCTGCAGGGTCTGTTCGCGGTGCTGGGCGGTGACGGTAACGGTCTCCAGGGCCGGTTCGGTCTTGTTCTCGTCGGCGGCGAAGGTGTGGCTGGCGGTGCTGCCCAGCAGCAGCGCGAGGCTGATCTGGCGGGCTAGTGGATGGCGCTGGTGCATGTGGAATCTCCCCGAGTGAAAGCGTTGTTGGGGAAGACAGAGCAGGGACTGTGCCAGGCTCGTAACGCACTGTTTTTATTAGGATTTATTGGTTGTTGAAGCGGTCGATGTGGATGGCGCAGCAGCGGGGTGTTTGGCGGGTGTTGCTGGGGCAGCAGGGCTGCCCCAATGCCCTTGCAGGTTCAGACAGCCAATCGCGATGTGGAGCCGATCACCTGCTCCAGCACGCTCGAATCGATCCACTCGCGCACATCGATGCGCCGCGGGATGAAGCCCCAGCGATGAAGGAATTCGCTGAAGTCCTGCAACGCCGCGATGGAGCGGCCATCCAGCGCCGTGCGCAGGCGCCGATGGGCATCCTCGCCATAGGCCGCCGCCACCCAGTACTCGCTGGTGTTCAGCTCGCGGGCAAGAAAGCGCCGGGTGTCCTCGGGGTTGGCCCAGGCCCATTGCTCGGTGCGCAGCACGGTGTCGACCAGGGTGCGACTGGCCTCGAAATGCTCGTGCAGCAGGTGGGTGTCCACCGTCAGCGTGCGCGGCGTGCCGTTGTTGCTGCGAATCAGCGGGTCGGGGTGGCTGCCGGTGTCGACCACCACCCGCAGGCCGAACTCGTGGGCGAGCTGCACCGCGTGGGCACCCTTGAGGAAAATCGCGTCGATGTCGCCGCGCAGCAGGCCGATCAACTCGTTGTTGCGCCGACTCACGCGGCGGGTGTCCAGCGCCACCTCCGAACCGTACAGATGCTGCTTGGGCTCATCGCTGTAGGTGCCGCCGTAGGGGTAGTCGACCAGCTCGACGTCGGCCACGTTCAGGCCTTCGAGCTTGAGCGCGTTCTCCAGGCCGCGCAGGGCCTGGGCGCGGGTGAAGTCGATCTGCACGTTGGCCCACTTGGGCAGGCCGAAGCGGCGGTTCTTCAGGTCGCGAATGCCACGCACGCCGCTCTCTTCGGTGGTGAGGATCAGCTGTACCTCGTCGATCCAGCTCAGCCCCAGCACCCGGGTCTCGACGCCGCTAGCGTAGGCCCAGATCGCCGGGATGCTGCCGCCATGGCGCACCGAGTTCTGCAGGTGGTGGTCGTAGTGGGCCTCGCGCACCTCGCGCTCGCTGGACTCGCGCAGCGACTGGATGCGCGTGCCGAACGGCGCGAAAGCCTGGGCCAGGCGCCCGGACTGCACGGCGATGCCAAGGCCGGTGGGTACCGGGCTGTGGGTGTACCAGAGGGTTTCCAGGGGCTTGCTCATAAGGCGATGGGTTTCCTGTCCATGGCAGAAGGGGCGGCGAGCAGCGCGTCCAGCGGCTGCCGGTCGATCCAGTCGCGCACCGCGAAGCTGGCCGGGATGAAGCGCCAGCGCGCGAGGAACTGCACGAAGTCCTGCAGCGCGTCGATGGCCTGTTCGTCCAGGGCGGTGCGCAGGCGCAGGTGGGCGTCGTTGCCATAGGCCACGCCGACCCAGTATTCGCTGCTGTTGGTTTCGCGGGCCAGGTAGCGGCGGGTCTCGTCCGGGTGCTGCTGCGCCCAGTGCTCGGCGCGCAGCACGCTGCCCAGCAGCGTGCGGGCTACCTGCGGGTGCCGTTCGAGCAGATGGCTGTCGACCGCCAGCGTGCGCGGCGTGCCGTTGTTGCTGCGGATCAGCGGGTCGGGGTGGCTGCCAGTGTCGATCACGGTGCGCAGGCCGAAGGCGTGGGCCAGCTGCACGGCGCTGGCGCCCTTGAGGAAGATCGCGTCCACCTCGCCGCGCAGCAGGCCGGCCAGCTCCAGGTTGCGGCCTTCGTCCTGGCCGGTGGACACTGGCGTGCCGGCGACATTGCGCACCGGACGGTCGCTGAAGGTGCCGTGGTAGCGGTAGTTGACCAGGTGCAGGTCGCCCACCTGCAGGCCGTGCAGCTTCAGGGCGTTTTCCAGGCCGCGCAGGGCCTGGGCGCGGGTGAAGTCGATCTGCGCCGCGCTCCAGTCGGGCAGGCCGAAGCGCCGGCCCTTGAGGTCCTGCACGCTGTGGATGGCGCTGTCCGGGCGGGTCAGGATCAGCTGCACTTCATCGGCCCAGGACAGGCCGATCACGCGGGTCTCGCAGCCCTGGGCGCGGGCCCAGATCGCCGGGATGCTGCCGCCGTGACGCACCGAGTTGCGCAACGTGTGGTCGAAGTGCGATTCGCGCACGGCCTGCTCGTCGGCTTCGCGCAGCGACTGCACGCGGGTGCCCAGGGCCGCCAGGTCCTGCTGCAGCCAGCCTTGCTGCACGGCGATGCCCAGGCCGGTGGGCACCGGACAGCGGGTGTACCAGAGGGTGTCGAGGGGTTGGCTCATGGTCGTTCTCCTCAGGCGCTGGCCTTGAGCGGCGTGGCGGCGGCTTGCTGCACCAGCGGCAGGACTTCCTGGCCGATGCGCAGGGCCTCTTCCAGGTGCGGGTTGGCCGCCAGGATGAAGGTCGAGAAGCCGGCGTCGCGGTATTCGGCCAGGCGCTCGGCGATGTTCTGGTGGCTGCCCACCAGGCCCACGGTCGGGCCGGGCTTGGCCTTGGCGAAACCGGCCCAGAGATTGCGCGCCAGCTTCAGTTCGTCGAAATCCTGCAGGTGCTGGTGATAGGCCGCCTGGCGGGCGCCGCCGACCGAGTCGGAGCCTGTGACGAAACCCTTGGCGATGGCGCTGCTCTTGCCTTCGAGGCGTTCGAACTGCTGGCGCAGCTCGCGCCAGGCCTGCTCTTCGGTTTCGCGGGCGAACAGGTCGACGCGCAGGCCGAAGCGCACCGTGCGGCCCTGCTTGTCGGCCAGTTCGCGCACCCGTTCGAGATGCGGCTTGAGCGTGTCGATCGGCTCGGCCCAGTTCAGGTAGACGTCGGCGTGGCGGGCGGCGACCTCCAGCGCGGCGTCGGAGAAACCGGAGAAGTACACCCCGGGCTTGCGCTCGTGGGCCAGGCCCGGTGGCAGGCTGCCGTGCTCCAGGCGGTAGATGTCGCCTTCGTAGGAGAAGCTGTCGTTGGTCCACAGGCCCTGAATCACGTCGAGGAATTCGCCGGTGCGCTTGTAGCGCAGGTCGTGTTCGAGGAAGTCGCCGTTGGCGCGCTGGCTGGCCGGGTTGCCGCCGGTGATGATGTTCCAGTCCAGCCGCCCGCCGCTGAGGTTTTGCAGGATCGCTGCCTGCTGCGCGGCGTAGGCGGGCAGGGTCCAGGTGGCCTGGAAGGCGATCAGGAAACGGATGCGTCGGGTCTCGCGGGCCAGCGCCGCGGCGGCGATCCACGGCTCGGGGCCGGTGGGCAGCAAGGCGCCTTCGAAACCGGCCAGCTCGGCGGCCTTGGCCACCTGGGCGATATAGTCGATGTAGGTGAAGCCGTCGGCCTCGCCGCTGGGCAGGCGGCCGGGGGCGATGTGGCCCGGGCGGTGCTGCGGGTTGCCACGGGTGTGGCGGTCGGTGGACAGTTGCGGCCCGTCGGTGCCCAGGGGCAGGCGCCAGAAGAATTCGGTGGTCATGGGAGCTCCTGAAGGGGAGGTTGGCGATGTGGGGGGTGGTGCAACGGCTGTGCCATGGCACTGCAGGGCCGGAACTGCGAGGGATGGCGAGGGTGAGGTGTTGCTGTGGCAGCAGCCGGGCAGCAGTGATTGCATGAGCAGCAGCAGGGCCCTATCGCGGGGCAAGCCCGCTCCCACGCCAGACCTGCAACGGCACAGTTGGCGTGGGAGCGGGCTTGCCCCGCGATAGGGCCCTAGTTCTCGATGGCGACCTCCCCGGCACTGCGCAGATACGTCGCGTACAACCCGGCATACACCCCGCCGGCCTCGACCAGCGCGGCATGCCGCCCCAGTTCGACCACCTGCCCGTGGCGCACCACGGCGATCCGGTCGGCGTCGCGGATGGTCGCCAGGCGGTGGGCGATGATGATCGCCGTGCGCCCCTGGCACAGCCGGCGCAGCGCCTGCTGGATGCGCCGCTCGGTGTGCACGTCGACCGCCGAGGTTGCTTCGTCGAGCACCAGCACCGCAGGGTCGGCCAGGTAGGCGCGGACCAGGCACACCAGCTGGCGCTGGCCGTGGCTCAGGTGGCTGCCCAGCGGACCGACCTCTGTGTGGTAGCCCAGCGGCAGGCGCTCCAGTACCTCGTCGGCACCCAGCTTGCGAGCGGCGGCGATCAGCTGGGCATCGTCGGCGCCGGGCCGGGCCAGGCGCAGGTTGTCGAGGAGGGTGCCGCTGAACAGCACGTTGTCCTGCAACACCACGCCGACGTTGCGCCGCAGGTCGTGCTGGGCCAGTTCGCGCAGGTCGATGCCGTCGAGCTTCACCGCGCCGTGGCGCACGTCGTAGAAGCGCGTGAGCAACTGCACCAGGGTGCTTTTGCCATGCCCCGAGGGGCCGACGATGGCCAGCACTTCGCCCGCCGGGATATGCAGGTCGAGCCCATCGATCACCGGGCGGGCGCTGGCGTTGTAGGCGAAGCCGACCTGCTCGAAGTCCACCTGGCCACGGGCCCGGCCCAGCGTCCTAGGCTGTTCGGGGTCGAGCACCTGGGCGCGGGTGTCGAGCAGCAGGAAGATGCGCTGCGCCGAGGCGCTGCCGGTGGCGTAGCGCTCGAACAGGTCCGACAGCTCCTGCAGCGGGCCGAGGAACAGGAACACGTAGAACAGGCTCTCGGCCACCTGGCCAACGCTCACCTGGCCTTCGGCCAGGCCGAAGGCACCCACCAGCAACAGCACGGCCATGCCCGCCGTGCCCAGCAGCGCGGTGAACGGCGCGAACCAGCTGGTGCGCAGGCTGCCGTGGATCAGCGCCTGGTTGAAGGCCTCCAGCAGGTGCCGGTAGCGCCGCTGGTTGCTGGCCTCGCGCCCGCACTGCTGGATCAGGCGCACACCGCTGACGCTTTCGACCAGGTGCGCGGTGAAGCGGCTGCGCTGCTCGGCGACCTTGGCCCAGTTGCGCTGCGACACCCGCTTGAAGCGCCAGGTCGCCAGCGCCAGCAGCGGCACGGTGGCCGCCAGGCTGTAGAAGAAGCTCGGCTCGATGCGCCACAGCATCACCCCGGCCAGGCCGCAGCGCAGCAGGGCGCCCAGCAGCTCCGGCGGGCCTTGCACCAGCAACGGTTCCAACGCGTCGACGTCGCGGTCGGCACGGGCGATGATGCGCCCGGCGCGGGTCTGGTCGAAGTAGCTCACCGACAGCGCCTGGACATGGGCGAACACCTGCACGCGCAGGGCGTTGAGCACGCCGATGGCGGCGCCGCCGGCAATGAACTGCGAGATGCCTGCCAGCAGGAAGCGGCCCAGCCAGCTGGCGGCCAGGCCCAGGCCGAGCCACAGCACCAGGCGCTCGTCCAGCAACCAGTGGCCGGCGTCCTGGATCAGCCCGCGGTCGAGCAGCTCGCGGACGAACCACGGCCGCAGGAACACGGTGAACACCAGCAGCAGTTCCAGGCCGATCACGCTCAGGATCGCCCCACGGATCGGCCGCAGCAGCGGCAGCAGGCGGCCCAGCATGCCGCGGTCGAGGGCCTGGCGGGCCAGGCGCTGTTCGATGTCGATATCGCTTTCAGCCATGCTCGATCCCCAGCAGGTCGCGGTAGTGGGCGTTGTTTGCCGTCAGCTCGGCGTGGCTGCCGCTGGCGCGGATGCGCCCGCCGTCGAGCAGCAGCACGCGGTCGGCCAGCAACAGGGTGGACAGGCGGCTGGTGATCAACAGCAGGGTCGGTGCACGGCCGGTCTGGCTGCGTTGACGGCGCAGGTTGTCGAGCACGCGGCGCTCGCTCTGGGCGTCCAGGGCGCTGGTGGCGTCGTCCAGGCACAGGATGTCGGGCGCGCCGAGCAGGGCGCGGGCCAGGCACAGGCGCTGGCGCTGGCCGCCGGACAGGGTCACGCCACGGTCGCCCAGCGGTGTGTCCAGGCCGTGGGGCAGGCGCTCCAGCACATCCTCGGTGGCGGCCTGGCGCAGGGCCTCGCGCAGCTCGCTGTCGCTGGCGCCGGGCGCGGCCAGGCGCAGGTTGGCGGCGAGCGAGTCGCTGAACAGGAAGCTTTCCTGTGGCAGCACCTGCACCCGGTGGCGTAAGGCCGCCAGGTCGAGGTCGCGCACATCGTGCCAGCCATGGGTGTCGCTGCCGACCCGCACGCTGCCGCCGTCTACCTCGGCCAGGCGCGGCAGCAGGCTGGCCAGCAGGCTCTTGCCGCTGCCGGTGGCGCCGACCAGCGCCACCACCTCGCCGGGGCGCAGCTGCAGCGAGCAGCCGTGCAGCAGGTCGCGGTCGGCCTGTGGCGCGGCCACGCGCACCTGCTCCAGCTTCAGGCCCAGCGGCCCCGCTGGCAGCGCGCCCTGGCCGTTGCGGATGGCGGGGCGCTCGTCGAGCAGTTGCCAGATGCGTTCGGCGCTGGCGCGGGCGTCGGCGAAGGTCTGCATGACCCGGCCGATGCCTTCGATGCGGAACACCAGGGTGGTGCCCACCAGCAGCGAGGTCACCAGCTCGCCGATGCCCAGGCGCCCGGCGGCCACCTGGTGGGCGCCGTACACCAGGATCCACACATGGCCGAGAGCGACCACCGCCTGCGGCAGGGGAATGCGCGAGCTGGCGTAGGCCAGCGCCGTGCGGGCATGGCCGCTGAACAGCGTCACCTGCTCGGCGAAGCGGGCGATGCGTCGGTCCTCGAGGCCGAACGCCTTGATCACCCGCACACCGCCGATGCCTTCGGCCAGGTCCTGGCTGACCTGGTCGTAGGCCGTGGCCACTGCCCGGTCGAGGCCGACCAGGCGTTCGGTCTGGCGCACGAACAGCCACAGCCCGACACCGGTCAACAGCAGCGGCACCAGGCCCAGCAGCGGGTCGTACCAGGCCAGCAGGCCGACTGCCGCCAGCAGCACCAGCGGGGTCTCGACGATCTGCCGCCAGAAGGTGATCAGCGCATCGCGCACCTTGTCGGCGTCGCGGGTGGTGCGGGTCACCAGCTCGCCCATGCCATGGCGCCAGTGGTAGCCCAGGTGCAGGGCCTGGACCTGTTCGAGAATGCGTTCGCGCAGGCGTGTCAGCAGGGCCTGGCTGAGCACCAGCGACAGCACCGCGGCGGCGTACTGCAGCAGGCCGCGGGCCAGGGCGATGGCCAGCAGGGTCCACAGCCAGTGCCAGCCCAGGCTGGCGTCGAGGCTGCCGTCGGCCAGGCGGGTCACGGCGCGGCCGGCGCCGACATCGTCGACCGCGTGGCCGATCAGCCATTGCTGCCAGGCCAGGCCCAGGTTGCCGGCGATGTACAGGGTGGCGACCAGGGTGAAGCGCCAGGGCATCTCGCGGTAGATCGCCAGGGCGCGCAGGAGGGGGTGTCTGGAGGTCATGCAGGGCTCGGGTCTGGTGGTGGGGCGGGCCTCATCGCGGGGCAAGCCCGCTCCCACGCCAATGGTGTCGTTGCAGGTCTGGCGTGGGAGCGGGCTTGCCCCGCGATGGCGTCAGCGACGTGTAGCGCCTTGCGCTTCCTTGGCATTGAGCACCGCCGTGTACTCCCCCGGATCCACCCCGTTGAGGTAGTAGTTGCCGACGTTGTGCAGGCGCCAGCGGATCGGGTCGTGGGTGGTGTGCACGCGGGCGTCGCGCCAGAAGCGGTCCAGGTTCCACTTGCTCAGCGAGGCGCTGGCCCCAAGTAGCGAGAACAGGTCGCTGGCGATCTTCAGCGCCGCGCCGTCGGCATGCGCCCGGGCGGTGGCCACCGAGAGGATCAGCTCATCCTCCAGCGCCTTGTCCGCCGGGTCGCTCTCGTGGGCGTCGAACACCCGCGCCGCCTCGCGCAGCACCGACTCGGCGCCGCGCAGGGCCACGGCGTATTCGCCGACCTGGCGGATGATGTGCGGCTCGTCGCTGGCCCGCTCAACGCCGCTCTCGACCCAGGCCCGGGCGTGCTCGCGCAGGTAGTCCACCGCCGCCTGCAGGGCGCCGGCGGCGATGCCGCTGTCGATGGCGGCGTGAAGGATCTGCGGGAAGGTCAGGCCGGTGCGCTTCATCGGCCCACTACGGAAGGTGACGAAGCGCTCGTCGAGGACGATCTCGTCGAACTTCACCGTGCCGCTCACCGAGTGCTGCTGGCCGAAGGCGTCCCAGTCATCGACCAGGGTCAGGCCGGGGGTGTCGCGGTGCAGCAACACGCCGGCGCCACCGTCCTCGCTGGCGGCGGTCAGCGAGATCCACTCGGCCAGGTAGGCGCCGGTCGAGTAGAACTTGCTGCCGTTGAGCACCAGCTTGCCGTCGGCGCGGCGTTCGACGCGGGTCTTGAGGGCGAACTTGTTCTTGCCGCCGACCTCGGCCAGGGCATTGCCCAGGCGCTTGCCGGCCAGCACATCGGCCAGCACGCGGTCGCGGACCTCGTCGGGGTAGCCGCCGAGCACCCCGCGCAGCATCACGTTGTGGATCTGCAGCAGCTGGCCGACGCCGCCGTCGGCGGTGGAGACCAGGCGCACGGTCTCGACGATGGTCGCGACCGAGGCGCCGAGGCCGCCGAACTGCGTGGGCACGCCGATGGCGGTGAGGCCGCTGCTTGACAGCAGCTCGGCCTGGCGGCGGGGCAGTTGCCGGTTGTTGCCTGGGTCGGCGGCGAGGGCGGCGATTTCGCCGGCGACCTGGCGGGCGATGTCGATGGCTTCGGCTTCATGGGTGATGCGCCGGGCTGGCGGGTGTTCGATGGTGGTCATGGGTTACCTCGGTGGCAGTGTATGGCCCATCGCGGGTCGGTGTGGGAGCGGGCTTGCCCCGCGATGCCTGCGAACACCAGAGCAACTTCTTTGCCACAGCCCCGAAGTCCATGGAGTACAGGGCTTTCAGCGCATCCTTGCTGCTCCAGCAACACCCCTGGTCGCGGTTTCTGCTGATCTGGCAACACCCGCGCCGCAATCCTGCATCCTGGTCAGCAATCACCACCCTGGTCATCATCGGAAAGCCCCTTGTTCCGGGCATCCCAGCCCTTGGCACGGCCGCTGCAACGGTCCTTGCACGACGTCCAAGGAGCCCACCCATGACCCTCCCTCAAGCCACCCCCAAACCTGAAACCCTGGAACGCCTCTGGTTCACCCGCTGCCCGGTGCCCACCGCCTCGGGCATCGCCTACAAGCTCGGCTGGCTGCAAGACGAGTTCGCCGCCGACGGCCTGCCCATCGATACCCTGCAGGAGGCCCGCCAGCTCGGCCATCACCACTACGATCACCAGCTCCCCGGCCTGTTCCGCGAGGGCGGCAACCTGCCGGCCCTGGCCGCCCGCGCCGCCGGTGCGCCAACGCGGCTGATCGGCCTGACCTGGATCGAGGAATGGCAGACCATCCTGGTCCGCCCAGACAGCAACATCCGTCGCCCGCAAGACCTGCGCGGCAAGCGCCTGGCCCTGCCGGCCTGGGGTGACAACCGCCCCGGCAGCATCGCCCGGGCCATGAGCCTGCACGGCTACAAAGGCGCGCTGGCCTCGGCGGGCCTGGGCTTCGATGACGTACATCTGGTGGAGGTGGCGCTGCTCGACACACTCGACGCCGGCACCCCGCAACTGGGCCTGCAACGGCTGTGGTCGGGCCTGGATCCACTGGTGCGCGGCGAGGTGGACGCGGTGTACGTCAAGGGCGCCGCCGCCGCCGATGCCGCCCGCCGCCTGGGCCTGGTGGTGGGCATCGACCTCGATGCCCTGCCTGACCCGCGCCATCGCATCAACAACGGCACGCCACGGCCGATCACCGTGCACCAGCGCCTGCTCGACGAGCACTTCGACCTGGTGACGCGCTTCCTCGCCCAGACCCTGCGCGCCGCCGACTGGGCCGCCGGCAACCGCGACGCGCTCAACGCCATCCTCGAGGACGAGACCCGCGCCGGCAGCCAGGGTGTGGCCGAAGCCTATCGCGGCGACTTCCACAGCACCCTGGCACCGGACCTGTCGCCCCAACGCCTGGCCTTCCTCGACATCCAGAAGACCTTCCTCAACCTGCATGGCTTCCTGGAACGCGACTTCGACCTCGCCGACTGGGTCGACCACCGCCCCCTGCAAGCCGCCCACGACCTGCTGGCCCAGCGCCGCGCCTGATACCGGAGACCGAGCATGACCGTACTGATCAACGAACGCCCCCTCACCGCCGAGCTGCAAGCCTTCACCGACCAGGTGCTGGCCGAGGCCGAAGCGGCCTTCAGCGTGTTTCGCGAAACCCGCACCATCACCGCCAACGGCACCGTCGGCTTCATCGAGCGGGTGCCCGGCGAGCAACTGCTGGTGTCGGTGAACTACGGCGGCCCGTGGAACCACCGCAAGCCGCTGGAGGCGACGGTCAGCGACTTCGCCGGCAATGTCATCCTCGGCAAGGGCAAGGGGGGACTGGGCCGCTACACCAAGCTGTTCCAGACCCACGCCGACATCACCACCGTGTCCCACGTACACAGCCCCTACCTCGGCGCCTGGGCCCAGACCCACCGCAGTCTGCCGTTCCACTACGTGCCGGTGCAGCGCTACCAGCTGGCCCGCGAGCTGCCGGTGTACATCGACCGCCGCCAGGCCGAGGTGGATTTCATCCTTGAGCAGATCGCCGCCAACCCGTTCAACCTGGCCATTCTTGAAGCCAATGGCGGCGCCACCGTGTGGGGCAAGCAGGGCCTGCGCGCCACCGCCGAATTCATCCTGCTGCTGGAGGAGGGCGCGCAGATCCAGCTACTCGCCGACGCCCTCGGCGGCTCGCGTCCCTATGGCCCGGGCGTGCTCACCCAGCAGTGGAAGATGAGCGGCCTGTACGAGCGCGCCAGCGAACTGGGCCTGGTGCCCGGCATCGACCGCCGCAACTGATCCCCCACCTTTCGCGCATGGAGGTCAAGATCCTCGAGAACCTCACCACTCCCGACTGCCCCCTATTCCTGGCACTCGCCGAGTGTGCATCGGGGGAGGTGATTGTTCCGCTCGCCCGTGAGCGTCGTCCGTTCAGCGGGGTATATCTTGCGGGAGGTGCTTCGACAGCTCCATCGCGTCGTGAAGGACACGTACGACTTCGACGACCTGATCCATCTGTTGTCGATAGAGGATCAGGTGCCTGGGGCGTGCGACTCGTCCTGCCGTGGACACGCTGCGGCAATGCATCAGGTGAAGGCTGCGCAGGCCAGCCGCCACCTCCGTACGTTTGCAACTGCCAGCTTGCTCCGGTGATTCACTGATCGAACGCAATGCCGCCTGGAGCAGCCCTTGGTAGCGTCGCCGTGCAGCGTCACCGAACTGCACCTGGGTGAAACGAAGGATTTCGCTGATGTCATTACGAGCCGCGTGAGACAGGCGGATCGTTGCTGTGGTCATTCTTTGTCAGCCTGCCCCAGGCTCCCCAGGTACTCATCCAGATTGTCCAGGTCGACCTCATCGAACTGACCGGCGTTCAGTTGCATGATGCCGATGCTGGCAGCGGTACGCAGGGCCTCGAGGCGTGCCTGCTCCTGAGCTTCGTGATCGATGAGCATGCGCAGGCCCGCACGCACCACCTCGCTGAAGTTCTGGTAGCGACCCGTTTGCACAAGCTCTTCGATGGTCTGCTCCATGGGGCCTGGGACAATCACATTGTGAGTGGCCATGCTGTGCTCCAGGTAATGAAGGGATATGGCGATTTATGCCATATCCCTGCCTCAAACGCCAAAGGTGACGGCAGGACAACCGACCTATGGCACCCTGCAGGCCGCTTGCGCCTGCGGTTGGCTGCTCCTACAGGGGACAGTGCTCAGCCTTTTAGCCAGAAATTCTCGAAGCGCCATGCACTGAACAGCGAGCGCTCTGGCTGCGCGCCGCCGAGTTCAGGCCTGGCCCGGACGGGTGAGCGGGGCGCGTTGGTCACGGAAATGCGGCAGGATGTGTTCGCCGAGGCGGTAGGCCTCTTCCAGGTGCGGGTAGCCGGCGAGGAAGAACAGGTCGATGCCGATGGCATGGTACTCGCGGATCCGCGCCACCACGTTGGCGTGGCTGCCGACGAGGGCACAGCCCGGCGGGATGCCGATGTAGCCGAAACCGGTCCACACGTTGGGGTGGATGAAGAAGTCGTCGAAGGCCCGCGCATCGTCCTGGTCGGCGTACTCGTGTTCGTAGCTCAGCTTGCGCGCGGTGCGCAGCCCGGCATGGGCGGCGCGGGTCTTGACCGTGCCCTTGGCCACGCCCTCGTCGAAGAAGCGCTTGGCCTCGGTCAGCGCGGCTTGCTCGGTGTCGCGGGTGATGACATCGATCGACAGGCCGAAACGGATATCGCGGCGCCCGTGCTTTAAGGCGCGTGCGCGGATGTCGGCGATCAGCGCGGCGATTTCGTCGGGGTGCTCGGCGCGCATCAGGTAGAAGTCGGCGTGCCGGGCGGCGAACTCCCGCGCCGCCTCGGACGAGCCCGCGGTGCAGATCAGCGGCAGCTCGGCCTTTTTCAAAGGCCCGCGCAGGCCACCGCCTTCGGCGCTGTAGTAGCGGCCCTGGTAGTGGAAGTCGGGGTTGTGCCAGTAACCACGCACCACGTCCATGAACTCGGTGGCGCGGGAGTAGCGCTCATCGTGCCCTTCGAAGTCGCCGACCTGGCGCTGGATCGCGTCCGAGCCGCCGTTGATGATGTTCCACACCAGCCGGTTGCCGGTGGCGCGCTGGTAGGTGGCGGCCTGCTGCACCGCCACCCAGGGCGTGTAGTGGTAGGGCTGGAAGGCGGTGACGAATTTCAGCGTGCGGGTTTCACGGGCCAGCAGCGAACACACCGTCCACGGCTCCTCGCCGGTCGGCGCGTTGACCATCAGCGCGCCGCCGAAGCCGTTGATCTCGGCGGCGCGGGCCACCTGGCCGAGGTAGTCGATGTAGCTGAAGTGATCGCCCACGGCGAAGCCCGAGACGGCCCCGGTGCTGGGGCCGCCGGCATGCCAGTCGCCGCGGTTGCGCGGGTCGCCCGGGAGGAACTGGGTCTCGCCGTGCAGCGGCAGGCGGGTGAAGAATTCGAGGCTCATGGTCGTGCTCCTGGCTTACTGGACACTGGGGTTGCAGATCGGGGTGACAGGCTGGCCGCTGATGACCTGGCGGGCGAACGGGATCGAGTCCCTGAGCGAGGCGTTGACCGTCTCGCTGTGGCCCAGGCCCTTGTACAGGTGGCCCTGGACCACGGAACCGGCCTTGCAGGCGTCCTGCATCAGCGCCACCTGGGTGCTGGCGGCGGGGGTCTTGTCCTCGGCACCGGTGCCGATGAAGATCGGTTGCGCCAGCTTGAGGGTGGGGTACGACACCTGGGCCAGCCAGGCCTTGAGCTGGTCGCCCTGATAGTCCTTCTTGGCATTGGCCGGGGTCAGCCCGCTGCCGACCACATCGCTGACCAGGGCGGACAGGCAACTGCTGCGCGCCTGCTCGAACAGCGGCAGGGCCTTGTCGGTGTAGAAGTCGCGCGGGTCGATGCTCGGGTCGTACTGCTGCGCCGCCAGCAGGGTGTAGAAACCGTAGGCCAGCGCCGGGTCGACCTTGTTCACATCCTGCTCGCCGACGTTCTGCGCGCCGATGGTGTAGATCACCCCGGTGCCGATGCTGCCCTTCACCCCGAGGTCCGGCGCGTAGGTGGCGGCATAGGCGCCAGCGGCGAAGGCCCCGGCGCCGCCTTGTGACTGGCCGACGATCAGCACCTTGTTGGCCAGGCCCGGCACGCCGGCGACCACGGCCTTGGCCGCGTCGAGGATGCCGTAGGCGGCCATGCGGTTGTTCAGCAGCGGGTGGCCGCCGGGCACGCCCAGGCCCTGGTAGTCGGTGGCGACGATGGCATAACCCTCGTCGAGCCAGCGGTTGAGGTACTGCACGTCACGGTACGAGCGGCCGGCCCAGGACGGCGCGCAGATATCGGCGACGCCCACGGTGCCGTGGCCCCAGCTGGCCACCGGCCAGCCGCCGGCGGGCGCTTTGCCCTTGGGGATGAACAGCGCGCCGGAGACCACGATCGGCGTCTTGCCGTCGATGCCGTCCAGCGAGGTGTAGAGGATGCGTTGCGCGCTGGCGGCGTTGGGCAGGCTCAGGGCGCTGTCCAGCGGCTCGCTGCGCAGCAGCTTGCCGGGGGTGGCCGGAATGGCCTTGCTCCAGGTGTAGAAGGCCGAGACCCGGCCGTCGCCCTGTTGCGGGTCGGGCCTGGGGGCGAAGGTGTCGGCGGCCACGGCGGCGATGGACAAGGCCAGGGCCGACAGGCCCAGGGCGAATGAGACGGGCAGTTTCATGGGCGGATCTCTTGATCAGTGTTGGCTGAGCTGGGCGTCGAGGGACGGCCAGTAATGGGTGAGCTGCAGGTCGTTCAGGGCCTGGCGGGTGAAGCCGGTGGCCAGGTCCGGGCCGATGTCGTAGGGCGTGCGGATCAGGCGGTTGTCCAGGGCGTAGCGGGCCAGCGCCTGGTAATGGGCCTTGAGCTGGGCATCGCTCTTCGGCGCCCAGCGCGCCTGCCAGGTCACCGGGTCGTCCTGGTCGTCGCGGCGCAGCACGCTCTCGGCCACGCCCGCGCGGGACGACAGCTTGTAGTAGGCGTCGCGGTTCTGCTCCTGGGAGATCCACCAGGCGGCCTTGACCCAGGCGGTGGCCACCAGCTGGGTGAGGTCGGCGTGCTGCTCGACGAAATGGTCGGTGGCCCACAGGTCCGAGACCAGCCGCCAGTCGTCGGCGCCTTGCTTGGTCGACCAGAGGATGCGCGCCACGCCCTTGTCTTCCAGGGCATAGGCCTCGTTGAGCAGCACCGCCGCATCCACCTTGCCCGCCGACACCGCCGCCGCGCCGACCTGCGGGTTGAGGTTGGCGATCTTGAAGTCGCTCAGTTGCAGCCCCTGGCTGACGAGGAAGTTGCTGAAGGCGAATTCCCATGGCCGGCCACGGTGCAAGGCCAGGCGCTTGCCCTTGAGATCCTGGATGCTGCGGGCGCTGGAGTTGGCCGGCACCACCAGGTACACGTTGTTGCCGCTGCCGCCGGGCACCACCAGCTTGCCCGGCACGTTGCCGGCGCCGGCGATCACCGACGGCAGGTCGCCGCGAACGGCGAAGTCCAGGCTGTCGTTGCTGAAGCCTTCGTTGATCTGCGGACCGGCGCCGGCGTGGGGCAGGGCGACCCAGTCCAGGCTGATGCCGCGCTGGGCCAGTTGCTGGGCGAGCCAGCCATCCTCGATCACCCGCCCGGGGATGCCGCCGAACACCGGCACGCCTCCCTGGGTGAAGGCGACGATGGCGATGCGCACGGATTTGGGTGGCTCGCCGGCCCAGGTGGTGAGGCTCAACAGCAGGCCGAGCAGGGCGAGGCCATGGCGCCAGAGGATTTTCATGATGTTGCGCTCCCGACAGTGTGCGGGCCGCGTGCTTGAGCGGCCCAGGCGTTTGTCAGGCAGGAGCGAAATGCATGCCAGGGCGCTGCGGGCAGGGCTGCAGCCCTTGTGCGGCAAGGGTTACGCGTTACTGTGAAGGCAGTGTTGCGCGGTTCGGGGTGCTGATCGGCAGGCAGGCCGTTGCTGACCGGTTGCTGCTCCAGCAGCAATGCAACGATTGGTTTTCTGTATATTCAATTATCGAATATATAAATATTTATTAATAATTTTTCGGTCTAAATTGTTTCATGCACTATGAGGGCGCGCACACACTGCCAGGAATGCCCCCATGTCGCTGATTACCCATCCCAATGCCCGCGAGCTGACCAAATCCGTGCGCGCCACCGTGCTGGTGTTCAAGGACCCGCGCTCCCAGGAGCTGCTCAGCCGCATCGAGCGCCTGGCCCCCAGCGAAGCCAACACCCTCATCATTGGCGAGACCGGCACCGGCAAGGAGCTGGTGGCCCGCCATATCCACAAGCTCAGTCGCCGTCATCGCGAGCCTTTCGTTGCGGTGAACTGCGGCGCCTTCGCCGAGACCCTGGTGGAGAGCGAGCTGTTCGGCCACGAGAAGGGCGCCTTCACCGGCGCCACCTCGAACAAGGCCGGCTGGTTCGAGGCCGCCAACGGCGGGACGCTGTTTCTCGACGAGATCGGCGACCTGCCGCTGAACATGCAGGTGAAGCTGCTGCGGGTACTGCAGGAGCGTGAAGTGGTGCGCCTCGGCTCGCGTACCCCGGTGCCGATCAACGTGCGCCTGGTGGCGGCGACCAACGTCAACCTGGCCGACGCCGTGGTGGCCGGGCATTTTCGCGAAGACCTGTTCTACCGCCTGCACGTGGCGACCATCCGCCTGCCGCCGCTGCGCGAGCGGCCGGGGGATATCCTGCCGCTGGCCGAGTTCTTCATCGAGGAGCATTGCCGGCGCCTGGGCTACGAGCGCGCCAGCCTGAGCATCGAGGCCGAGCGCAAGCTGCTGGCGCACAGCTGGCCGGGCAACATCCGCGAACTGGAGAACGCGATTCACCATGCGCTGCTGGTGTGCCGGCAGCAGCAGGTGGCGCCGGGGGACCTGCACCTGGTGGACATGCGCCCGCAGGCGTTGGGGCAACCGGAGGTGACCGGATTGCCGGCACCGGGCGCGGTGGCGCCGGTGAGCCTGGAAAGCGCCTTGCTGGCATTGTTCGAGCAGAACATCCCGGACCTGTACGAGCACATCGAGGAGACCGTGTTCCGCGCCGCGTATCGGTATTGCCATGGCAATCAGTTGCAGACCGGACGGTTGCTGAACATCAGCCGCAATATCGTGCGGGCACGGTTGGAGAAGATCGGGGAGTTGGGACGAGTGTAGCAGAATAAAGTTAGGTTAATTAACCTGCTAAAATGTCCTCGTGAGCCAGTAACTTAGCGTTCCGGCTCGCGAGGGAGGGCAAATGGCCTGTCTAGAAGATAAGCTGTTAACTTTTGCAATATCATGGGTGCCTGGCCGGGGTTGTCGTTCCTCACCCTAACACCAATCCAATCACCAAGAAAGAACATATCTTCGAGACGGGTTGCTAAGTGTTTATTTCTTCCTGGTTCCTTCACCGTGTACGAGTATCGGTGACCAGCTGCTGTCTACGCCAACACGCGCGAATTCAGCCCGGATCTGCTCTATGGTGAAGAATGGTTTGGACATGTAAACCACGGCAAAGAAATGTTTCCAGTCTTCGCTTCCCGCATAACCTCGCATGTCTTCATAAAAACCACCGATTACCTTCTTGGCTTCCTCTTCGGTAGTTGCATATTTGTACTCGATCGCTGCTTTCAGTGAGGGGATGCCAAGGTCAGCCTTGTATGTTTTTGTAACTTGAGGAACGGGTACTTCACGCAGGGTGTCAGGGAACACATGAGTCAGCAGCTTGTAAACGCAATTTCTGACTTCTGCCTCGCTAGTTGGAGATACTTGATGGTCATGCACAATTTTCGAGGTGTTTCTTAGAATGGCCGCAAGGAGCGTACGCTGTTTCCTCTCGTCAGTGTCTACAGAATTGCTGTTGATGAGAGCGGAGACCGATTTATGATATCGCCAGAAAAAAGCAAGTGTATCACTATGGTAGTCGCCATCTCTTGTAATTGAGAAGGATGCTGATTTGGTTGAATGCTTAGAATAGCCTAATTTGTATTCTTGTAGTAACTGGGTGTAGCCAAGGGATTCTATGAGAAGGCTTATAGAGAGATGGAGTCGTTCGATTTTTGATAGGAAATATGTTTCTTCCTCGTCATAGTCTTCATTAGTATCGCTTTGGGGGTCGATATACTCACTGAGGGTTTGCAGCTTATAAACTGATCCCCAAGCATCTGAGAGTTGTTCATCTATATCGCCGAGGAGGGATATTTGGGGTGCGTAGTTAACGTTGAGTCCCTGCATGTGCATTGTCCTTAATAAGTTGCTTTCGTTGAGCCACTGGTTAGCCTTTGTACGAAAAGTGCCTGCGCGACGATCATGCTGCGTTGAAAACAAGCTCGGAATGCTCATTGACAACCAGTCAAGTCGTGCGCGACTCCGACCGTTCCTCGCCTGTTTTCGCCTTGCCTGATCGCCGCTAGGCTACTTTTCGTACAAACCCTCGGATCCGCCGGACACGCGAGGTTGAGGCTATCCTCAACGCATTGTGCCAATGCCTTACGCACAGGATCAAGATTCCACCTGATCTATATAAGCCTCGAAGAACCAGTCGGGAATCTCTTCGTTACGGTATTCCAGCTGCACGCCATCGGTTATTTCCGCCAGCCACAACGCGCTCTGGCCGGAGTTGTCGAA
Organism: Pseudomonas sp. BW16M2; assembly: GCF_014268865.1. Taxonomy (NCBI): domain Bacteria; kingdom Pseudomonadati; phylum Pseudomonadota; class Gammaproteobacteria; order Pseudomonadales; family Pseudomonadaceae; genus Pseudomonas; species Pseudomonas sp. BW16M2. The sequence continues at coordinate 9,879 of NZ_JABWRI010000009.1, read as the reverse complement.
CACGTAGGCACGATGGCTGGCGGCGATGGCCTCAGGCAGCAGGTCGAGAGAGCGTTCGTAGCGGCTGCGTACCAGGTCGTCCCTGACCGGATGCCCGCCGGCGCGCACGCGAATGGCGACCCGCTCGATATTGATCTGCGGGTTCTCGGTCGAGACGAAATAGAGGTAGGTGCGATAGCCCTGGGCCTGGGCCAGGCGCATGAATTCGATCTTGCTCGGGTGCGACATGACGCTTTCGAAGGTGAAGCTCTGCTTCGCCTCCAGCAGGCGCTGGCGAATGAAATCGGCGATCACCGAGGCGAAGTACGAGTCCACCGGCACCGCACGGTAGTCGATCCGGTTATCGAGCAGTTGCAGCAGCCGGGCCTGTGCAGCCAGCTGCCGGGAAGCGATCAGATGATGCTCGAGATGGAAGGCGTGTAGTTCGGCCTGGGTGGCCTGAATGCCGAACGGGGCGAGGTCGATGAAGCCGGTGTCTTTCGCCTCGTGCTCGAGTTCGTCGGCATTGACGAAAAGGCGTGTCAGCGCCGCAGGCAGGCTGGCCTTGATGGTGCTCTTGCCCGAGCCGTTGGGCCCCGCGAAAACACGCAGTCTAGGCACGCCCGCCGGCCGTCTCTTCATCGACCCTGCGCACGCTGATCACCTCGCCGACCCGCACCTTGCGCCGGGGGCTGGCCTTGCCCAGCACGGTTCGGGCGCCATCGGCCTCGACGCGCACCAGTTCGCCCTCATCGACACACAGGACGCCGCGCTGGCTGGCCTGCAGGGCACGCAGGTAGGCCGAATGCGTGGCCTCGCTGGCGTGCAGGGGGATTTGTTGCTCAAGGGCATCGAGGTCTCGTTCGGAGACTTTCTTCGCTTTTGCTGCCATCGCTGGACACCTCCGCGCAACGCGAAACCGCTTGCGCACATGGGAGGCATCATAGCGCCGACACTGTAAAAAGGCATCATGGAGGGTCATCGGGCTGTCCTGGAGTGGAGTCGCCCTGCAGTCTGGCACAACGCTGCGCTCACCGTTTCCCAGGCTCACGTAGTCCGTTTCCCAAACCTGAAACGGGGCCGTCGAGCGGCCCCGCAGATCCGGCGTCGGTCCTCAGAAGCCGAAGTCGCTCAGCCCAGGATGATCGTCCGGGCGGCGTCCCAGCGGCCAGCGGAACTTGCGCTCGGCCTCGCTGATGGGCTGTTCGTTGATGCTGGCGTGGCGGTTGCGCATCAGCCCGTCCTCGGCGAACTCCCAGTTCTCGTTGCCGTAGGCGCGGTACCACTGGCCGCTGTCGTCGCGGTATTCGTAGGCGTAGCGCACGGCGATGCGGTTGTCGGTGAAGGCCCAGAGTTCCTTGATCAGGCGGTACTCCAGTTCGCGGTTCCACTTGCGGGTGAGGAAGGCCTGGGCCTCTTCGCGGCTGCTGCAGAACTCGGCGCGGTTGCGCCAGTGGGTGTCGAGGGTATAGGCCAGGGCTACCTTGGCGGCGTCGCGGCTGTTCCAGCCGTCTTCGGCCAGGCGCACCTTCTCGATGGCGGTTTCACGGGTAAAGGGGGGCAGTGGTGGGCGGGACATCGTGATCGATCCTTGCGGGAAGTGGGTTTGCAGGACCGAGATTAGACCCGTCGCAGGGCAGTGAGAATCGGTGCCCAGGGCACTTCATAATTGTCCTCGGAGGAACAATCCGCGCGGGAGTGCCAGGCCTGGCTGTCTATAGTTACCGCACCAGCTATTCCCAGCCCCACTGGAGCCCACTCATGACCTTGATCAGCCGCGAACCCTGGTGGCTCGTCCCGCCCAAGCCCGGGCAGACCGAGCGGGACCTGCACTGGGGCTACCTGGAAATCTACGCCGACGGCCGCACCGTGTTCGTCGACCAGCGCCCCAGTGAGCGGGAGCTGGCCGAACGCAAGAGCTGCCGCCACTTCCCCGATGCCGAAAAGCCCTGAGTCAACCTTCGAGCTGGGCCAGGCGCGCCTCCAGCGCCGCCACCCGGGCTTCCAGTGCCTCGATGCGCTCGTCCGCCGCGCTGGCGACGCGGCCGCCGCCATCCTGCTGGCGGGCGGCGAGAATCGCCTCGATTTCGGCCGGGTCGCCCAGGGCGTGGGTGTAGCGGTCTTCGCGCTGGCCGGCCTGGCGCGGCAGATGCAGGGCCAGTTCGCGCGAAACCAGGCGCTCGAGCTGGTGCTGGACCTGATCGACGTCCTCGAAGGCGTACAGGCGGTTGCTGCGGGTCAGCAGCTCGCTGAGGGTCTGCGGGCCGCGCAGGAACATCAGCCCCATCAGCACCAGCTGCGCCGGCACCAGTTCCAGGGCCTTGTCCACCCGCTGCTCCCAGCGGTCGGCGCGGCTGCCCATCTGCAGGCGAGCCATCTCCTGGTTCTCCAGGGCGCGCAGGGCCTGGCCGACCTGGCCGGGGGAGAGGTTCATGACGGGTTCGCGGCTGGTCTTCTGGTTGCAGGCCAGGACCAGGGCATTGAGGGTCAGGGGGTAGGTTTCCGGGCTGGTGGCCTGCTTCTCGATCAGCGAGCCGAGCACGCGGATCTCGATGCTGCTGAAACGGCCTTCGCCGATGGTTTGCTGTTCTGACATGGCCCTGTCTCGTTGCGAGGAAAAGGCCACTAGCCTAGGTAAAGCGCCGGGCTTAAGCAATCACCGGGGCATTGCCGGTCAAGCTCGCTGCCAACGGAAGCGGCTTGACCGGTAACCAGGGCTTCAGGCGTTGCGCCGCTCCATGGCCTGGCACGCCGCCGCGGTGAACAGCACGTCGGTGGAGGAGTTCAGCGCGGTTTCCGCCGAATCCTGCAGCACGCCGATGATGAAACCGACCGCCACCACCTGCATGGCGATCTCGCTGGGGATGCCGAACAGGCTGCAGGCCAGCGGGATCAGCAGCAGCGAGCCACCGGCCACGCCCGAGGCGCCACAGGCGCAGACCGCCGCCACCACGCTGAGCAGCACCGCGGTCGGCAGGTCCACCGGAATGCCCAGGGTGTGCACGGCGGCCAGGGTCAGCACGGTGATGGTGATCGCCGCGCCGGCCATGTTGATGGTCGCGCCCAGTGGGATCGACACCGAATAGGTGTCCTCATGCAGGCCGAGTTTTTCCGACAGCGCCAGGTTGACCGGGATGTTGGCCGCCGAGCTGCGGGTGAAGAACGCGGTGATGCCGCTCTCGCGCAGGCACAGCAGGGTCAGCGGGTAGGGATTGCGGCGGATCTTCCAGAACACGATCAGCGGGTTCATCACCAGCGCCACGAACAGCATGCAGCCGATCAGCACGCCGAGCAGGTGCAGGTAGCCGAGCAGCGCGTCCAGGCCCGATTGCGCCAGGGTGGCGCTGACCAGGCCGAAGATGCCCAGCGGGGCGAAGCGGATCACCACGCGCACGATCAGGGTCACGCCGTTGGACAGGTCCTCGACCACGGTGCGGGTGGTGTCGTTGGCATGGCGCAGGGCCACGCCCAGGCCGATGGCCCAGGTCAGCACGCCGATGAAGTTGGCGTTGAGCAGTGCGTTGACCGGGTTGTCCACGGCGCTGAGCAGCAGGTTCTGCAATACCTCGCTGATTCCACCAGGGGCGCTGAGCGCGGCGTTGCTGGTGGTCAGCGCCAGGTTGGACGGGAACAGCATGCTCGCCGCCACGGCCACCACCGCTGCGGCGAAGGTGCCCAGCAGGTACAGCCAGAGGATCGGGCGGATGTGGGTTTCCTGGCCATGGCGGTGGTTGGCGATCGAGGCCATCACCAGGATGAACACCAGCACCGGCGCCACGGCCTTCAGGGCGCTGACGAAGACCTTGCCGAGGAACGCCAGGTCGCGGGCCACGGCGGGGGCGAGCAGGGCGAGGAGAATGCCGGCCACCAGGCCGATGCAGATCTGCGTCACCAGGCCGGTGCGGTTGATGAGGCGGAGGATGGGGGTCATGTGCAGCGCAATCCAGTTACGTGAAAGCGCGCGACTTTATCACAGACCCGCAGGGCATAGCGTGGGAGGGGCATACCCTGCGATCATCGGCCGCTCTACCAGTGAAACAACTCCCGCCGCGCGCCCTCGGTGATCGCCAGGATCCCCGGGTGCTTGACCTTGCGCTCCACCGAAATGGCGTAGAACGACTCGTTCACCGCCTCGGTCTGGCCGATCAGCCGCACTCCGTACTGGCGGCAGACTTCCTCGGCGATCACGCTGGGGGCGACGAAGATGCCGCTGCCCGACTGGCCGAAGGCCTGCATCAGCGCGCTGTCGTCGAATTCGCCGACGATGCGCGGCTGCACCTGCTGCTCGGCCAGCCAGCGCAGCAGCCGGCTGCGCACCACGGTCTCCTGGCCGGGGATCAGCAACGGCGCGTCGTCCAGGCAGGCGGGGAAGGGCCGGTCGAGACGTTCGGCCAGCGTGGGCGTGGCGAAGAAGCTCAGGCCGCATTCGCCGAGTTTCTGGCTGTAGCCCTTGATGTCCAGGTGGCTGGGCATGGGGCTGTCGGAGATCACCAGGTCCAGGCGCTGGATCGCCAGGTCCGCCAGCAGCCGTTCGAGCTTGTCCTCGCGGCAGCTGATGCGCAGCACCTCGTCCAGCTCCATGGTCGGCGCCAGCAGGCGGTAGACGATGGACTTGGGCACCACGTCGGCCACCCCCACGCGAAACAGGATCTGCTCCTGCGGCCCGGCGCGCAGCATGGCTTCCAGCTCGCCGCCGATCTGGAACATCTGCTCGGCGTAGACCAACGCCTGGCGCCCGGTCTCGGTCAGCTCCAGCTGGCGGCCGACGCGCTGGAACAGCTCCAGGTTCCAGGTCTGCTCGAACAGGCTGATCTGGCCGCTGATGGTCTGCGGGGTGAGGTTCAGCTGCTCGCTGGCGCGGGCGATGCTGCCGGTCTTGGCCACGGCCCAGAAATAGTGGAGCTGGCGGTAGTTGAGCATGGTCTGACTCAGTTCGGAAAAACCGAAGTATACACGCCGAAAAAACGAATTTTCCGGATGTTTCAGCCTCTTTAGAATGCCATCCCATCAGGCGCATGACGCGCCGTCCGGAATTCGACAAGCGAGGACCCCATGCTACAACTCAAATCCATTGGTACACCGCTGGTGCTGGCCCTGGCCCTGTTCGCCATGTCTGGTTGCGACCAGGCCGAGAAATCCGCCCAGCAGATGCTCGACCAGGCCGCCGAAACCGCCAAGCAGGCCATCGACAAGACCAACGACGCCGCCCAGCAGGCCCTGAGCGACGCCATCGGCAGCGATGCCGAGAAGGCCAAGGCCGAAGACGACAAGAAAGACACCCAGGACATCTGAGAGCAGGACTGACCAATGGAATATTTGCTGGAACTCGCCGCAAGCCCCACCGCCTGGGTTGCCCTCGCCACCCTGGTGGCCATGGAGGTCGTGCTTGGCATCGACAACCTGATCTTCATCTCCATCCTCACCAACAAGCTGCCTGAGCAGTACCGCTCCAAGGCCCGCCGTATCGGTATCAGCATGGCCCTGGTCATGCGCCTGGCACTGCTCAGCACCGTAGCCTGGATCGTTCAGCTGACCGAGCCGGTCATCGAGGTGTTCGGCCACACGTTCTCGTGGAAGGACATGATCCTCATCGCCGGTGGCCTGTTCCTGCTGTGGAAGGCGACCAAGGAGATCCATGAAAGCGTCGACCCCCATGGCGCCAAGGAAGAGTCCAAGGCCGGCAACGCCGTGACCATCGGCTTCACTGCGGCGATCTTCCAGATCCTGCTGCTGGACATCGTCTTCTCGATCGACAGCATCATCACCGCCGTGGGCATGACCGAGCACCTGCCGATCATGATCATCGCCGTGATCAGCGCCGTGATCGTGATGCTGGTGGCCGCCGACCCGCTGGCCAAGTTCATCAACGACAACCCGACCGTGGTGATGCTGGCCCTGGGCTTCCTGATCATGATCGGCATGACCCTGATCGCCGAAGGCTTCGGCGCTCATGTACCGAAAGGTTATGTGTATGCGGCCATGGCGTTCTCGACGGCGATCGAGATCCTCAACATCCTGGCGCGCCGGGCGCGCTTGAAGCGTGAGGCGGCCGAGGGCAACTGAGCCGCGAGCTGCAAGTGATAAGCAAGAGGGAGCCTAGGCTCCCTCTTGTCGTTCATGGCTCGAAGTTTGGAGATGCTGTCAATGCGCCTCGGCATGACGCCGGGCACGACGCACCGGCTGGGCCTTGGCCACGGCCTGTGGGGGCAGATGGTGAGGGTGGGAATGCCGGCGCACGATGCGCAATACCCCCCAGAGCATGGCCGCCGCGACGCTGAGCCACATGCCGACCAACACGAGAATTGCCATTGTCAGGCTCATGTGTGCCTCCTTCTCTCTGGCGAGCCGTGCTCGCCATCCAGACACAGCTTCAGTCTAGCCTGTCGGCTGTGACGTTCCATTGACCGAAGGTCTAGTCCTTGGGCCGTTTCGTTCCAAGTCAGCGCCGGGCTATACCCGCGGGCGTCGGCATCCTATGATCGGCTTCTTGGCCGGGCGCTGCCTGCCTGGCCGCGGAACAAGCGAGTGTCCACGTTGCAAAAGCTCTCCAAGTTTCGGGCCTTGGGCCCACGTCGCCTGCTGGCCGCCTGCCTGGTGGCGGCGACCCTGTCCGGCTGCGCCGGCACGCCACCGGCCGCGCTCAAGGGCCTGCCGCAGCGGGTCGAGATCAGCAGCGTGCCGTTCTATCGCGGCAACGCCAACCACAGCGGCTCGATGGCCCTGGCCGCGGTGCTGTCGCAGCAGGGCGCGCCGATCACCCCGGGCCTGCTCGACAAGGCGCTGGGCCTGCCCAAGGCCGCCGAATCGCTGGACACTGGCATCCCCCGGGTAGCCCGCGAGTACGGTCGGGTGGTCTACCCGCTGGACAAGCACCTGGACGCGCTGCTCGCGCAAGTGGCCGCCGGCTATCCGGTGCTGCTGCGTTATCAGGAAGGTTCGGCCTGGTGGAGCGAGCCGCGTTACGCGGTGCTGATCGGCTACGACCGCTACAAGCAACGGGTGCTGTTGCGTTCGGGCATGCATCGGCGCCAGTTGATGGCGTTCGATGATTTCGAGTCGGCGTGGGCCAAGGAGGGCAATTGGGCGGTGCTGCTGCAGTCGCCACGGCAACTGCCGGCCCAGGTGGATCGCCAGCGCTGGTTGCAGGCGGCGGACGAGCTGGCCCGTGCGGGGCAGGAGATCGCGGCGAAGCAGGCGGTCACCAGCCTCGGGCATTGAGGGCTGGGACCGCTTTGCGACCGGAAAGGGCCGCAAAGCGGCCCCGAACTGTCTTAGAAGCCCAGACGATCGCGCAGGCTGTAGTACCAGGCACCAATGGCGCTGAACGGCACGCGCAGCATCTGCCCACCCGGGAACGGGTAGTGCGGCAGGCCGGCGAACGCGTCGAAGCGCTCGGCCTGGCCGCGCAGGGCCTCGGCCAGCACCTTGCCCGCCAGGTGGGTGTAGGTCACGCCGTGACCCGAACAGCCCTGGGAGTAATAGATGTTGTCGCCGATCCGGCCGACCTGCGGAAGACGCGACAGGGTCAGCAGGAAGTTACCGGTCCAGGCATAGTCGATCTTGACGTTCTTCAGCTGCGGGAAGGCCTTGAGCATCTTCGGACGGATGATCGCCTCGATGTTCGCCGGGTCGCGCGCGCCGTACACCACGCCACCGCCGAAGATCAGGCGCTTGTCGCTGGTCAGGCGGTAGTAGTCGAGCAGGTAGTTGCAGTCCTCGACACAGTAGTCCTGCGGCAGCAGGGTGCGCGCCAGCTCCTCGCCCAGTGGCTCGGTGGTGATCACCTGGGTGCCGCATGGCATCGACTTGGCCGCCAGTTCCGGCACCAGGTTGCCCAGGTAGGCGTTGCCGGCGACGATGATGAACTTGGCGCGGACCTTGCCCTGCGGGGTATGCACGACAGGGTTGGCGCCACGCTCGATGCGCACGGCCGGGGTCTGCTCATAGATGATGCCGCCCAGCGACTCGACCGCGGCGGCTTCGCCCAGGGCCAGGTTCAGCGGGTGGATGTGGCCGCCGCTCATGTCGAGCATGCCGCCGATATAGCTGTCGCAAGCCACCACTTCACGGATGCGCTTCTGGTCCATCAGCTCCAGCTGGGTGTGGCCGAAGCGTTCCCACAGGCGCTTTTGCGATTCCAGGTGGCCCATCTGCTTGCTGGTCAGCGCGGCGAACACGCCGCCGTCCTTCAGGTCGCACTGGATGTCGTACTTGGCCACGCGCTCACGGATGATGCGCCCGCCTTCGAAGGCCATCTGGCCCAGCAGTTGTGCCTGCTTGGGGCCGACGGTGCGTTCGATGACGTCGATGTCGCGGCTGTAGCTGTTGACGATCTGGCCGCCGTTGCGGCCCGAAGCGCCGAAGCCGACCTTGGCGGCCTCGACGATGCTCACCTTGAAACCGTTCTCCAGCAGGAACAGGGCGCTGGACAGGCCGGTGTAGCCGGCGCCGATGATGCACACATCGGTTTCCACCTCACCCTGCAGCGCCGGACGTGGCGGCACCGGGTTGGCCGAGGCGGCGTAGTAGGACTGGGGGTAGGGGGTGTTAGCCATGCTCGAGGAACCTCGTGTTTTATATTTTTAACGAATGTACCGATGCTATCAATAATAATAAACACCCGCTAGTCGTCCGGTGAAAATCCTTTACGCCCCCCCTGAAACCTGGCCTTTCTATAAATAGCTTAAGTTTCAGTAGCTTAGCGTGAAAAAAAGTGTTGACAGGGTATCTGGATCGCGTAGAATGCGCCCCACACGACAGGCACATAGCTCAGTTGGTTAGAGCACCACCTTGACATGGTGGGGGTCGTTGGTTCGAGTCCAATTGTGCCTACCAAACATTATCGCTCTTTAGGGCGATATCGAAAAAGGCGATCCGAAAGGGTCGCCTTTTTCGCATGCGCGGTTTTTTCACGGCTCGAGGGCAAGGAATGAAATTCATCGTGATGGCCGCATGCGCGGCGTTGTTGTTCGGTTGCGCGGCACCCCAATCCATGAGGGCGCAGTATGCACCCTCGGATACCTATGTGGACCTGAGGCCCTATGTTTCGCCTGTCAATGTTGCTGTCTACCAGAGTCCGCAAGCGCTGTTGAAGAAAGTCGCCGACCTGGGTGGGCCGCAGGGCAAGATGGAGACCAACAACGAATTCAATGCGCGGATGTCGGCGCTGGGCGGCTCGGTGATCTTTTCCGAGATCAATGATGCAGAGATAAGGTTCAACCAGGAAACCGGTGCTCTGAGCTACGCAAGCGACATGCCGGATGCGCAGACCTTTGGCTTTATGGAAAAAGGGCGGGGTACCGCAGATCCTGGCAAGCTCTATGTGGCAATCAGGCTGAAAGGGGATTGGCAGGACAAGGGCGAGTTCGTCGGCCAGAATGCGTTCGGCGCCACGGCGGCCATGCGTGAAGTCGAAGGGCGGCGGGTGTTCCTGGTTTCTCCGCCCATGCCCGGCCCGCGCCTGGGGATCGTTGAAGTTAGTCTTGTCACCGACCTGAAGATGTCGGCCGCCGAGTTCAAGGCGCAGCGGGAGAACCTGCGGCTGGCGGTGATCTATGAGTCGGTGCCGAACTACCTGCAATACCGCAAGGTGGTGGCCCAGGCCACCATCCGCAACCGCCAGGAAACCACGGCCAACAACTACTTCTTCAGTGTGAAGCTGGCGGCGGCAGGGATCGTCAACATCAAGACTGGGCAGATCTATGCCGACAAGCTACGCGTGCGCTTCAATGCCTTTTGATGGTAGTGATTGAAGTCGCTGATTTTTTTGCAATTTTTTTGCAAGACGGTGTTGACATGGTTGGCCGATTGCGTAGAATGCGCACCACACGACAGGCACATAGCTCAGTTGGTTAGAGCACCACCTTGACATGGTGGGGGTCGTTGGTTCGAGTCCAATTG
>NZ_JABWRI010000089.1:0-323 GCF_014268865.1 Pseudomonas sp. BW16M2 | reverse complement strand
CAGTCGATGGCGCTGTAGTCGTTGTAGGCGATGCGTTGAAACGCCGGGGCGGCGTAGAGCTCGGCATACAAGGTGGCTAGCTGGTCGATCAGCTGTTGGCGGTTGTGCAGTTCGGTCTCGTAAGCGCTGGCGAAGGCGCTGCGTTCGCCCTCGTCGTAGCGTTCCTCGAAGCGCTCCCGTGCTTCCTGCTGCTTGCGCTCGATCCTGCGCGGTAACTGGGCCTCGACATCCACGGCGGGGAGGGGGGCCTTGGCGGCGAGCAGGGGGCTGCTGTTCCAGCGCTCCACCTCCCGTGCTTCTCGCTCGACTTCGGCGGCGGCCTC
>NZ_JABWRI010000088.1:0-324 GCF_014268865.1 Pseudomonas sp. BW16M2 | reverse complement strand
GCGGCGCCTAGACTGGCGCAGCTGTCGCTAGTTGGAGATTAATTAATCTCTCGATCGTTTCGCGGGGCAAGCCCGCTCCCACGCAATATTCGCCGTTATATAAAACTCTGTAGGAGCGGGCTTGCCACGCGAAAGGGCCGGAACAGCCAATATATAACTAACTGTCAACCAACTAACTTCGCATCTCTTGCTCTTGCTTCTAAGCGCGCAATAGTCCAGGCGCCGCCAATTGCGACTTCAGGAGGCTGAGCGGAGTTCTTGCGGAGGGAGGTGACGGGCATGGATGCCCGTCAAGCGCTGCGCCCCAGGATGGGGCGTTCAGCG
>NZ_JABWRI010000087.1:0-326 GCF_014268865.1 Pseudomonas sp. BW16M2 | reverse complement strand
AGAACTCCGCTCGGCCTCCTGAAGTCGCAATTGGCGGCGCCTGGACTATTGCGCGCTTAGAAGCAAGAGCAAGAGCAGGAAATGCGAAGTTTTTATTTGACAGTTAATTATGTATTGGCTGTTCCGGCCCTTTCGCGGGGCAAGCCCGCTCCTACAGGGTTATATATAACGACGGCTATTGCGTGGGAGCGGGCTTGCCCCGCGAAACGATCGAGAGATTAATTAATCTCCAACTAACGACAGCTGCACCAGTCCAGGCGCCGCTCGTAACTTCGCGACTTCAGGAGGCCGAACGCAGGACTTGCGGAGGGAGGTGACGGGCATGG
>NZ_JABWRI010000086.1:0-326 GCF_014268865.1 Pseudomonas sp. BW16M2 | reverse complement strand
TCCATGCCCGTCACCTCCCTCCGCAAGACCTCCGTTCGGCCTCCTGAAGTCGCGAAGTTACGAGCGGCGCCTGGACTTACGCAGCTGTCGCTAGTTGGCACTTAATTAATCTATCAATCGCATCGCGGGGCAAGCCAGCTCCTACACGACAGTTGCCGTTATATATAACCCTATAGGAGCGGGCTTGCCCCGCGAAAGGGCCGGAACAGCCAATGCATAATTAACTGTCAAACATAACTTCGCATTTCTTGCTCTTGCTCTTGCTTCTAAGCGCGCAATAGTCCAGGCGCCGCCAATTGCGACTTCAGGAGGCCGAGCGGAGTTCT
>NZ_JABWRI010000085.1:0-336 GCF_014268865.1 Pseudomonas sp. BW16M2 | reverse complement strand
TGCGCTACGTACACGGCCTGATCAGCGCCTTCAGCCAGGGCGACACCGGCAACTGCCGCACCCGCTACCAGGCCGTGGTCGAGCCCAAGCTGGCCCGCGCCGGGCTGCGTTCGAACTGGCGCATCTTCCAGCAACAAAGCGTGCCGCAGATCCTCGAAACCCTGTTCAAGGCCCAGCGCATCACCGACTTCGAGCTGGGCCACAGCTTCCCCCACGCGCCCCGCGAGTTCTGCGTCCAGGCCGGCGAAACCGACCTCGACTTCATCACCCGCCTGGCCGCCGAGGAAGGCTTCATCTACCGCTTCGTCCACAGCGCCAAGGGCCACCGCCTGCTCG
>NZ_JABWRI010000084.1:0-343 GCF_014268865.1 Pseudomonas sp. BW16M2 | reverse complement strand
TCACCGCCCTGCGCCACGATGCGCGCATCGCCGAGGTCGAGGGCGACGACGTGCGCCTGCAGCCGGGCCTGAGCTTCGACCTGGTCGAACACCCCCGCGCAGACCTCAACATGCATTGGCGGGTGGCCAGCGTGCGCCACGAGGGCGCGCAGTTCACCAGCCTGCAGGAGGAAGCCGCCGGCGCCGAGCAAGGCACGCGCTACACGCAAAAGGCCCTGCTAGTGCCCGGACGCATCGAGTGGCGCCCAGAGGCGCCGCCCAAGCCGCGCATCGACGGCCCGCACATGGCCACGGTGGTCGGCCCCGAGGGCGAGGAGATCTTTTGCGACGAGTGGGGCCGGGT
>NZ_JABWRI010000083.1:0-349 GCF_014268865.1 Pseudomonas sp. BW16M2 | reverse complement strand
TCATCTGACCGCCTGATTCACGAGACCTGACATGGACGTTCGCCTGTTTGCCTTCCTGGCCCGCCAACGCTCGGCCGAAATTCAGCCCCGTGAGCGCTTTTGCGGGCTGCCCAAGCGTGGCCTGGCCTTCCTGCTGGCCAACGCCATGTTCTGGCAGCCGCTGTGGGCGCAGGCAGCCGAAGGCGTGGTGGTCAGCGGACCAGGCACCAGCCTCGGCCAGGCGGGCAACGGCGTGCCGATCATCAACATCGCCGCGCCCAACGGCAGCGGGCTGTCGCACAACCAGTTCAGCGACTACAACGTCGGCCAGCAGGGGCTGATCCTCAACAACGCCACCGAGCGCACCCAG
>NZ_JABWRI010000082.1:0-350 GCF_014268865.1 Pseudomonas sp. BW16M2 | reverse complement strand
GCGCTCAGGCTGAGCAGGCGCAGGCTGTGGGCGGCCTGGTATTGCAGGCTGTCTGCCCCTATGCGCACGCTGCGCAAGGCCTCGCCAGCGCCGGTACCCGCGCTGGCCTGCAGGTGCTGCAACCGGGCCTGCAGGTCCTCGGCGCTCTCCATGGTCCAGAGCACCAGCTCCACGACCTTGCCGTGCTTGCCGGACACTGCCGCGGTGATGGCGCCGCTGAGCAGCATGGCGTTGACCTTGTGCGCGGCGGGTTTGCGAAAGGCTTGGTCCAGCTGGCCCAACAGCGCATCGGTGCGCGCCTGCAGGCCTTCGTTGAGCAGCTTCAGGTATTCGCCCGCCCTGAGCGGCAC
>NZ_JABWRI010000081.1:0-361 GCF_014268865.1 Pseudomonas sp. BW16M2 | reverse complement strand
GCGTTTGACAAAAAGTGACTCGCCGTAAGGGCGAAAAGGTGACTATGCGTCATCATAGCAAATGAATGCGCTTACACTTGTAAAAACCCACGCCGATCGCATTTGACTTTGACTTTGACTTTGACTTTGACTTTGACTTTGAGAGAGTGTGTTTTGAAAGTTATATACACATTCATTCGCGATGGTGACACGAAGTCACCTTTCCGCCCTTACGGCGGCTTACTTTTTGAAGGATCAAAAAGTAAGCAAAAAATCCTCGCTCCATTCATCCGGCCCCTACGCTTCGCTCCGGGGTCCCCTCGCTCCGTTCTTGCTCCCGGGAGGACCGCGCTGAACGCCCCATCCTGGGGCGCAGCGCTTG
>NZ_JABWRI010000080.1:0-363 GCF_014268865.1 Pseudomonas sp. BW16M2 | reverse complement strand
TTGGTTACTTTTTGTCGCGTTTGACAAAAAGTGACTCGCCGTAAGGGCGAAAAGGTGACTATGCGTCAGTATAGCAAATGAATGCGCTTACAACTTGAGAAACCCACGCCGACCGCATTTGACTTTGACTTTGACTTTGACTTTGACTTTCAAATAGTTTGTTTTGAAAATTATATACGCATTCATTTGCGATGGTGACGCAAAGTCACCTTTCCGCCCTTACGGCGGGTCCCTTTTTGAAGGATCAAGGAACCAAAAAATCCTCGCTCCATTCATCCGGCCCCTCCGCTTCGCTCCGGGGTTCCCTCGCTCCGTTCTTGCTCCCGGGAGGACCGCGCTGAACGCCCCATCCTGGGGCGCAGC
>NZ_JABWRI010000008.1:0-198510 GCF_014268865.1 Pseudomonas sp. BW16M2 | reverse complement strand
GAGCGAGGGAACCCCGGAGCGAAGCGTAGGGGCCGGATGAATGGAGCGAGGATTTTTTGGTTCCTTTTTGATCCTTCTGTAGAGACCGAACACATGGTGGACCTTCAAAAAGGAACTCGCCGTAAGGGCGAAAAGGTGACTATGCGTCACCATCGCCAATGAATGCGCATAAAAAGCTCAAAACAAGCACCAAAGAACCCCATTCAGCCTTCAGCATACATCCACCTCATCAACGAATGCCGCCCACTGATCCCCAACTTGATCGCCGCTCTGCGCAGGTAGCTCTCCACCGTATTGACCTTGAGCCGCAAGTGCTCGGCCTGCTGCGGCGCCGTAAGCCCGGCCAGCAACCCCTCGCACACCTGCATCTCCCGCTGCGACAGCCGGATCCCCGTCTGTCGCAGCCGTTCCAAAAACCGCTGCTCGACACTGTCGAGGTCCACCGATCCAGGCGCGGCCGGCTGCAAGGCATTGATGTGCTTCTCCAGCATCGGCAGCAGCAACGGTGAAATGTCTTCGAGCCGGCTGCGCTCGGTCGCCGAGAAGCCAACCCTAGGGTCAGCCCGCAACACCGTGATCTCGTAACGGTAACCATCCTTGCGCCGCGCCAGGTGCAGGCGGGCAGGGTCGTCGAAGTCTTCGCCCGAATCGCCGGCACTGAACACCGTCTCGCTGATCAGCGTCGCGTCCGGGCGGGTGGCGCAAACCGGGTCGCGCAATTGGCGAATATGCGTGGCGTCGATGGTCAGGTGGGTCTGGATCAGGTCGTGCAGATGCCGCGGAAAATGGCGGCTGCCGGTACTGGCTATGACTTTGCCGATCTGCGGAAAGAGCAAGTGCGAATTCATCGTGTCATCCATGATAAGCGGTGGAACGAAGGCCTGCGCGCGCCAGTGACCAGCGTCCTTGACTGCCGGCGGGGCCGTTGAAGCTGCTTGCTATCCTAGTACAACGATTGAGTGACGGTTAAATGAAGCAGGAATAATGGCATAACAATATCATTGATGCCGCCGGAATCCGCTTCATCGTGCAGTCGGGTATCATGCCGATCCTTTCCAATCACGAGGCCCGCCCCATGTCCCTGAGCGCTGACCAGATCGTCGAATTCCGCCATTTCGCCGAACAGCTGGCCGATGCCGCCGCCACCGCGATCCAGCCGTATTTTCGTGCCAGCCTGGATGTCGAGGACAAGGGCGGACGCCTGTACGACCCGGTGACCGTCGCCGACAAGGCCGCCGAAGAGGCCATGCGCCAGCTGATCCAGGCCCGTTATCCGGCCCATGGCATCCTCGGCGAGGAGCAGGGCGCCGCACAGGGCAGCAGCCCGCTGACCTGGGTGCTCGACCCGATCGACGGCACCCGTGCCTTCATCACCGGCCTGCCGTTGTGGGGCACGCTGATCGCCCTTAACGATGGCGAGCGCCCGGTGGTCGGTGTGATGAACCAGCCGTTCACCGGCGAGCGCTTCATCGGCACCCCACAAGGCGCATGGCGCGGCGACACGCCGCTGAAGACCCGCGCCTGCGCCGACCTGGCTTCGGCCACGCTGATGTGCACCACCCCCGATATGTTTGACACCCCGGCACGCAAGGCGGCCTTCGAGGCGGTCGCCGGCAAGGCGCGGCTGATGCGCTACGGCGGTGACTGCTACGCCTACTGCATGCTGGCATCGGGGTTCGTCGATGTGATCGTCGAGGCGAGCCTGCAGCCGTACGACGTGCAGGCGCTGATGCCGATCATCGAAGGGGCGGGCGGCGTCATCACCGCCTGGGACGGCAGCTCAGCCCAGGACGGTGGCTGCGTGGTGGCCTGTGGCGATCCGGCGCTGCATGCGCAGGCGGTGGAGATGTTGCGTCACGCCGTGTAAGGCTGCGCGCCGGCAATCGGCCTGACCATCGCACTTTTTCCCATTTGTGCGTTCTATGCATGGCCAGGCCCCGCCGATCCCCGGCAGGGCCGACGACTCCCACCGGTGCCGATGGCCGTACGACGACTCATCCAGTTTCCCCGCTGTCTACTACTGGCCGGCAGCCTGGCGTGCCTGGCTGCCTGTACCCAGCAACAGGGGCGTGACATGCTCACCCAGTTCGGCAACGGCAAGCCGGACGAGCTGTTCCAGACCAGTGTCGACCGCATGGCGACCCTGGCCATGCGCGACAACCTGCAAAGCCTCTACCTGCTGATGAACAAGCTGTACCTGCGCAACCCCAGCCAGTGGAAGCAGTCCGGCTACCTCGACGCCACCACGGCGGCGCGGCAGATCCGTATCGCCATCGAGCAACGCCAACCCTTGCCGCAACTGGGCGAGCGCCGTGACCTGGCTGCCCTGAGCTACGCCCTGAGCCCTGAGTTTCGCGGTGATCGGGTAGGCGCGTTCATCTACGCCATCGGCAGCATGCTGGTCACCGCCCATGGCGGACGCACCGAGTTCTACATGACCGACACCCTCGACCCGTTGTTCATCAACAACGCCGCCCGCAACATCGAGAAGGCCACCTGGATGCTCAGCCAGCGCCAGGATGCCAACGGTGTGCTGCTGCTGTTCTCCAACGAGATCTCCGAGCAGGGCAGTAACCTGAGTTTTGCGGTCGAGTTCGGCAAGGTCGTCGCCCGCCTGGACCTGCTGGCGCAAATGCTCGATGAGCGCTACCGGAGGATCGGCCTGAACTACGCGCAGAGCCTGCTGCTGATGAATTTCCTGCCGGTGCAATGAGCTGTGTTCGCTGATCGCACAAGCTGATCCGCGCACTGTCCGCTGTCCGCCCGGCGTTTGTCGCCTGCGCATTGCCCAGACCCCGGGTTTTT
The DNA here is from genome assembly GCF_014268865.1 of Pseudomonas sp. BW16M2. NCBI lineage: Bacteria > Pseudomonadati > Pseudomonadota > Gammaproteobacteria > Pseudomonadales > Pseudomonadaceae > Pseudomonas > Pseudomonas sp. BW16M2. The sequence continues at coordinate 195,705 of NZ_JABWRI010000008.1, read as the reverse complement.
GCTTAGTGTGGGCCTTGCCAGCCGACCGTCACCTGCCCCGACACAGCCCGGGCGGCTGGATAGAATGACCGTGAACGACCACCTGCGCACCCTCCCGGGTAGCAGCGGGCGGCGCCCATAACAATAACGATGGCGAGTGCCTTGCCCATGGAAAGCCGCCTGCTGAGCGAGCAAAGCTGCGTGTTCCACCATGCCGACCCTTATGCCGTGTCCGACTACGTGAACCGGCATGTGGGCCAGCACCATATCGGCCTGTCCCGCACCACCCACCCCCAGGCCAGCCTCAGCCACCGCAAGTTCGCCGAGCTGGACCTGTGCCGGATCAGCTACGGCGGCAGCGTGCGGGTCACCTCGCCAGCGCTGGAAACCATCTACCACCTGCAGGTGTTGCTCAACGGCAACTGCCTGTGGCGCGGGCATCAGCGCGAACACCACCTGGTGCCGGGCGAGCTGTTGCTGATCAATCCGGATGACCCGGTGGACCTGACCTATTCCGAGGATTGCGAGAAGTTCATCCTCAAGGTGCCGGTGCGCCTGCTCGACAGCATTTGCGACGAGCAGCGCTGGCAACGGCCCAGCGGCGGCGTGCGCTTCCTGCGCAACCACTACCGGCTGGAAGAGCTGGGCGGCTTTCTCAATCTTTTGGGCATGATCTGCAACGAAGCCGAAGTGAGCGGCTCGTTGCCGCGAGTACAGGGGCATTACAGCCAGATCATCGCCAGCAAGCTGCTGACGCTGATGAGCACCAACGTGCGGATGGAGACGCTGAGCGGGGCGGGCGCAGGCCTGGAGCGGATCCTGGATTACGTGGAGCGCAACCTGAAGCTGGAAGTGAGCGCCGAAGCGCTGGCCGAGCAGGCGAACATGAGTGTGCGCTCGTTGTATGCGCTGTTCGATCGCCATCTGAATACCACGCCTCGGCAGTACATCCGCCAACGCAAGCTGGAGCGCGTGCAGGCCTGCCTGAGCGATCCCAGCTGCGCGGTGCGCAGCGTGACCGAACTGGCGCTGGACTACGGCTTCCTGCACTTGGGGCGGTTTTCCGAGAGCTATCGCCAGCGTTTCGGTGAGTTGCCGTCGGAAACGCTCAGGCGGCGAGGCTAACGCGGGACAAGCCCAAGTGGGCTTGCCCCGTGTTCGAGGTGGATCAGGCCACATCTACCAGCACGATCTCGCTGTCCTGCAGCGCGGTCACCTTCAGCACCGTCTCCTGCTCGATCGCCACGCCGTCGCGTGCCTTGGCCTGCAGCCCGTTCACTTCGACCAGCCCCTTGGCCGGCACCAGGTAGCCACGGCGACCTTCATCGAGGCGATACTCGGCGCTTTCCCCGGCGCGCAGGGTGGCGGCCACCAGGCGGGCGTCGGTGCGGATGCGCAGGCTGTCCTCATCGCCCTCGCGGCCGCTGGCCAGGGTCACGAAGCCCTCGCCGCGCTCGCCTTTGGGGAACGGTCGGGTACCCCAGGACGGCGCGTCGCCGACCTTCTCGGGAATGATCCAGATCTGGAAGATCCGCGTGTCGACCTTCTCCAGGTTGTATTCGCTGTGGACGATACCGCTGCCGGCACTCATCACCTGCACGTCGCCGGCCTCGGTACGGCCCTTGTTGCCCAGGCTGTCCTGGTGGGTGATGGCACCTTCGCGGACGTAGGTGATGATCTCCATGTCACGGTGCGGATGCGGTGGGAAGCCTGCGCCGGCGGCGATCAGGTCGTCGTTCCAGACCCGCAGGTTGCCCCAGTGCATGCGCGCCGGGTCATGGTATTCGGCGAACGAGAAGTGATGGTGGGCGTCCAGCCAGCCGTGGTTGGCGTGGCCAAGGCTTTCGAAGGGTCGCAGTTGCAGCATGGTGATGCTCCTCTGATTCGGTGGAATGGGGCCATGATGCGGCTTTGATAGATCGATAAAAAGCGTAAATATCGGCTTTATATGATCTGATAATTCGATGTTGATTTGTGTGAATCAGCATGCGTTTCATCGCCTAATTACCTGATCCATAAGCATTCGCTGGCACTTTTGCGCGGATGAGGCGAACATGCCCGCTGTTTCGATTTTCAATGGAGTGACCGTGTCTCACGAGCATCCCCAGGCCCCGGCCGACCTGACCCCGCCCGCCCAGTTGCCCTGGCTGCGCCGCCTGGCGGCCCGCCTGCTAGGGCGTGGCCTGTCGCACCTGCAGGCGCAACACCGCGACTCCTGGTTCCTGGGTCACGCCACGGGGCAACGCAACGGCCATGCCGACGGTTTGCGCGAAGGCTATGAGCGAGGCCGGGTGGATGGTTATGAGGCCGGGCGCCAGGTTCTGGTGATTCGCGATACCCGCCCCGAGCACGTTGCCGTGCCGGGCCAGGACGACAACCTGTTTGACGACTGGCGCCTGCCGTTGACCACCGAGCTGAAGAAGCGCTTCAAGGCCGATGTCGCCCAGCGCTTGCCTGCCGAGGCACAACCGAGTGCGGCGCAATGGAAGCTGATCTTCAGCGACACACCGTCCACTTGCGTGGTGGCCGGTGCCGGGGCGGGCAAGTCGACCTCGCTGGTGCTGCGCATCCTGTTGCTGCGCCACTACCTGGGCTTCGAACTCGATGCCCTGACCGTGGTGACCTTCACCCGCGAGTCGCGCAAGGACTTCATCCAGCGCCTGCTGCAGGTGTTCGCCCTGTGGCAGGTCGAGCTGACGCCAGCCCAGGGCCGCGAGCTGGTGCGCACCTTCCACTCGCGTATCCTGCCGCTGGTGCGTAGCCTGCCGGGCTTCGCCCAGGTGCGGGCGTTCGAGACCCTGGGCACCGAGATGCCTGTTGGAAGCGAGGCCAGTGCCGACAGCAACCCGTTCGACCTGCGCCTGAACGACGCCCAGCGCCAGCAGCTCAACCTGTGCTACCGCGACCTGATGGGCCAGAGCCCGCGTTTCGCCCAGTTGATCGGTGCGCTGCGCCAGGAAGCCCTGCTGCTCAAGCCGCTGGATCCGGATCACCCGGACGTGCAGAAGCGCGCCCAGGTGACCCAGTTGGCGGCCCAGCGCGACGAGGAGCTGTGCGATGTGATCGAGGACCTGTGGTTCGCCGCTGGCGCCTGGCCGATCAAGGGCATCGAGCCGTGCCGGGACACGGTGCAGATCCGTGGCAGCCGCTTCCATGTGCACGGTCGTCTGGAAGGGCTGGATGCCTGGGTGGTGCTGGGCTTCGATCCGGCCGAGAGCGGCCAGTACCAGCGCCCTGGCGCCAAGCTGGCGGTGCGTGCGGAATGGGCGGTGAAGCGCACCTTATTTCAAGCTTTTTGCGATAAGCCATTGATATGGCTTGATAACTACTCGTCGGCCAAGCGCCTGGCGGCATCCTTGGTGGGTGATGCCGTGGCGGGCCCGGGCTTCGAGTACAAGGTCAAGGGTGAGCTGGCCCCGGCACCGTTGCTCGACGCGTTCGTCACCGCGGCAAGCTTCATCGAAAACCTGGGCCTGGACGTCAATGCCGCGGTGGCGGCCATGAGCTTTCCGTCCGGCGACACCGATGCGGTCTTCTTCGAAGCCCTGGCCCTTTACTGGAAGGCGCTGGAGGCGCACCTGCTGGCCCAGTCGCCGCCGGTAATGACCTACAATCGCATGTTCGCCCTGTTCGGCGAGAACAACCCGGAGAACCTCGGGTTGTTGCCCGACCCGTTGCTGCGCCCCCTGGCGCACCTGATGATCGACGAATTCCAGGACGTCTCCCCGCAGATCGTCAGCTGGCTGCGTGCAAGCCTGGCCGAGATCCGCCGCCGTGGCCCGGCCCTGCATGTCGGGCGGGTGGCGCAGCATTCTTCGCTGATGTGTGTGGGCGATGACTGGCAGTCGATCTACGGCTGGCGCGGCAGTTCGCCGAAGTACTTCATGGAGTTCACCAAGGCTTTCCCGTCACCCGCCAACACGCGGGTGATGCTGGTGGAGAACTACCGCAGCCAGCAGCACATCATTGATGCCGCCGAGCACCTGGTCAAAGGCGCGCCGGCCATCACGGGCAAGAAGGCCAGGGCCGCCGGGCTGGCGGCCGAGTTGCCGCTGGCGCCGGTAAGGGTCTTCGATCGGGACGAGGCGGCACTGGCCGAGACCGTGATCGAACACTATGAGCGAGGCGAAACGGTCATGATGCTGTTTCGAAAAACAAGCGATAAGTTATTGATAGAAAAGTATTTATCATCTGTTATTAAAGTCGATTCTAGCTTGCCGCCCGGCCAGCGCCGTCTGCGTCAGCTGACCTATCACAGTGCCAAGGGCCTGCAGGCCGACGCGGTGTTCATGCTGGGTGATTGCCAGTACCTGACCAGTTCGCCGTACAAGAACCAGGTCTACCGCCTGGCCGGCCTGGGCAAGCCCGGTGACGCCCAGGCGTTCGACACGGCGCAGAAGGAAGAAGTGCAGCGACTTGCGTATGTGGCGGTGACGCGAGCAGTCCGGCATTGCTATTGGCATGTGGAAAAGGCCAGCGGCGAGACTGCCGGTCAGCCGCGCGCGTCGAGTCAGGTGCAGGGCCGGCAGGCCTTCTTCGAAGACCTGCGCGGCCAGTAGATTCAGTTGTTGGGGTCGCGGCGCGTGGTCAGGCGCAGGTAAAGGGCGTCTTCGTCCTCTTCCAGGCCCAGGGCCATGCGGTTCATGCCCGCAATATAATGCTCGCTGGTGATGGCCTGGCGCAGGGGCTGGCCATCTTCGCCCAGGGGGCTACGGTCCAGCGCCTGGGTCAGGGCCTCGACTACCGTGGGGTCCAACGTGCTGTCCAGTTCATTGCCTTCCAGGTAATCGATTCCGACGTCCCAGCGATGCCTGAGTGAATCGAAGCGGGTACTGAACTCCCGGCGCAGCAGACGGCGCCAGGTCGGGTGACGGGAGATCCATTGGCGACGCGAGTCTGCGCTGGCGTCTCGTATCTCGACGTCGTCATGTACCGCGTTCTCGGTCCACCCAGAGACTTCGGCGGTTTGTCGGTAAAGCATCTCTTGCTGGGGTTCGGGGAAATCGAGACGCCTCGACAAGCGGGTGCGCAGGGCCAGGCGGATCTCGATCAGATCCAGACCCTCGCCCAGGCCGTTGTGCAACACGTCGTCCGACAGCGTATCGAAGCGATGCAGGTCCGGCAGCTCAGGCCTGGCGCCACGTTCGCCCAGCGGCCGGGCTTGCCAGGCGTCCAAGACCCGCAGTGCATCGCGCCGCGCCAGCCGCGCGTTGTACAGGTCCTGTGCCAGGGCGTTCACCTGATCACGCCGGAACAGCCGCCGGAAGAATTGGAACAGCGGTGGCGTGGCAGTCTCCCTGCCTTCGGCTTCATCGTAGACCATGACCTCGATCTGTAGCGTACCGAACCCATCGGCACCGGCATCGCCGCAGCTGACCGGGAATGCGGCGGCCACCTCGTTCAATCGCTTGCGCAGACGGCTGCTGGCAGCTGCCCGGTCAAGCAGCGTCCAGACCTGGCGGGCAAACGCCCTGGGCTGACGCAGCGCACTGGCCGACATGCCGACCTGTTCGACCACATCACGCAGGCAGGCATTGCGGTCTCTTTCAAATAGTGCGTTCCAGGTGGCTTGCTGCCTCTCGCTGGCGCTGCTCAGCCAGTTGAAGCGCGGCGATGGAGCGGGCTGGGGGGCCGCGATCGCTTCCTCTTCGACGGAGGCGCCAATGACTCTCAGGCTTTCACGGGTGTTTTCATCTAGAGAGTTGTAATTGAAGCGCCAGCGATAGTTGGGACGTCTTGCCAGCAGATGGTCGAAATAGGCTGAGTTCAAGAGGGTGTCGAAATCGGGGACCTGACCGATGCGATTCATGCTCAGGTCCACTTCGCGCAGCATGCAGGGGACGCGTTGCATCAAGGTGCTGAGTCCGGTGGGCCACTGCTGAAGCTGGCCGCTGTCCAGGCGCAGGGTGGCCAGATTTTCCAGGCCGCTCAGGTCTGGGCTGAGGCCCAGCGGATTCGAGGTCAGGTGCAAGTGCCGCAGTTCGCGCATTGAGCGGAACGCGCCCGCCATGTCCGCATCCAGCGCAATGCGGTTGGCCCGCAAGTCCAGGTTCTCCAGGCGCAGGCCTGCGATCATCTGCAGGTCGGGCAGGGTGAGGGTCAGACGGTTACGGGGCAGTTCCAGGCTGCGCAGATTGTTCAGGGTCGGCAATACCTCGTGGGCAGTGGCCGGCAGCTCACCCAGGCGTGCACTGCTCAAGCGCAGTTCCCGCAGTTGCGGGGCATTGCGCAGCGCTCGCAGGACCGATGTGCCGCTTAGTTGCGGGCTGCTGCGTACATCGAAGCGCCGCAATGACGGGAAAGCCTGCAGGAAATCGGCAGGTATCTCGATCACGTTCAGGTTCTCCAGCTCCAGCGTGGTGATATGGTCGAAACGTGTCGAAAGCGGCGGCAGCGCATCGAGGGCAACGTTGGACAGGTAGAGTGTCTCGCCGTCCAGACGCTGCCAGGCCCGGACCAGCCGGTCGGCGGTCGTGCTGTAGTACGCGCCGACTTCCTCGCCCCAGTCGTTGGCGCCCGCGCTGGCCCAGGTGCCGAGTTGTTCGCGCAGCACCGCCAGTTGAGCGCGCAACACCTGAATCTGCTCGGTCGCGCTACCTCTGGCACGCAGAGTGCCGAGCAATTGTCGGATCTCGCGCCCCGTGAGCCCGGGGTACAAGGCATGCAGCTCGCGCTCGACGCGAGAGGCGAATATTCCGGGACTCAGAGGGTAGCCATACCTACCATCACTCAGCCGCAGTGGCGAGCGAAAGCCGGAGGGCACGGGTTGCTGGCCAATCATCCGGGCGGCGGCGGAGCGGTCGGCGAGTGCCGCGTGATAGCGCTGTTGCACGGACCATTGCGGATGGCGTGCCAGCAGGTTGTCGCTGATGAGCTGGCTATCGGTGTTGGCCAGGCTGTCGCGGTACAGACCGAGGATGGCCCGGTCCAGTCGCACGCGGGCTTGCAGTAGCCGAGCTTCCTCGGCGATACGCAGGGGGACCCTGCCTGCAAGCAGGCTGTCCCGCTCGGCACTGCTGGCTTGGCCGGCCAGTTCGTCGAGTGCCTGCCGGGGCAGGCTGGGAAACTGCCGGCCGATGGCCGAACTCACAGGGAGGACTGTCATGGGCTGGGCGTTGTAGAGACTATCGAAAAGCGACACCCTCTTTGCGCTCAAGCGGTCGGCCATCAGCGTCTGCAAGGCCTGTTGGCGGTACTCGTCCGCTGTACCCTCAGGCAACAGCGCCACCACCGTTTCTTCCTCCAGGTTTTCCAGGATGATCCGGGCCAGGTCGCCGTTCTCCAGGTCGCTTCGGGTCAGCTGGATGACCGTGTCACCGAGCCGGTTGCGCCCATAGCGGGTGGCGCTGCCCATCGGTTCGGCACCCTCGAACACCTCCAGCACCACATCCTCGGGCCAGCCGGGCAGTTCGCCGAGCACGCTGATGGCGAACTGTTTGCAGGCGGCCAGCGGACGACCCTGGCGGGTGCGGGCGATGATGTCGGCGGCGGTGCTGTCGGCTTTGAGTCGTCGCAGGGCGTCCTCCAACAGTGGCGGAGGGCGCTTGCCATCGGTGTGGATCTGTTCCAGCACGCCTCGTTCCAGTCCGCTGCTGTCGAGTGCGGCCAGCAGGTCGTCATCGGTCAGGCCCTGGCAAAGTGGGCCGAGACGGCGCATCAACTTGAGCCGGAGCCATTCCTGTGGCCGCTCGTGCGCCATGCGCCAAGCCCCTTTGCCATTGCCATGCAAACGTGGCTGATAAGCCTGCGAATCTTCCGGATGGAGGATTCGCCAGTCCCCCACGGCGTCTTTTCGGATCTCGTGGAGGGTGTCGTCCAGCTCCACGAAATGCCGGTCGTCATACTGCAGGATGCCTTCGTCATCCGGTTGCAGGTCCATCGGCAGCTCAACCGGGCTGCGGTACGACGCTAGCTGCGGGTGCCATAACCGCTCCTCGCCATCAAGCCAGAGACTTTCCATCCAGTCGACGAATCCGGAGGCTCTCGCCAGCTTGGCGACGCCAGCGATGGCGACCACGCTGCCGAGGTTGATGAGCAACGATTCGACCTGGCTCACGGCCTCGGCGTTTTCACCTTCGGACCAGGCCTCGAAGCCGTGGAAGATGCTGCTCATGACCTGGCCGGCGCCCACGGCCAGCATGGCGACGTCCAGGCCGGGGACGAACATGGCCGCCACGCCCAGCAGGGTCAGGCCGCGCTCGCCCCACAACATCAGGCGTTCGCGCCGGGCCTTGGCGTCGATGTCCGCCGTTGGTACCGCCACGCCGCGAGCGTCGTCCTGCAGGCGTTGCAAGTGGTCGTTGAACAGCTTGGGCCACACCGGGAAGGCAATGGCGGTTTCATGAACCGCCAGCGCCGGGAAGCGGACGGGGCGCGGAGCCGACGGGTCACCTGTTTCGCTGGCGATCTCTTGTCCATGCCAGGGATGCGTGCCGGGCTCGGTCTCGGCAAAGGCGGGGGAAGGCGTCTCGAGGGGGATGACCTCGGCCTGGGGGCCTTCGAACAGCCTGGCCTTGAGTTTTCTCGCCATCTCGGGGCGATCCTTGAGGGCGACATGCTCCAGAAAGCGTTCTCGATAGTCGGGCTCAAGCAGCCGGCGGCGCAGGTACCGACCTAGGGCCAGCAGGTCGATGAACTCCTGTACCGGCCGATCATCGTCGAAGGGCAGGTAGACGATATAGGGCGGATTGGACTGGTCGTTGGCAGCCAACAGCCACAGGTCATGTAGTTGGATACCCAGCATGGTCAACGTCCGTATCGAGGCTTTTGCCCCTCCATAACGCGGCGCTGCATCGATCGCGCTGAGCTGGAGCAACGCCTGGAGTCCAGCATCCGTCATGTGTCCCCGCATACGGGCAATCAGGGCCTGCACGGCAAGTTCATCGCACCGCGCCCGGCTCCACAGTGATTGCAGCACGGCTTTTCGCGTACCGCCGTAGATGCTTCGCAGGTGCTGCTGATAGCGTTTGCCCAGGTCGAGCGCACGGCAGTGGCTGACGAATGCGCTGGTGCTGAGCCCGGGTATCGAGGCGCTGTCGTTGACGCTGACCTGCAGGGTGCTGAAGGGGCCGACTTCGGCCATGCCTTCGAAATTGTGCAGGGCAGCTTCGAGCAGGCTGGTGAGGGTAGGAGGGCCGGACGGCCGTTCGATGAAGATCGGAGGGTTGGGGATGTCATGGGAGGCACCTGGATCCGGGACGCCGCCCTCCCGTACCTGTGTGAAGGGTTGCTGCTTGAACAGAGCTTCAGTCAGGGTCACCTGCACACCCAGTCGCTCCTTCAGCAAAGGTTCGCAGAACTCGGTAATGCCCCGCAGATCCTGTAAGGCCTTGGCCAGTGCCTTGCTACTGGTCGTTCTCTGTTTGATGGCCTCGCGCAGTTCAGCCTGGCGGACAGGGGATGCCTGGACGAACCAGTCCGCGAACTGTCCATCCGGCTTGACATGCTCCCGGTGTGCCCGGCGCAACAGCCTTTGCGCATGGGTTGGATGCAGGTGCCTGGTCCAGCCCGGCAGGCTGCGCAGGATCTGTTGCTGGTGGTAGGGAGGATCGATGCTGTGCATGGTCGCACTCCAATGAGGGGGGGCGACCATTCAAGGACAGTAGGAAGGGCCTGTGGCGGTACATAGTTGAGCTGTCTCCAGGGCGATGGCTGACATGCTCGGAGCCGTTTGGCCCACAGCACCTGCGGCGGACCCACCGTCGGCCATTGACGGCGACGGCCTAAGGTCAGCCGGCGACGACGCTGCTATGGTCTAGACAAAGCCTGAACGTGGAGCATTGCCATGCCAGCTTTCACCATCCTGCATATCGACCACCTGGTCCTGCGCGTCGGCGATCTGCAGCGCAGCCTGGCCTTCTACCATGAACTGCTTGGCTGTCCGGTGCGCAAACGCCGGGATTCGCTGGGCATGATCCACCTGGGGGCCGGCGACGGCCTGATCGACCTGGTGGCTGTCGATGGTCCGTTGGGACGCCAGGGCGGCGCGCAGCCCGGCCCGAGCGGGCACAATGTCGATCATTTCTGCCTGCGCATCGAGCCGTTTGATGAATCGGCGCTGAGTACACTGCTGCGTGAAGCCGGGGTGCGGGTCGAGGCCGGGGAGAAACGCTATGGGGCTGAAGGCGAGGGTGTCTCGCTGTACTGTTACGACCCCGATGGCAACCGCGTCGAACTCAAAGGGCCGCCCATTCAGGCATAAAGGTGCTGCGATGCGCACTCAGCTTGTCGGCCCAAGCAGCAACCCCGCCTGCTGACGTTTGGGCAAGCGCTGCACCACCAACTGGTGCGACCGCCGCAGCAGGTCGCTCAGCTCGTCGCGGTCCATGGGGTAGGGCGGCAGCATGCTGATCCACTTCGCCCGCGCCAGGTAGGGCGCGGGGCGAATGCCGGGGCGGTCGCAGTAGCCGAGGAACAGCTCGTCGGCCACCTTGAACGACAAGCCGGCGCCGCCCAGGTCCTGCACGGCGAACATCTTGTTGCCGGCCACCGAGAACACCCGGATGCCGCCCCATTTGTAGTCTTCCTGTGCCCCGGGCAGGGCCAGGCACAGCGCCGCCACCTGCTCCTCGGACATCCTTTTCTCAGACATAACGCTCTCCACAGGCCTCGAACGAGACCGCCAGATGATCGATCCACGCGCGTACCGCCGGCAGCAGGCCGCGACGGTGCGGGTAGACCGCCTGCAGGTAGCCGCCGGGCAGCGACCAGTCTGGCAGCAGGCGCACCAGTTCGCCACGGGCCAGTTCCTCCTCGCAGAACATCGACGGCAGGGCGGTGAAGCCCAGCCCGGCGCGCACCGCAGCGTTGCGCACGACGAAGTCGTCGATGGCCAGCCGCGGCTCCAGGGCGACGTCCTCCTGGCGACCGTGGGGCCCGTGCAGACGGAAGTGCACCAGGCGGTCGGCCTCGGCCGCGCCGAGCACCGGCAGGCTGGCCAACTCGGCGGGTTCGCGAATATGGTCGGCGAAGCCCGGCGCGGCCACCAGTTGCATCTGTGCCTGGCGCAGGCGGCGGGTGACCAGGGCTGGGTCCTCGTCACCCAGGTCACGCACCCGCAGGGCCACGTCGATGCCCTCGGAGATCAGGTCGACCCGGCGGTTGAGCAGCACCATGTCCAGCTGCACCAGGGGATACTGGGCCAGAAAGCGGCTGATCACATCCGGTAGAAACGCGTGGGCCAGGGCCACCGGGCAAGACACTCGCAAGCGGCCACGGGGCTCGCTGGACATGCTGGCCACCACCTCGTCGGCCATCTCCGCCTCCAGCAGCATGGCCTGACAATGGTTCAGGTAGCGCTCGCCCACGGCGGTGAGCTTGAGCTGGCGGGTGGTGCGCTGGAGCAGGCGGGTGCCCAGACGCTCCTCCAGCTCGGCGATGCGCCGCGACAGGCGCGACTTGGGGATGCCCAGCTGGCGCCCGGCGGCGGCGAAGCCACCGGCTTCGACCACCCGGGCGAAGTAGAAGAGATCGTTGAGGTCTTGCATTTGACAGTCTCATTGTTCCATCAGTGGAACAAACTAACGCGTTTTTACCGACTTATCAGCTATTCGATGTGCCGATAGGATTGCTCCCATCGTGATCGCCCACCGCCGCGGTCTTCATTCACAGGAGAGTCCCATGAAACTGTTGCATATCGATTCGAGCATCCTGGGCGACAATTCCGCCTCCCGCCAGCTCAGCCGCGAAGTGGTCGAGGCCTGGAAAGCTGCCGACCCGAGCCTCGAAGTGGTCTACCGTGACCTGGCTGCCGACGCCATCAGCCACTTCTCCGCCGCCACCCTGGTCGCCGCCGGTACCCCGGAAGAGATGCGCGACGCCGCCCAGGCCCACGAGGCCAAGCTGAGCGCCGAGACCCTGGAAGAATTCCTCGCCGCCGACGCCGTGGTGATCGGCGCGCCGATGTACAACTTCACCGTGCCGACCCAGCTCAAGGCCTGGATCGACCGCGTAGCGGTGGCCGGCAAGACCTTCCGCTACACCGAGGCCGGCCCTGAAGGCCTGTGTGGCGACAAGAAGGTGATCCTGGTGTCCACCGCCGGGGGCCTGCACCAGGGCCAGCCGACCGGTGTCGGCCATGAGGACTTCCTCAAGGTGTTCCTCGGCTTCATCGGCATCACCGACCTGGAAATCGTCCGCGCCCATGGCCTGGCTTATGGCCCGGAACACCGCGCCAAGGCCATCGACGCCGCCCAGGCGCAGATCGCCGGTGAGCTGTTCGCCGCCGCCTGATCGCCACTGCGTAAACAAAGCCGACTGCCGCCCTGCGCGCCAGTCGGCTTTTTTCATCCAGTTTTCATGTGCCGCCGGCGAGCCGGGTTCTATGCTGGCATCCATACCCGAGTGCCGCGCAGTGCCTTGCCACGAGGAGTGCCCTGCGATGAAACGAACCCGTATGCTGATGGCGCTGTTGCTGCTCGGCGGCCTGGTGGCCCGCGCCGACGCGGCGCCGTGGGTGGCCGGGTTGCACCGCTTGGCGCTAACCGACCCGGTGGACGCCCGCCCCATGCAGGCGCTGGTGTTCTACCCTTCCAGCGGCGAAGCGCGCCCGGTGCGCATCGAGGGCTACCAGACCCGTGTCGCCGAAGAGGCGCCGGTAGCCATGGGTCAGTTCCCGCTGCTGGTGATCTCGCACGGCAACACCGGCAGCCCGATGGCCTTGCATGACCTGGCCAATGGCCTGGCCCGCCAGGGTTTCGTGGTGGTGGCGGTGGTCCACCCCGGTGACAATAATCGCGACCATAGCCGCCTGGGCACCCTCAGCAATCTCTATGGCCGGCCGCTGCAAATCAGCGCCGCGATCACCGCGGCGCGAAATGACAGGCTGCTCGCGCCGTACCTGAACGATGGCAAGGTCGGGGTGATCGGCTATTCCGCCGGCGGCGAGACCGCGCTGATCCTGTCCGGCGCACGTCCCGACCTCGAACGCTTGCGCCGCTATTGCGAGCAACGCCCCACTGACGCTGACGCCTGCAAGACCCATGGCGTGCTGATCGCCGACCACAGCGAGCTGGCGCCCCGCGCCGACCCCCGGGTGGGCGCGGTGATGCTGATGGCGCCGTTGAGCCTGATGTTCGGCCGCCACGCCCTGGCCGGCGTGCAGGTGCCGGCGCTGATCTACAGCGGTGACAACGACCAGCTCCTGGCCCTGGAGCATAACGCCGATGCCCTGGCGCGCAAGCTGCCGGTCACGCCTGACTACCGCCTGCTGGCCGGCGCCGGGCACTTCGTGTTCATGGCCCCGTGCGATGATGAGCAGCACCAGCGCATGCCGGTACTGTGCAAGGACGCCGAGGGCGTCGACCGTCGGCATATCCATCGTTCGCTGCGCAGCGAGACCACCGCCTTCTTCAGCCAGGCACTGGGCGCGCCGGAGCCCGCCGAGCGTTCAGCCGCGGCGGGCCAGCAGCAGGGTCAGGCCCACCCCTGACAGGGCGAGCAGGGCGGCGACGCAGAAGATCGAGGCATACCCCAGGTGCACCGCCACCGCGCCCATCACCGGGCCGGCGATGGCCAGTGCCAGGTCGAAGAACACCGCGTAGGCGCCCAGCCCGGCGCCACGGCTGCTGCTGGGCACCTGGCGGATTGCCTCGACGCCCAGGGCCGGGTACACCAGCGACAGGCCGAAGCCGGTCAGCCCGGCACCGACCATCGCCCACAGCGGCGAGGGTGCCAGCCACAGCAGGGTCAGCCCGAGCACCTCGGTGGCCATGCAGGCGATGGCCACGTTATAGCCGCCGAAGCGGTTGACCGCGTTGACGAACAGCAGCCTCGACAGGATGAAGCACAGGCCGAAGGCGCTCAGGCACCAGGCGGCGCCGATCCAGCCCCGCTCGAGATAGTAGAGGGTGACGAAGGTGGTCAGGGTGCCGTAGCCGATCGACGCCAGGGTCAGCCCCACGCCACAGGGCGCCACGCGGCCGAACGCCGACCAGAACGGCAACCGTTCGCCGCGCACCACCACCACGTCCGGTCGCGTGCGCAGCACCAGCAGGGCCAGCAGCGCCAGGCCCAGCAGTGCCGGACCGAGCACGGCGAAGCTCAATCCATCCACCAGCAGCACGCCAGCGGGCGCGCCGATGGCGATGGCGCCATAGGAGGCGATGCCGTTCCAGGAAATGACCCGCGCGGTATGCTCCGGCCCCACCTGGCCGATGCCCCAGCTCAGCGTCGCGACGCCGATCAGCCCCTGGGCGACGCCCAGCAACAACCGGCCGCCCAGCAGCAGCGCCAGGCTCAGCCAGGGCAGGGCGAGGGCCCAGGCCGACAGCAGGGTCAGCACGCCGCAGCCGGCGATGCCGTACAGGCCGTAGCGGATCGCGCGCTTGCCGCCGAGGGTGTCCGCCACCCGTCCTGCGAAGGGCCGACTGAGCAGGGTGGCCAGGTACTGCAGGCCGATGGTCAGGCCGGCGATCACCGCGCCGAAGCCCAGCTGGTCGTGCACATGCCCAGGCAGCACCGCGATCGGCAGGCCGATGCAGAGGAAGGCGATGAAGGTGTAGAAGACGATCGAGAGAATCTGCAGGGTGACGCTGGAGGCGTGTGGCGCGGTCATGGGCTCGTTCGCGGGCGGGCGGTGGGCTGTGCCCATCATGGCCGTTGCGCAACGGAAAAGAAAGCAGGCTAACTAATTAAACGCATCGCGGGGCAAGCCCGCTCCCACAAGGGTATTTGAGACACTTGTGGGAGCGGGCTTGCCCCGCGATGAAGGTTACTCAGCGTTGGCTCAGACCACCACGCCCTGGCTGCGCAGGTAGTCGTCGTAGGTCCCGCTGAAGTCCACCACGCCATCGGCCGTCAGCTCGATGATGCGGGTGGCCAGCGACGACACGAACTCACGGTCATGGCTGACGAACAGCAGGGTGCCCGGGTAGTTCTCCAGCGCCAGGTTCAGCGCCTCGATCGACTCCATGTCCAGGTGGTTGGTCGGTTCGTCCATCACCAGCACGTTGGGTTTCTGCAGGATCAGCTTGCCGAACAGCATGCGGCCCTGTTCACCACCGGAAATCACCTTCACCGACTTGAGGATCTCGTCGTTGGAGAACAGCATGCGCCCCAGGGTGCCGCGGATCACCTGCTCGCCGCTGGTCCACTGGCCCATCCAGTCGAACAGGGTGACATCGTCTTCGAAATCGTGGGCGTGGTCCTGGGCGTAGTAGCCCACCTCGGCGCTGTCGGTCCACTTCACTTCGCCCTTGTCCGGGGTCATTTCACCGACCAGGGTGCGTAGCAGAGTGGTCTTGCCGATGCCGTTGGGGCCGATGATGGCCACGCGCTCGCCTGCTTCGATGGTGAAGCTGAAGTCCTTGAACAGCACCTTGTCATCGAATGCCTTGGCCATCTTCTCGACGGTGACCGCCTGGCGGTGCAGCTTCTTGGTCTGCTCGAAGCGGATGAACGGGCTCACCCGGCTCGACGGCTTGACCTCGGCCAGCTGGATCTTGTCGATCTGCTTGGCGCGCGAGGTGGCCTGCTTGGCTTTCGAGGCGTTGGCCGAGAAGCGGCTGACGAAGGTCTGCAGCTCGGCGATCTGCGCTTTCTTCTTGGCGTTGTCCGACAGCAGTTGCTCGCGGGCCTGGGTGGCCGCGGTCATGTACTCGTCGTAGTTGCCCGGGAACAGGCGCAGCTCACCGTAGTCCAGGTCGGCCATGTGGGTGCAGACGCTGTTGAGGAAGTGACGGTCGTGGGAAATGATCACCATGGTGCTGTTGCGCGCGGTGAGGATGGTTTCCAGCCAGCGGATGGTGTTGATGTCCAGGTGGTTGGTCGGCTCGTCGAGCAGCAGCACGTCCGGGTCGGAGAACAGCGCCTGGGCCAGCAGCACGCGCAGCTTCCAGCCCGGAGCGACTTCGCTCATCGGGCCGAAGTGCTGTTCCAGGGGAATGCCCAGGCCCAGCAGCAGCTCGCCGGCGCGGGACTCGGCGGTGTAGCCGTCCATCTCGGCGAACTCGGTTTCCAGCTCGGCGACGGCCATGCCGTCTTCCTCGGTCATCTCCGGCAGCGAGTAGATGCGGTCGCGTTCGGCCTTGACCTTCCACAGCTGCTCGTGGCCCATGATCACCGTGTCGATCACGGTGAATTCTTCATAGGCGAACTGATCCTGGCGCAGCTTGCCCAGGCGGGTGTTGGGCTCGAGCATCACCTGGCCGCCGGACGGCTCAAGGTCGCCACCGAGGATCTTCATGAAGGTCGACTTGCCGCAACCGTTGGCGCCGATCAGGCCGTAGCGGTTGCCGTTGTTGAATTTGACCGAGACGTTTTCGAACAGGGGCTTGGAGCCGAACTGCATGGTGATATTAGCGGTGGAGATCAAAGCGCTTACCTATCAGTAACTTACGCGGCTGGATTTTCAGCTGATATGGATCTGATACCAATCCTGAGCTTGTCCAGCTCGCTCCAGTCGGAGCTTGAGTTGAGCCAACGGGCATACGTCGACAGCAGCATGTGCACGCTGTGACCCAGCTGTTGGGTGAAAAATGCGGGAGTTGAGGCCAGACATTGGGCCTATTGTCGCATAGGTGCGACGACAGTTGTATGGGGGCCACTGGACAAGGATGTGCAGGGCTGCCTGACGCGCCGTTACGTTCCCGAGCCCTTGACTATGCGGCTTTCATCGGTTTTGCAGGTTCCCGGTGCTGGCACTTTGATCTACCATGGCGCCTCAACAAAGGAGTGCCCCATGGGGAAAGTAATAGGAAAGGTCGTTTGCTGGTTCCTGGTCATCATTGCAGGCTTCTTGAGCATTGCATGGTTCTCTACCAGTGTCATCGCAGGCTTGCTGGGCATAGTCGCGACAGCATTCTTCTGTCCGCTCATATGGAAGGTGATCCCCAGGACCTCAGAGCCGAGAGTGCACGTAGGCGCATGTCTTCTCATCGCTTTCGTAGCTTTTTTTGTCGGCACAGGGGTGGCGGTGGTCAAGGGTGGCGACATCAGGCAAGCGACCCAGCAGGGTTTCGTCAGCGTCGAGGAACATCAGGCGGCCAGCGCACTGGGCCTCGATGCGGCGGGCTATACCAGACACAAGGACGAAATCGCCGCTGCCGAGAAGCAGAAGGTCGAGCAGGCCGAGGCTACCAAGGCGAAAGTAGCCAGCGCGTGCAGGCACGATCTTCAGTGTTGGGCTGAGAAAAATCAGTTCGATGCGATAATGGCCTGCCAACCGGCCATCCAACAGCTCGCAAAATTCGATTATGAATGGACCGACGGCATGACTACGCCCATTTTCTCGAAGCTTGCCTGGGGTGATCAGAAGCGTGGAGAGATCATCTACCTGGGTGATGAGGTCAAGTTCCAGAACGGTTTCGGAAACTTCCTGAGACACAAATACGCCTGCACTTTTGACCCGGCCAGCAAACTTGCCGTGAATGCATCGGCGGAGCCTGGAAGGCTGTAACTCCCCAACATGGAGCCCGACCATCGTGTCGGGCTTTTTAGTTGTTCTACCAGGGGCACCGACCCGGACCCTGTTGTGTTAGATTTCGGGCCCGAACAAGGAGAGTGGTATGCGCATATTGATTGGCCTGGCGTCGTTGGTCCTGCTGGCAGGGTGTTCCACGACGCCGGTTTCCGAAGGAAGCGCCAGGCAGATTCCGGCAGAGCGGATCTACGACCAGTCTGTCATCCGCAAGGTGTCGGCGGATGAGTCGACGGTGACCTTCCTGCGCGACGAGGGATTCTACGGCTCAGGCTGCAGCCATGTCGTCTATGTGAACAATCGCAAGGCCTTCGCCATCAGGTCCGGCGAGGGTATTCGCATCCACCTCGCACCAGGCTCCTATTTCTTCCGCCTGGAGACCGGTGCCGGCATGTGTCCGAACATTGCGACTTCGCAAAACTCCGAACTCAAGCCAGGCGCACATGAGGCCTACCGGATACTGCTTCCTTCCGATGGAAGTCTTCGACTGACCCGTATCGAGTAGTAACAGTGCCATGGGGCTCGTTGCGAGCATCCTTTTTATTCTGTTTGCTCATCGAGTAGCTGCCATCCTGATAGCTTTTGGCCATGGGCGTGTTGTTGCGATCAATCTCACTGAAAAGGCGGGAGCACTCGGAAGCTTTCGCTTCGGGCGAGGTCGGATCAGGAGCATTCTCCACATCAAGAACGTATTGCGACTTTTAGTGTGCACATCCGAACAGGGCTGAAAATGCCAGGATTGCTGCTATTTTCTTCATCTTATATCCGTATAGTATGAATTTTCGCAATGGTTAACTGGTTTCGCCAGGGCAGGGTATGAACTTGAAAAAGTAGGCTCTGACCTCTGAGCCACAGCGACTTTGCGCCGCCTTCATCCCCGCTCCAAATATTCCGTCGCGCACCATAGCGCAATAGCTCTATAGAGGCTATGCCCCTGATGAGGGGTGGTTTCCAGGAAAGGCAAAAGTGACAGCAAAGTCTGACTTGGAAAATGTCTTTGGATCCGCGCCCTGGGTCTCCAGCCGCTCATCCCTCACTGAATCGGCTTGATCAGTTCCTGTCCCTGATTGCGTACGTTACCCACTGCTGTACCCACCCGGTACCACTCAAACGTCTCGGCTGGCTCGCCCAGGTTGAGCAGCAACTGCTCGGCGTGTTCACTGGGCATAGGGGCCGACATCCATTCGATAGCCAGGCCAGATGGCAGCACAACCGGTCGCCGGTCGTGCACGTCGACCAAGCCGCCCTGGGCATCGGCGGTGATGATCACGAACCCGTCATGATCGTTGCCGGCGAACTGGCCGATGGCGGCGCACAGGGCAGGGCGACCGTCGCGTCGGCGGATGTAGTAGGGCTGCTTCTTCGGCCCACCTTCATCCACCCATTCATACCAGCCGTCCACCGGGGTGATGGCCCGGTATGGCCATATCGCCCGGAAGAAGGCGCCGTGCGCTACCTTTTCAATGCGGGCATTGATCGGTGTGGCCCGGTCGGTCGCCCAATGTGGACGCCATCCCCATCTCACCAGGTCCGCGCGCGGACCTGCGTCGTCTACCCTAAGCACCGCGACCTGCGTGGTCGGCGCAACGTTGTAATGACCGAGCGGCTGCTCACCGACATTGTTCCGCCAGGCCCGCGGCATGCTCAGGGTTTCAACGAAGTCATGGAGCCCGCGGTACTGGCTCAGCCGTCCGCACATTTCCCATCCCTCCTGCTTGAACTTGAAGGATAGGTCGTCGAGCGGTGTCCGCGATCCTCAGTTGTTGAATGACTGCGCCAGGAACCCACTGATCAGCGAGGCGATCTGCTGCTGGATCATTGCCCGTGGTCGAGCATTGTCGCCGTCCCGGCAAATGATGCCATCGCCTGGTGTGTCTTCTTCGAGCAATGCTATCGCGCCGGGTTTGCACATTGGCAGGAAGCTGAAGTGGCTGGCATCCTCGATCTCGACATAACGGCTTGTCGCAGGCCTATGCAGAGCAACAGGCCAAGCACTGTTTTCATTGTTCTTCTTCCTTGAAGTGAACTGCGTCCATGTGAGTCCAGAGGATCAATCAAAGGCAATGCATACAGGCTTTGCCTGCGACAATGCTGTGTTGCATGCCTCTATCAGATCCTCGGTACAGTAGAGTCGCCAGCCGTTACTGGCTCCCCATTTGGCTGAAACCGGATCCATGCCGGGGGCTTCATCCTGTACGGCTTTCCACCAATCGGAGTGACCGATTTCTGCCACCAGGCCTGCCCGGTAGACTTGTAGTAGCGGTAGTAGCTCGCCCGCTTGGTCGGCCGTTACAAGGACGTAATCCTGAGTTTCGAGCTGGGTTGTGATGTCGTCGATCAGCTTGGAACCATCGAGAGAGGCACAGATCACTGCCTCGAACGAAGACCCCGATTTATCTCGCCCCGTGAACGTTCCGCACGTGATGCTCCCACCCGACATTTAGTTCCCCAGCCAGATCCTTTGAGGCGCATCTTATGAGAGGCATCGCTGAGCCGTCCACCTGAGAACCCAGTCGGCGCTCACAAGCACTTACCGAACAACTGGTTTTCGTGCGTCTCGTTCTGCAATGTATACGGTTGCGAGCCAAAGTACTCGTAGCCTTGTCGAGGATAGAATTCTAATGCTCGCACGTTCCTTGCCCAGACAGTGGCCCAAAGGAATGATGCGCCGCCGAGCCTGGCCTGTTGCTCGGCGGCCTCCAGCAAGCGCCGGCCAATGCCTTGCCCGGTAAATCGCTCTTGCAGGTAAAGGCGTTGAAGCTCGCCTGCCCGCGGGCTGGCGATCCGTTCATGGCTGGTGTTCATCGCGACCTGGGCAAAGCCGACCAGATGCCCGTCAATCTCTGCGAGCGTGATGAAGGTATCTGGTCTGGCAATCACCTTCGACAGGCTGTCTGGCAAGAATGAGTCCAGGGCTTCCTGGGCGATGGCGTCGCGTATGCCTTCGGTGGCATAGGTGTCGAGAAATACCTGGATACCCAGTGCGGCAAGACACAGGGCATCCTGAGGGAGCGCTTTGCGCAAAGTGATTGGCTGCATTGATTGCCTCCTGGCATCGCCTGTCTGGGCCGGGCAGGAGTCTATCGCCAAACTGGTAAACAGGCCTCACTGGATCTGGCTCCCGGCTCACTCTAACAGCTTGGGCAGGGCCTGTTCAGTCAGTGGTCGATCCCTCAAGCGCGGCTCTTCTCATTCCCGCCTGGCGAACCTCTCGCGGTGGCAGCGGTTTCGCCGTGCCGGGCCCATCGCCACACTGCATTCCCTTCAATTCGCTGGGCGGAATGTGGACATGCAGCTGCCGGCGGCGCTGCTGGATGATCTTCTGGATGCGTCTCATGGGGGCACACCTTGATGGGCATCCTTGCGAGAGCCAGAGGGCATGACCATCAGTAAACGCCTGTTTGCCTGACACGCCCGTCTCGCCTGACCAATGGACGTTGTCCTGGCGCTGTCGGGCTGGAATGGGAGTTGCTTGAACCCAGGAAACCGATCATGCGGGAGAGCAGACATGTTCCAGGATGACTTCTATTTCATGAGCTTTGTCGTGGCTGCCGTGCTGGCTGTGGATGTGGTGGCGATCTTTGTGTTCCTGCAGGCCAGTGTCTGACCCCATTCCTGGGGATACGGCCCCTGAACCGGGGCTTGCACCGGCAAGTCTTTTTGAGTGTTTGTGTGGTCGAATTGATATTCAAGCGAGTGTTCCGCTTGTCTGCTGGACAAGCCGACCCACTGGACGCTAGTACACTCACCCGTGCGGTAAGCAAGTCCCACTCATAAGGAGCATGAGTCATGGCACAGCAACAAAAGGCTTTTGATGAAGAACTGGCCGCCGATGTCCAGGTACCTCCGGGTTATACCTACCTGAGCAGCGGTCGTTGCGATGTGAAGGGCAAGGAGGGAGAGCGGGCCGGCGCGAACTTCGTCGAAGCGCAGATCCAGCAGTACAAATCCTTCATCCTCAGGACTACCGCCGGTGCGGGCACGTTCATGGTGCGCCTGGACTACTCTGGCGGCAGCGACAAGAACCTGCAATACGTCAGTATCGATGCGAACTACTCCGCCCAGGAGACCTTCAACATTCGCAGCGTTTCGATGAGCAGTCTGCGTGGCTTGTTCGCCGCCGGCAAGAGTTCGGCCAACCTGAGTTTCTACGTGTTCGGAAAACCTTGATCAGGGTTGATTGACCTGCATGGATTCCGGTCGGTTCACGGCCGGAGTCCATAAGTGTGTCCTCGGGCTGGCAGGCATTACCAAAGCCACAGGAAGACGCTGGCCAGGTCGACCAGCATCCCTGCGAAGACCCAACTGGCAGTCAGGGACACGGCGATCAGTGGCGTGGCATCCCTGGTTCGAAGCATGGCCAGGAAACCGCCAGCCAAGGCACCGGGAAAACTGAAGAAGTACCATAGCCAAGCCATTGCCTCGGCACGCCCTCCCGTGGAGAACCAGAGTCCGAAGAGGCTCAGGAAGAGTGCCATCGCTATCTCCGTGCCCGCGAATACCGCCCATGGCCCTCTGAATATCAGCAAGACGCCCAGTACGATGGCGTGAGGTGCCAGCAAGAGTGCGAAATTGCCCCAGAAGTATTCATCGAACCGGGTGAGGAGGGTAGCGCTGGTCATGGCCCACAGCACTGCGACTAATGCAATCCAGTGGTCGACGCGCCGGGCTGGCACGGTACCTGTCGAAATCATCGCGTGAAATCCCTTTCAAAATGCAGCGCGCATTCTAGCGATCTCGCCTCGCAACGCCCAGCATTTGGACGCATCGTTGGGTGCCTTTACCAGCGTGGCAATTGTGCTAGATTTCAAGGTCTTGCAGACATCAAGCCGGTGAGGGCTCGCTCCATGTTCATCGAAACACCGCGTCTTGTCCTGCGTCCCTGGGCCGAGCGGGACATCGAAACCTTTGCCCTGATCAATGCCGACCCCGAAGTCAGGCGGTACTACTTTCCCGCGATACTGTCGCCCGATGAAACCCAGTCGATGCTCGCGGACTGCGACCAACATCTGCAGGTCCATGGTTTCGGTTTCGTCGCTGTCGAGCGCAAGGTCGATGGCGTGTTGGTCGGCGGGCTTGGACTGTCCTTGACCGGGGATGAGATACCGGGCGGCCCGCACGTCGAAATCGGCTGGATCCTCGGGCGCAGCCACTGGCGACAGGGGTACGCATTCGAGGCGGCCAGCGCGTGCCTGGAGCACGCGTGGTCGACGCTTGGGCTAAGGCAGGTCATTGGCTACACCTCCAGCATCAACACCCCGTCGAGGGCTTTGATGGAGCGGTTGGGTATGCGTTCGGATCCGGCGGAGGACTTCCCCGACCCGACGGTGCCTGAAGGCAATGCATTGCGGCCGCATGTGCTCTACCGAATCGACAGGCCGGCCTGAAAGCCAGGCGATATAGCGAACCGGCCTACCGCGCCCGTCACCTGAGGCTAGTCTTGTAGATCGTAAGCAGACTATTAAAAAGGGTGGTGGCTGTCTGACCCTGTCCAGGGCTTCCTGCTGGGGTGGTTGGAGTCTGTATGAGCCGTTTGATGATGGCAGTGGCCGCCAGCCTGTTGCTGGTGGGCTGCGCACACGATCCCGATATCCGTGCGGGCCGCGACAACACCTTCGGCATGACCGCGAAAAGCCCGCCGGAGTACCTGAATTGCGTCAAGGCCGAGCTTCCCGATTCGGCCAAGACCTATGTCGTGCAGAACCAGGGCGCCCTGGAGCTGTTTGTCGCCAGCACCGATCCAAACAAGGCCGAGGGGCTGGTCAAGGTTCAAGGCGCCGCAGGGCGGCAGCAGTTTTCCGCCTACCAACGTGATGCCTGGTATGACAAGGGGCGCCTGCTCGATGCCGCGTTGATGTGTTCGCGGGTATGATCGCAGCGTAGCGGGGCGCGCTCGTTTCCATTGCGCCCCGTGAAGCGATCATGCCCCACTTCACCTCAGGTGCTGCTCATGTTGAACGGACTCAACCATCTCACCCTGGCGGTTTCCAACCTGCCGGCCAGCATCGTGTTCTACCAGCAGGTCCTGGGCTTCAAGCTCGATGCACATTGGGACCGTGGTGCCTACCTGAGTCTGGGCGACCTTTGGCTGTGCCTGTCGGTCGACCAGATCGAGGCGGGCGACTTGCAGCGTAACTACACGCACTACGCATTTTCCATCCGCCAGACCGATTTCGCCGCATTCGCCCAGCGCCTGCGTAAGCATGCCGTACGGCTGTGGAAACAGGACAGCAGCGAGGGCGACTCACTGTACTTCCTCGACCCGGACGGCCACCAGCTCGAAGCCCATGTCGGCGATCTGCAGTCGCGGCTGGCGGCCTGTCGGGTCAAGCCCTACGCGGGCATGGCGTTCTACGACTGACGCATCCGCGCCATGCACAGCGCATCGACGTACACCCCGTCGCGCACGCCATAATCGCGCAGCCGGCCTTCGGTCTCGAAGCCGAACTTGCGATACAGCGCCAGCGCCGGTTCATTGTCGGCGTAGACGGTGAGCTGGACCCGACGCAGGTTCATCCAGTTGTCGGCAATGTCGAGGATGGCGGCCATCAGCCGTGAGCCGACGCCCTTGCCTTGCCAGGCCTGGGCAACGCCCATGAGCAGCTCGCCCAGGTGCGCCTGGCGGATGCGTGTGCTCTGGTCGAGGCCAATATTGCCGATCACCTGGCCTTGGTGCACCGCCACCAGGCGGACCTGGCGTTCGTGATAGGCGGCCAGGCGTTCACGCCAGACCTCGACGGACTGATAGGGCATCTGCAGCACCTGGCGACACACGGCTGGTTCATTGTAGAGCGCGGCGATGCCCTGCAAGTGCTGCTCGGCAAAACGTTCGATGACGATGTCGGGCGATGCGTCGTTCACTGTGTTTCCATCCTTTGAAAAACGAGTGGCGTCTCAGTGTACGGGGCGCAGGCCTGGGCTGGCCAGTGGCGATGACCTGGCAAGAAAGCGGATGCGCCGGCACGCCGCGATGGGTACAGTGCAGTGATCGTCGTCCTGCCGGAGCCTGTCATGTCCTGTGCCTTCACCCTCATGCAATCGCCTGTCGGCCCCCTGACCCTGGTGGCGCGGGGTGAGCGGCTGGCTGCCGTGCTGTGGGAGCACGAGCGGGAAAACCGGGTGCGCCTGGGCGAACTGCACCGTGATGACCAGCACGGCGTGCTGCGCGAGACCGCCCGCCAACTGGGCGAGTACTTTGCCGGGCAACGCCAGCGCTTCGAGCTGGAACTGGACTTCGCCGGCACCGAGTTCCAGCGTGAGGTCTGGGCGGCGCTGTTGACCATTCCCTTCGGCCAGACCCGCAGCTACGGAGAGATTGCCCGACAGATCGGCAAGCCCGACGCGGTCCGCGCGGTGGGCGCGGCCAACGGGCGCAATCCGATCTCGATCATCGCGCCATGCCACCGGGTGATTGGAGCCTCGGGTAGCCTCACCGGTTTCGCTGGTGGATTGCCGGCCAAGCAGTTCCTGCTGGCGCTGGAGGGACGGCAGAGCCTGGCACTGGCGTTCTAGGCTGCGAGGCGTGGGGTGTCTCGGTTCTGTAAGATTTTTGTAAAATTGTTCATTTGAATTGTGAAGAACTGTAAGGTGCCTGCGTGTATCTTCAAGGACTTCACTCGCCAATGTCTTCTTCTCCCTCGCAGCCGTATGCTGCTTGTGGGGCGCTCTCCAGCTTCGAGGCGTGTCGCAATACCCAGCAGGGGCCAGTCGTGATTCTAGGATCCGGCGTATCGGCCAAGGACTTCCCCATTGCTGAATTTTCCAGCGTGCCCGTGATCGCCATGAACGGCTCCATCGCCATGCTCGACGCCGTCGGCCTGGGGCCCTTCTTCTACTTGTGCACTGACCGGGACTTTCCTCGCCAGCAACCCGAGTTGTTCGCCACGGCCGTGCGCACCAGTGCGCACCTGGCCTTGTGGCCGGAGCAACTGGAGTCGCTCGAGGTGCCGCCGGGCACCGTCTGCTACCCGCTGAGCAAGGCGAAGGATCCTGGCCTTGCAGACTGGCTGGGCGCGCGTGATGGGGTCTATGTGCGCAACCGCGCGTTGTGGAGCAAGCGCTCCCGCTCGATCGGCTTCAGCAAGGATCTCTCCCACGGCTTCTTCGATGCGCGCACGGTGGCTTATGTGGCGTTGCAGCTGGCCTATCACCTGGGCTTCGATGACGTGCTACTGGTGGGGCTGGACATGAATCAGTCCGCCGGGCGGTTCTACGAGCGTGAGGGGCAGGCGCGCTCGCCTTGTGGGCTTGACCAGCATTGGGAACGCCGCATCCTGCCGTCGCTGTCGCTGATGGCGGACCAGGTGCTAAACCGCGATTTCCGCGCCTACAACCTGTCGGCCTCGTCACGTATTCCGGACACTGTCATACCCAAGATCAGTTTGTCCGAAGCACGCCGGCTGGCTTGCCTGAACCCAGCATTTCAAGCGAGCCAGACACAGGCCAGCAACGCCAACAATGCCAGGACGGTTCCGACGACCAGGCTGTAATGCCGGTGGGCGCGTCGGGCGTGGGATTCGACCTCACGCAAGTAAAGGCCTGGTGATGGTGCATCGGGGCGATGACGCAAGCCTTCGGCGAGGTCGGCCAGGCGACCACGGATCAACAGCCCCACCAGATAATAACTGCCGGCGTAGCTGCCCAGTGTCAACAACAGGTATTTCATCTGGCCTGATCCCTGGCGTGAGTACGAGCGCCGAGGATACTATCGGGCATGCAGCCTTCACCAGTCGTGAGGCAGCACTTTCATGGATGAGGATTCGATGAGCCGCGCCGCCATACCTGTTGATTCATTGATTATCCCGCATGCAGAAGTTGCGGGCTTCCGCCATTGCCGGGCCATCGACCTGGCGGACGATGGGCAGCCCGCCATGGCGTATTTCCTGCGCCTGATGACGAGCATGCCCGGCTGGATCGACGAAATGATGGTGTTGCGCAACCGCCTGGTCGGGCTGTTCGGGTTGAAGAACCTGGGCCGGCTGACCGCCATCGACCCGGCCCGCGCACCGGGCAGTTACCAGCCTGGAGAGCGGGTGGGCATCTTCACTTTGGTCAGCAACAGCGAGCATGAGGTGCTGCTGGCCGATTGCGATCACCACCTGGACGTGCATATTGCCCTGATGCGTCGCCCGACCGCCCCCGGGCGGTGCGAGGTGCTGGTCAGCACCGTGGTGCGAACGCACAACTGGCTGGGCCGCCTGTACATGCTGCCGGTGGCTCCGTTCCATCGGCTGATCGCGCCCATCGCCCTGCGCCGGCTGGCGCGCTGACGATCAGGACGGCGGTGCGAAGCGTTGACGGAACCAATCGCCGAGCATGGCCTTTTCCGCATACAGCCGGTCGTTGCTGCCAAGGCGGCCGGGGCGGCTGAGGTACATCTTGTCGCTCAGGTGTTCCTGGGCCTTGAGCGCGGGTTGCCCGGGCTGCTGGAGGGTGTAGTCGAGGTCGATGCTGGGCCAGGTGACCTCGCGCATGAAGCGCACATCGTAGGCCTGGCTGTGCCAGGGCTCGAAACGTCCGGCCAGGTCGATGTCGCGGATGTCGATGACCAGTTGCTGGCCGGGCCGCAGGTAGCGCTGGCCGAGCTTCTGCAGGTGCTGGGTGAGGGCTTTCATCACCTGCGGGTCGGCGCCTTGGGGGTAGCCGCGGTTGTCGAGGCTGGCATCGCGGAATTTTTCCGGGTGGTCGAAACGCACCTCGACCTGCGCGGTCGGAGCGCCCTGTGCCATGCTGTCGAATGCCAGCACCAGCAACAGGGCGCTGGCCAGGGTGGTACGCATGATGCACCTCCGGGGTTGGGCGGCTTGCCTGCCTATTTTACGCCGGTATGGGGCATAAGCAGAGGACTGATGCAATGAGCGCTTTTCGGCGGATGACCGCCAATACCCACGGGCGTGACCTGGCCGTGGGTGATATTCATGGGCACTTCGAGCGCTTGCGCCAGTGCCTTGAGGCCGTGGCTTTCGACCCGGCGGTCGACCGGTTGTTCAGCGTCGGCGACCTGGTCGACCGTGGGCCTGCAAGCCCGCAAGCACTGGAGTGGCTGGCCAAGCCCTGGTTCCATGCGGTGCAAGGCAACCACGAGTCACTGGCGGTCAATCACCTGCGCGGCGGGCGGGTCGACCTGGAGATGTACCGGGCGGCCGGCGGCGGCTGGTTTCTCGACCTTCCGAAAACAGAGCAGGCGCGTTTCGTCGAGGTGTTCGAGCGGTTGTCGATCGCGCTGCAGGTCGACACACCCGACGGTCCGGTCGGGCTGCTGCACGCCGACAGCCCGTTCGACGATTGGGAGCGGTTGTGCGCGAACCTGCAGGCCGGGGGCGATCTGCAGGTGCGCGAGGTGTGCCAGTGGTCGCGACGGCGCCTGAAGGAGGGCGACAGTCGACCGGTGAAGGGCTTGCGGGCCTTGCTGGTCGGGCACACACCGGTGCTGGAGATGAAGGTGCTGGGCAATGTCTGGCATCTGGACACCGGCGGCTGGAGCCGTGGCCACTTCAGCCTGCTCGAGCTGCGGTGGCTGACGCTGCTCAGCCCAAGGCCAGGTGCGTGAGCACGCCGCTGGCGAGCAGGATCAGCATCGCCCCCGAGGCTCGTTCCAGCCAGGGCAGGGCGCGAGCGAAGCGGCGCAGCACCCGCTGATTGCCGATGGCCACGGCCACCAGCAGGTCCCAGGCCAGGACGATGGCGAACATCCAGGTGCCGTAGGCCAGCTTGGCCAAGGTGCTGCTGCTGGCGATCATGCTGGCCAGGCTGGCGTAGAACAGCGCGTTCTTCGGGTTGAGGATGCCCGAGGCGAAGCCCATGCCCAGGCTATTCAGCCAGCTACTGGCGCGCGATGAAGCGTTGGCGCAAGCCCCCGTCAGGCCGCTCTTTCCAGCATGGCGCAGGAACAGTTGCCCGATGTACAGCAGGTAGCCGCAGCCGGCCAGTTGCAGGGCGACGAACAGCGGGCTGCCGTCGCGCAGGAACGACACTCCAGCAAACGCCGCGCCGATGAACACGCCATTGGCCAGGGCAATGCCTGCGCAGGCGCCACTGGCCACCCGCCAACCGGCACTGGCCGAGGTCCTGGCCACCAGGAAGAAGTCCGGGCCAGGGGAGAGCAGGGCGAGAAAGTGGCCGGTTGCGATGAACAGGAACAGTTGCATGGTTGGGCTTCCAGAAGGAGGAAGCCGTAGTCTGTGACCGGGCAATAGGGCGGGTATTGAAGATTATTGCATGGCTGCGCGATAGGTCCCCGGCGTTACCCCTGCATGCGCCTTGAACACCCGCTGGAAGTGACTTTGGTCGGCAAAGCCCAGGCGGTAAGCGACTTCCGCCAGCGGCCGGCCCTGGCGCAACAGTTGCCGGGCCCTGTTTATTCGGGCGTTGAGCAGGTAGGCATGGGGCGTCATGCCAGTGGCGATGTTGACGGCACGGATCAATTGATAGCGCCCCATGCCCGCCAGCCGTGCCAGTCCGTCGAGGCTCAGTTCAGCCAGCGTCTGCTCCTCGGCATGGGCCAACAAGTCGCGGAGTGTCGACGGCGGCAAGGGCGGCGCGGGTGGCAGGTCCGGATAGATGGAGAAGTCGTTGTCGCCAAGAAAAGCCACTAATGCCGCTTCTTTCTCGAACGCTGTCGCCTTGGAAAACAGCAGGGTGTTCAGCTCGCAGAACTGCCGGTACAGCGCCGCCGAGCGGCTGACCCGGGCCGCTGCGCCGGGCTGGTCGGCGGCACTGCCCGACTCCAGGCGCAGGCAGCGCAGCCAGTCGGCGTCCAGGTGCAGCATCTGGTAGCTCCAGGCCTGCCCGGCCTCAGGGTTGCAGGCATGCACCCGCTGGGCTGGCACGAACACCAAGGTGCCTGGGGTCAGGCGCACCTGTCCGTCACCTGCCCCGGTGAAGCGGCTATGACCGGCATCCACCGCGCCGATGGAAACGCTCGGGTGGCTGTGGGCCTTGTAGCAGGCGCGGCTGTGGCAAGCGCGTCGGCTCTCGACGTAGGGCAGGGCCGGATCGTGCCAGATTTCACTGCTCGAAGGGGTCATGGAGAGGGGGCCTGGAGGTGGGCGCAGGGCGCCAGTCTAGCGTCTACCTACTGTTCCGGCCATTTGCCGCGTCACTGTGCTTGACGCGCCTGCCCGCCGGACGCGACGCTGCGACGGTCCCGCTGGAGAAGAATAATGGACCTGTCGAGCCTGCTGCTGTTCATCCCCGCCTGTTTCGCCCTGAACATGGCGCCGGGGCCCAACAACCTGCTGTCCCTGCACAACGCCAGCCGCTATGGCCTGCGCACCGCCTGCGTGGCCGGCGGCGGGCGCCTGCTCGCCTTCAGCGGCATGATCGCCCTGGCCGCCATGGGCCTGGCCGTGGTGCTGCATACCAGCGAGTACCTGTTCCTGGCGATCAAGTTGCTGGGCGCGGGCTATCTGTTCTATATCGCCTGGCAGCTGTGGCGGGCGCCTGTCGGCGAGGCGGCGGTGGCTGGCGAGCAGCCGCGCGGCACCTGGAAACTGGCGCGACAGGAGTTTTGGGTGGCGGCGGGCAACCCCAAGGCCATTCTGATTTTCACCGCTTTTCTGCCGCAGTTCGTCTCGGTGGGCAGCGCAACGCCGGTGAGCGAGCAGTTCCTGCAACTGGGCGTGCTGTTCCTGCTGCTGGAGTGGGCAGCCATCGCCATCTATGCCGGGCTCGGCGCCTACTTGCAGCGTTGGTTCGAGCGGCCCGGGCCACGGCGGCTGTTCAACCGGATCAGCGCGTCGCTGCTGGGTTGCGCCGGCATCGGCCTGCTGGCCGCCCGGCGCTGAGGACGTCAATCGCGGTAGAAGGTCTGCACCAGGTGGTAACCGAACTTGCTCTTGATCGGCCCATGCACCACGCGCAGGGGCTTCTTGAAGATCACCTGGTCGATGGCACCGACCAGCTGGCCCGGGCGCACTTCGCCCAGGTCACCGCCACGCTTGCCGGACGGGCAGGTGGAGAACTTCTTGGCCAGCACGTCGAAGGCCTCGCCGTTGGCGATGCGCTGCTTGAGCTTTTCGGCTTCGTCAGCGGTCTTGACCAGGATATGGCGGGCTTGGGCTTTCATGGGGGTACCTGTGTTTCTGGGCAAAAGGGCGACATTATGCCTGATGTCGTCATCAGCGTAACTCCGGGCGGCCGCGGAACTGCTCCAGCGCCTCGGGGTTGGCCAGGGCGTCGGTGTTCTTCACCGGCAGGCCATGCACCACGTTGCGGATCGCCAGTTCCACCAGCTTGCCGCTGAGGGTGCGCGGGATGTCGTCGACCTGGGCGATCACCGCCGGCACATGGCGCGGCGTGGTGTACTGACGGATCACCTGGCGGATGCGCTGGCGCAGGGCATCATCCAGTTGCAGATCGTCGCGCAGGCGCACGAACAGCACCACGCGGACGTCGCCGTGCCAGTCCTGGCCGATGGCCACGCTCTCCAGCACCTCCTCGACCTTCTCCACCTGGCGATAGATCTCCGCGGTACCGATGCGCACGCCGCCGGGGTTGAGCACCGCATCGGAACGGCCGTGGATCACCAGGCCCCCCCCCGGGATCTGCTCGGCATAGTCGCCCTGGCACCAGACCCCCTCGAACTGGCTGAAATACGCATCATGGTAGCGCCTGCCGTCGTCGTCGCCCCAGAAGCCCAGTGGCATCGAAGGGAAGGGCTGGACACAGACCAGCTCGCCTTTCTCGCCAGTGATCGACTGCCGCTGTTCGTTCCACACGTCCACCGCCATGCCCAGGCCCTTGCCAGCGATTTCGCCCCGGCGCACCGGCAGCAGCGGATTGCCAAGCACGAAGCAGGCGACGATATCGGTGCCACCAGACATGGACGCCAGGCACACGTCGGCCTTCACCTTGGCGTAGAGATAGTCGTAGCTGTGCGGTGACAACGGCGAGCCGGTGGAGAGGATCAGCCGCAGGCTGTCGAGGCGGTGGGAGCTTGCCGGTTCGACACCCGCCTGTTCCAGGGCAGCAAGGTACTTGGCGCTGGTGCCGAAGGCATGGATCCCTTCGGCGTCGATCAGGTCGAGCAGGCGTTCGGGGCCTGGGTGGAACGGCGAGCCGTCGTACAGCACCAGGGTGGCGCCGACCGCCAGGCCGCTGACCAGCCAGTTCCACATCATCCAGCCGCAGGTGGTGTAGTAGAACAGCACGTCGTCGGCCTTGAGGTCGTTGTGCAGACCGTGTTCCTTCAGGTGTTGCAGCAGCACGCCACCGGCACGGTGGACGATGCACTTGGGCACGCCGGTGGTGCCGCTGGAGTAGAGGATATAGAGCGGATGGTCGAAGGGCAGGGCGGTAAAGTCCGGGGTGCCGCCCGGGGTGAAATAGTCATCCCACAGCATGGTCTGCTAGGTGCTGAACTCATCGGCGCGGGTCTTCGGCCGGGTGTGGGGCACTACCAGCAACCGCTCGACACTGGGGAGTTGGGCCACGACCTGGTTGATTTTCTCCACCTGGTCGATGGTCTTGCCGGCGTACTGGTAACCGGCGCAGGCCACCAGCAGCCTGGGCGCGATCTGGCCGAAACGGTCGATGATGCCATGGGTGCCGAACTCCGGTGAACAACTGGACCAGACCGCGCCGAGGCTGGTGGCGGCGAGCATGGCCACCAGGGTTTCCCAGGTGTTGGGCATCACCGCGGCGATACGGTCGCCGGGCTGGATGTCGGCCTGCCTGAAGGCCTGTTGCAGCCCGGCGACCTGGGCGGCCAGCTGGTTGTGGGTGAGGCTGAGGCGTGCGCCGTCCTCACGCACCGCCACCACGGCCGGGCGGTCGTCGCGGCGTTGCAGCAGGTGCTCGGCGACATTCAGGGTGGCACCGCGGAACCAGCGGGCCTCGGTCATGTGCTCGCCTTCCTCGAGGATGCTTGCCGGTGGCGTGTGCCAGCGCACCTGGAAGTACTCGGCCAGGGCCTGCCAGAACTGCGGGCGCTGTTCGATGCTCCAGCGGTGCAGGGCGGCGTAGCTGTCGAGCTGGAGGTTGAAGCGCCGGTTGACCCGGCGGCGGAAGGCTTCCATCCGGCTCGCTTCGATGCGGGTGGTGGAGGGGCGCCAGAGTACATCGTTCATGCCGGGACCCTCGGTGATTGCTGATCCACTCACCTCTTCAGGGTATCCGCAACCCCTGTAGGAGCGGCCTTGTGCCGCGAAAGGACTGCATCGCAGCCCCAACCATTGCTGTCAAATCATCGATCGCCGGGGCCGCTTTGCGGCCCTTTCGCGGCGCAAGGCCGCTCCTACACACAGAGAATGCGCAACCCCGACCATCATTCTAGCCGCTTACTGAGCAAGCCAGCCGCCATCGACGTTCCAGGCGGCGCCACGCACTTGGCTGCCGGCCTCGCTGCACAGGAACAACACCAGCTCGCCGAGATGCCGGGGTGTGACGAAGGCCAGCGAAGGCTGCTTCTCGGCCAGCAGGTCGTGCTGCGCCTGCTGTGCGTCGCCACCGTTGGCGGCGCGGTCGTCGATCTGCTTCTGCACCAGCGGGGTCAGCACCCAGCCCGGGCAGATGGCGTTGCAGGTGACGTTGCTGGTGGCGGTCTCCAGGCCGATGACCTTGGTCAGGCCGACCACGCCGTGCTTGGCGGCGACGTAGGCGGCCTTGCCGGTGGAGCCCACCAGGCCGTGCACCGAGGCGATGTTGACGATCCGCCCCCAGCCCCGCGCGCGCATGCCCGGCAGGACCAGGCGGCTGCCGTGGAACACCGCTGAAAGGTTCAGCGCGATGATCTTGTCCCAGGCCTCCACCGGAAACTGCTCGACCGGCGCCACGTGCTGGATACCGGCGTTGTTGACCAGGATATCGACCGCGCCGAACTCGCGCTCGGCCAGGGCGAACATCTGCTCGATCTGCGCCACGTCGGACAGGTCGGCGGGGTGGTGGGCCACCTTGACCCCGTGCTGCCTGATTTCTGCGATGGCGGCTGCCGGGTCGCCAAAGCCATTGAGCAGGATGTCAGCGCCGGCCTCGGCCAGCACCTGGGCTATCCCCAAACCGATGCCGCTGGTGGAACCGGTGACCAGTGCGGTCTTGCCTTTGAGCGTCATGCCGTTCTCCTTCATACGATGCCGGTGGCGTAGAACGTGGCGATGACCACGAACACGGCCAGGGTCTTGATCAGGGTAATACCGAAAATGTCCTTATAGGCCTCGCGGTGGGTCAGCCCGGTCACCGCCAGCAGGGTGATCACCGCGCCGTTGTGCGGCAGGGTGTCCATGCCGCCGCTGGCCATGGCGGCGACCCGGTGCAGCACCTCCAGCGGGATGTTCGCCGCGTTGGCGGCGGCGATGAAGCTGTCGCTCATGGCCGCCAGGGCGATGCTCATGCCGCCGGAGGCGGAGCCGGTGATGCCGGCCAGCAGGGTGACGGTGATGGCTTCGTTGACCAGCGGGTTGGGGATGCCGCGCAGGGCATCGGCCAGGACCAGGAAGCCCGGCAGCGAGGCGATCACCGCGCCGAAACCGTATTCCGAGGCGGTGTTCATCGCCGCCAGCAGGGCGCCGCTCACGGCGCTCTTGGTGCCTTCGGCCAGGCGCTGGCGGATGGTGCCAAAGGCGCACACCAGTACCATCAGGATGCCCACCAGCAGGGCCGCCTGCACCGCCCAGATCGCCGTGAGCTTGGCCACGTCGCTCTGCACCGGCGTGGCCATGCCCGGCAACTGCAGGGTGTGACTGGTCCCGTACCACTGCGGGATCCAGTGGGTGAACAGCAGGTTCATCACCCCCACCATCAGCAGCGGCGCCAGAGCCAGCCAAGGGTTGGGCAGATTGATGTCGTCGGCGGTTTCCGGCTCGTTGCGCAGGTTGCTGCCGTAGCCTTCGCCCTTGCGCTGGGCCTTGTTGCGCTGGCGTTGCAGGTAGAGCATGCCGGCGCAGAACACGAACAGCGTGCCGATCAGCCCCAACCAGGGCGCGGCCCAGGCGGTGGTGTTGAAGAAGGTGCTGGGAATGATGTTCTGGATCTGCGGGGTGCCGGGCAGGGCGTCCATGGTGAAGGAGAACGCGCCCAGGGCGATGGTCGCCGGGATCAGCCGCTTGGGGATGTCGCTCTGGCGGAACATCTCGGCGGCGAACGGGTACACCGCGAACACCACCACGAACAGCGACACGCCGCCGTAGGTGAGCAGGGCGCAGACCAGCACGATCACCAGCATGGCCTGACGGGTGCCGAGCAGGCGGATGGCGGCGGCGACGATCGAGCGCGAGAAGCCCGACAGCTCGATCAGCTTGCCGAACACGGCGCCGAGCAGGAACACCGGGAAGTACAGCTTGATGAAACCGACCATTTTCTCCATGAACACCCCGGTAAAGGCCGGGGCCACGGCGGCGGGGTCGGTGAGCAGCACGGCGCCGAGGGCGGCGATGGGGGCGAAGAGGATCACGCTGTAGCCGCGGTAGGCGGCGAGCATGAGAAGGGCCAGGGCAGCGAGGGCGATGAGCACGGTCATCGGGGGGGATCTCCAGGGTGTTGTTTTTATGGTTGCCGGGGAGATAGCGGGAATCGTGCCATGTGTCTAACTAATTGATTTAATTGAATAAATGTTCTTTTGTTGAATTTGTTGTCTCTGTTTGGAGATGCAATTGGCTGAAGGCCATCGCGGGACAAGCCCGCTCCTACAGGGGGCGGTGTATTTGCGAGTATCGCCAATCCCTGTAGGAGCGGGCTTGTCCCGCGATCGAGGGCGCAGCCCTCGCCATAGTCTCTATTTTGAAACGTAAATCTCTTTATTGAGACAAAATACCCAGCGCCACCATTTTCTTGTACAGCGTCGAGCGCCCCAATCCCAATGCCTTTGCCGCCTCCGGCACATTCCCGCCACTGCGTGCCAAGGCCTGCACAATCAGCCCGCGTTCAAACTGCGCACAGGCCTCCCGGTACCCCAACTGCGGTGCCGTCTCGGCCACCGGGCTCAACGGCCCCAGTGCGTTCATCAGATCATGCACGCCCAGCCGTGGCTGGTCCGCCAGCAGGGTCGCCCGTTCCAGCACATTACGCAGCTCCCGGATATTCCCGGGCCAGGCATGCCGCCCCAACAGCGCCTGGGCATCAGCCTCCAGCTCATACTGGCTGCCCAACTCGGCAAGGATCGCCTCGCACAGCGCCGGCAGGTCTTCCCGGCGTTCGCGCAGCGGCGGTACCTGCACCGGCAGCACGTTCAGCCGGTAGTACAGGTCGGCACGAAACGTCCCCCGGACCATGGCCGCCTGCAGGTCGATGGAGGTGGCGGCGATGACCCGCACATCGCTGCGCAGCATCTGGTTGCTGCCCACCGGCTCGTACTCCTTCTCCTGCAACACGCGAAGCAGCTTGCTCTGCAGGGCCAGGGGCATGTCGCCGATCTCGTCGAGGAACAAGGTGCCGCCTTCGGCCAGTTGCAGTTTGCCGCTGCGTCCCTTGCGATCGGCGCCGGTGAAGGCGCCGGGGGCGGTGCCGAAGAACTCGGCCTCCAGCAACGCTTCGGGGATTGCCGCGCTGTTGATGCTGACGAACGCCTTGTGCGCCCGCGCCGAGGCCGCGTGGATGGCATGGGCCAGCAGTTCCTTGCCGGTGCCGGTCTCGCCGAGCAGCAGCACCGGCGAGTCGCTGGTCGCGCCGCGGCGGGCGCGCCGCTTGGCCTCGAGGCAGGCAGGGCTGCTACCGACGAACTGAGCGAAGCTGTAGCGGGCCTGGCGGGCGCGCAACTGGGAGCGGGTCGAGGCCAGTTCCTGCTGCATGCTGGCGTAGCGCTTGAGCAGCGGCGACAGGCTGCGCAGCTCGTCGAACAGGGCAAAGCCGATGGCGCCGATCAGCACGCCCCGGTCGTCGTGGATCGGCAGGCGCATCACCACCAGCGGCTCGTTCGGCGTGTCGAGCATGTCCAGCAGGATCGGTTTGCCGTTGCTCACCACCTCGCGCATCAGACTGCCGGGTATCACCGCCTCGCAAGGCTGGCCGATGGCACTGGCGGCATCCTCCAGGCCGAAACGCCGGGCATAGCGCTCGTTCATCCAGACGATGCGCGCCTGGCGATCGACGATCACCGTGCCTTCGCTGGATTGCTCGATGATCTCGAACAGCGAGCGGATGGCCAGTTGGCGGACCTGGGGGTAGTCCTTGAGGTTGTCGTGCATGGAAGGGATACCCATAGTCGAAATGTATGCCGGACATGTAGGAGCGGCTATGTGCGAGGATCAAACGCCTCGCGCAGCGCATCGCCGATGAATACCAGCAACGACAGGATCAACGCCAAGGCAAAGAATGCGGTAAAGCCTAGCCACGGCGCCTCCAGGTGCTGCTTGCCCTGGGTCACCAGCTCGCCCAGCGAGGCGCTGCCGGCGGGCATGCCGAAGCCGAGAAAGTCCAGCGCGGTGAGGGTGGTGATGGCCCCGGTGAGCATGAACGGTACATAGGTCAGGGTCGCGTTCAGGGCGTTGGGCAGGATATGCCGCAGCATCACCTGGGTGTCCGAAAGCCCCAGGGCCCGGGCCGCCTTGACGTATTCCAGGTTGCGCCCACGGAGGAACTCGGCGCGCACCACATCGACCAGGGTCAGCCAGGAGAACAGCGCCATGATCCCCAGCAGCCACCAGAAGTCCGGCTCGACGAACCCCGACAGGATGATCAAGAGGTACAGCACCGGCAAGCCCGACCACACCTCCAGCAATCGCTGGCCGAGCAAATCCACCCAGCCGCCGTGGTAGCCCTGCAGGGCACCGGCCGTGACGCCGATCAGCACGCTGAGCAGGGTCAGGGCGAAGGCGAACAGCAGCGAGACACGCGTGCCGTACAGCACCCGTGCCAGCACGTCGCGGCCCTGGTCGTCGGTGCCCAGCCAGTTGCTCGCGCTGGGCGGGCTGGGGGTGGGGACCTGCAGGTCGTAGTTGGGGGTATCGGCGCTGAACGGGATCGGCGCGAACAGCATCCAGCCACCCTGGCCTTCGATCAGTTGGCGTACGTACTGGCTGCGGTAGTCAGGCTGGAACGGCAACTGCCCGCCGAACTGCTGCTCGGTGTAGCGCTTGAGCGCCGGGGTGTACAGCTCGCCCTGGTAGCCCAGCAGCAAGGGCTTGTCATTGGCCACCAGTTCCGCGCCCAGGCTCAGCAGCAACAGCCCGGCGAACAGCCACAGCGAGATCCAGCCGCGGCGGTTGTCGCGAAAACGTCGCAGGCGGCGCCGGGCGATGGGCGAGAACATCAGCGCCCCCTCGCGTCGAAGTCGATGCGCGGGTCGAGCACCGTGTAGCACAGGTCGCCCAGCAGGCGGATCAATAGCCCGGCCAGGGTGAAGATGAACAAGGTGCCGAACACCACCGGGTAGTCCCGCGACACCGCCGCCTCGTAGCTCATGCGCCCGAGGCCATCGAGGGAGAAGATCACCTCGATCAGCAGGGAACCGGCGAAGAACACCGTGATCAGCGCCTGGGGCAGGCCGGCCACCACCAACAGCATGGCGTTGCGCAGTACATGGCCGTAGAGCACCCGCCGCTCGCTCAGGCCCTTGGCCCGGGCAGTGACCACGTACTGGCGGGCGATCTCGTCGAGGAAGGCGTTCTTGGTCAGCAGCGTGAGGGTGGCGAAGCCGCCGATCACCAGCGCGCCGACCGGTAGCACCAGGTGCCAGAAGTAATCGGCGACCTTGCCCAGCAGGCTGAGCTGGTCGAAGTCTTCCGAGACCAGGCCGCGCACCGGGAACCAGTTGAGCGAGGTGCCGCCGGCGAAAAGCACGATCAGCAGCAGGGCGAACAGGAACGAGGGCAGGGCGTAGCCGATCACGATCAGCGCGCTGCTCCAGGCGTCGAAACGGCTGCCATGGCGTACCGCCTTGCGGATGCCCAGCGGGATCGACACCAGGTAGGTGATCAGCGTGGCCCAGAAGCCCAGCGACAGGGTCACCGGCAGTTTCTGCACGATCAGCTCGGTGACCGTGGCACCGCGAAAGAAACTCTGGCCGAAGTCCAGCCGCGCATACTGGCCGAGCATCAGCCAAAGGCGTTCGGGCGCGGACTTGTCGAAACCGTACTGGCGCTTGATCTCCTCGATCAGCTTCGGGTCCAGGCCGCGGGTGGCCCGCGACTCGCCTTGCACTGCTTCGACCCGGGCGCCCGGCGCGCCGCCGCCGATGCCCTGCAGGCGCGCCACGGCCTGTTCCACCGGCCCGCCGGGCGCGGCCTGGACGATGGCGAAGTTCACCAGCAGGATGGCCAGCAAGGTGGGGATGATCAGCAGCAGGCGGCGCAGGATATAGCTAGTCATGGCTTGCTCCGCAGGCGCTCGGCCATCTGCGGGTTGGTCAGCGCCCGGGGGCTGACTTCCCACCAGGTATCCAGGCCTTCGTCATAGGCCGGCTGTACCTTGGGCAGGCCGAAGCGGTTCCACCACACCGTCGAGCTGCCCGGCGGGTAGTAGTTGGGAATCCAGTAGTAGTTCCATTGCAGCACCCGGTCCAGGGCGCGGGCGTGGTGCAGCATGTCGGCCTGGCTGGTGGCGCGCACCAGGCCGTCGAGCAGGCGGTCCACCGCCGGATCCTTGAGCACCATCAGGTTGTTCGAGCCCGGGTCGTTGGCCGCGGCGGAGCCGAAGTAGTTGTACTGTTCGCTGCCCGGCGACAGGGTTACCGGGTAGCCGGTGACGATCATGTCGTAGTCGCGGGCCATCACCCGGTTGACGTACTGGGCGGAGTCGACGTTGCGGATGTTCAGCTCGACGCCGATCTGCGCCAGGTTGCGTTTCCACGGCAGCAGCAGGCGTTCCAGACCGGACTGGCCATTGAGGAAGGTTAAACTCAGCGGCTGGCCCTGGGCATTCACCAGCCGATCACCCTGGGGATGCCAGCCGGCGTCCTGCAGCAACGCCAGCGCCTGCAGTTGCTGCTGGCGGATGATGCCGGAGCCGTCGGTGACCGGCGCGCTGAAAACCCGGCTGAACACTTCGTCCGGCACCTGGCCGCGCAGCGGCTCGAGCAGCTTGAGTTCCTCGGCGTCGGGCAGGGCGCGGGCGGCCAGAGGCGTATTGGAGTAGAGGCTCTGCTGGCGGATGTACATGTTGCGCATCATCTGCCGGTTGCTCCACTCGAAGTCCCAGAGCATGCCCAGGGCCTGGCGCACGCGGCGGTCCTTGAACTGCGGCTTGTCCAGGTTGAATACGAAGCCCTGGGCGATCTGCGGTTTCGCCGGGGCGAGGTGGGCGCGCTGCAGGCGCCCGTCATCCAGGGGCGCACCGTTGTAGCCGAGGGTGTAGGCGGTGGCGGAATACTCGCGGTTGTAGTCGTAGCCTCCACCCTTGAGGACCTGCCGGGCCACCTCGGTGTCGCCGAAGAATTCGACGCCGATGCGGGCGAAGTTGTACAGCCCGCGGACGGCCGGCAGGTCTCGGGCCCACCAGCTCGCATCGCGCTCGAAGGTAATGCTGCGGCCGTTGTCGATCCTGCCGATGCGGTAAGGGCCGCTACCGACCGGCTTGTCGAAGCCGGCACCGTTGGCAAAGTCGCGTTGCTGCCAGTCGTGCTCGGGCAGCACCGGCAGGCCAGCCAGTTCCAGGGCCAGGGTGCGGCCATGGGGCTGCTTGAAGTCGAAACGCACCTGGCGCGGGCCTTCGACCGTGACCGCGGCGACATCGGCGAACTGGGTGCGAAACTTGAGGCTGCCCTGGTTCATTAGCAGCTCGTAGCTGAAACGCACGTCCTCGGCCCGTACCGGCTTGCCGTCGGCGAAGGTAGCGCGGGGGTCGAGGTAGAAGCGCAGCCAGGCGTCGTCGGGGCCGCGCTCCATGCGCTGGGCGATAAGGCCGTAGACGGTGTAGGGCTCATCGAGCGAACGCACGGCCAGCGGTGCGTACAGCCAGCCATCGACCTGGCTGACGCCGATGCCTTTGTCGATGTAGGGCAGGATATGGTCGAAGTTGCCGATCTCGATGGCCGAGCGGCGCAGGCTGCCGCCCTTTGGGGCGTCTGGGTTTACATAGTCGAAATGGCGGAAGTTCGCGGGGTAGCGCGGGGCTTCGGCGTAGACGGTGAGGGCGTGGGTGGGGGCGGCGTGGGCTAACGAGAGCGAGCACCACAGGATCATGCAACACAGTAACTGTGGGAGCGGGTTTACCCGCGAATGCGTCAGCTCAGGCAACGATGTTGCATGTACGGGCACATTCGCGGGTAAACCCGCTCCCACAGGGGACATCATCGCCTGCGATGACTTAGTCCTGACGGCTGGTCACTTCCAGCAGGTGATAGCCGAACTGGGTCTTCACCGGACCCTGGACGACATTCAGCGGCGCGCTGAAGACCACGGTGTCGAACTCGCGAACCATCTGGCCCGGGCCGAACGAGCCGAGGTCGCCGCCCTGGCGGCTGGACGGGCAGGTGGAGTTGGCCTTGGCGACTTCGGCGAAGTCGGCGCCAGCTTCGATCTGTGCTTTGAGTTCGTTGCACTTCTCTTCGCTGGAAACCAGGATGTGACGGGCGGTGGCTCGGGCCATGGGTACTGCTCCTTGGAGGTCGAAAAGGCAAGCCTAGCGCACTTGTTCGTGCCGTGTCTCGCAAGGCTTGCCATGCAGGCTTACAGGCGTGCGGCGGCGTCGCGCAGCAGGGCCTCGGTCGTCTCCCAGCCCAGGCAGCCGTCGGTGATCGACACGCCGTACTTCAGCGCACCCTTGCCCAGGGCCTGGCAACCATCGAACAGGTGACCTTCGAGCATCACCCCGACCAGCGAATGGTCGCCGGCCAGTCGTTGAGCCAGCACATCCTCGAACACCGCCGGCTGGCGAGCCGGGTCCTTGCCGCTGTTGGCGTGGCTGCAGTCGACCATGATCCGTGGCGCCAGACCTGCCTTGGCCAGTCCCTGGCGGGCCAGGGCGACGCTCTGGGCGTCGTAGTTCGGGCCCATGTGCCCGCCGCGCAGCACCAGGTGGGTGTCGGGGTTGCCCAGGGTCTCGATGATCGCCGGGTGGCCCTGGGCGTCCATGCCGAAGTGGCGGTGCGGGTGGGCGGCGCTGCGCATGGCGTCGCAGGCGATGCCGATACCGCCGTCGGTGCCGTTCTTGAAGCCGACCGGCAGCTCCAGGCCGCTGACCATCTCGCGGTGGATCTGCGACTCGGTGGTGCGCGCGCCGATGGCGGCCCAGCCCAGCAGGTCGTCGAAGTAGCCGGCGGCCATCGGCTGCAGCA
This sequence comes from Pseudomonas sp. BW16M2, assembly GCF_014268865.1. Classification (NCBI taxonomy): domain Bacteria; kingdom Pseudomonadati; phylum Pseudomonadota; class Gammaproteobacteria; order Pseudomonadales; family Pseudomonadaceae; genus Pseudomonas; species Pseudomonas sp. BW16M2. The sequence goes on along the minus strand of NZ_JABWRI010000008.1, from coordinate 154,168 downwards.
GCTCGGTGGCGATTGGCAGGCCGCGCTCGAGCATGCCCAGCATCAGGCCGCGAGACAGGGCGATGCCGGCGTGCATGTCGTCGCTGCCATCGAGGTGCGGATCGTAGGCCAGGCCTTTCCAGCCCACGGTGGTGCGTGGTTTTTCCACGTAGGCGCGCATCACCAGCAGCAGCTTGTCGTCGACTTCGCGGCTGAGCGCGGCCAGGCGGTCGGCGTATTCGAGGGCCGAGCGCGGGTCATGGATCGAGCAGGGGCCGACCACCACCAGCAGACGTTCGTCGCGGCCTTCGAGGATGGCGCGGATCGCCTGGCGGTGAGCGTGGACTTGCTGGGTGAGTTCGCTGGACAGCGGCATCTGCTGCTTGAGCAGGTGCGGGCTGGGCAGGCGCTGGCTGACGGTGGTATTGGCCGCGTGCGGCTGGGTCAGGGGCAGGGCGAGGTTCGAGGCTTGCATGGCGTTTTTTCCCTGGGCGGACGGCGGGTTCTGGCCCGCGTCGTCGGCCCTATCGAGGTGTTCGACTGATCGTCAAATGGGGTGTCTGTGCGGCATTGCCACCGGAAATCGACCGAACGGAGGCGGCAGGCTGGCCCGAACGGAACTGGCTAAATCGCCATGCGAAGGTGCGGTAATAGGTGGTGTAGTTCATGTCGCTGTCCTCAAGGTAAACGGTATGTTTCGTAGGTCCGGAAAAGCAAAACCCCCGGTCGGGGAGCCGACCGGGGGTTTGAGTATTCTCATGTTCGGCGGCCCCTCGAAGGTGGGCGCCGGATGGGTCATCGGCGCCTAGTGGCTAAACCAATACCCAAAATAAAAGCTGGCAACGGCGTTACGACCGGCAACGGCCAGCACGCGGTGCGCGGAGCGACCGGTGTGGTTGGCGTGGTTGCAGGCTTGTTTCGACATGTTGCTCTCCAGTGATTGAGGCCGAGCTTACTGCACCTTTGCGCGTGTGTTCAATCACTAAATACTATTGATTCGATAGCGTGGGAGGTGCGCCGATGCGACTTGCCCAGCGACGTGGTGGATGGCACCGGCTTCGCCGGTGATCGCGGGGCAAGCCCGCTCCCACGCAGCCCCCCGGAAAGGTCCCCAATAAAGGGTGAACGCGCCCAGCTCATTCTTTCTAAATTTCATAAAATACTGATTTATAAAGATTAAATTAATGGCACAAGCCTTGCTCACCTCCCCGCAGTATCCCTGTGTCCCCGGAGGTGCCCCATGTCGACCCCTCGCAAAGGCCCGGTCCTGTCCACCTTCCTGCTGGCCCTGCTCGGCTGGCAGGTTTCCAGCGAGGCCGCGGTGCAGTGCCAGCGCACGCTGGTAGCCAACGTGGTGGCACTGGATCAGCCACTGATGTTCAACCGTCTCGGCGCGCAGAACGCCAACGGCATGATGTACGCCTTGCGCCAGGACGTGGTGGACGAGCACCAGGTGCCCTTGAGCAAGGGCGGCGCCGCGGTACCGGGCAAGGTCACCCTGCGCCCGGACAAGCGCCCGCGGCCGATCGTGCTGCGGGTGGCCGCCGGTGACTGCCTGACGGTCAACCTGAGCAACCTGCTGGCCTACCAGGCCAACCCCAACAAGCATGGCATCGACCACGACGAAACCGAAGTCGAAGGCGAGGAACAAGAGGGCGCCGAGGTCGAAAACGAAGGCGACGAACACTTCGTTGCCGACGAGCAGGTCACCGACCGTCATGTCGGCTTCCAGGTCAACGGCCTGCAGGCCGTCAACAGCATCGGCGACATCGCCGCCAACACCGGGCGCAACGGCAACTTCCTGGTCGCCCCGGGCGGCACCCGCAGCTATACCCTGTACGCCGAGCGCGAAGGGGCGTTCGCCGTCACCAGCCAGGGCGCCACCTTTGGCGGCCAGGGCGGCGCCGGCAACGTCGCCAACGGCCTGTTCGGCCAGGTGGTGGTGGTGCCCAAGGCCGGGCGCACCTACCGCAACACCCTGACGGAGGAAGAGATGCGCCTGGCCACCACCGGGCGCACGGCCACCGGCCAGCCGGTGATCGACTATCAGGCCCGCTACCCCAACGCCGAGCCGTGGATCACCGAGGGCAAGGCCGGCAAGCCGATCATCGCCATGCTCGACGGCAACGAGATCCTCAGCAGCGAGACCGACGCCATCGTCATGGGCCCCAACCCTGACGGCAGTTTCCCGGCCAGCACCTACCCGCTGGAAAGCGTCGGCAAGCGCAATCCGGCGCTGCCCAACCGGTTGGAAGCCTTCCGCGACTTCGCCTCGCAGTTCGCCGACGAGGTGGCCGCCACCCAGGCCTTCCCAGCCTATTGGGCCGACCCGGTCATGGGCCATGTACTCGAGCCGACCCGCGACTCGTTCATGATCAACTACGGCTCCGGCGGCATGGGCGCCGAGGTGGTGGCCAACCGCCTCGGCGTGGGGCCGATGCATGACTGCCTGTCGTGCGCCTACGAGGAGTTCTTCCTCAGCGCCCACACTGTGGGCGATATCGGCACCCTGGTGGATATCCCGGCCAACGTCGGGCTGGAGAACATCCGCCCTGGCCAGACGCCGCCGGCCAGCGCTACCGGGGTCAAGGCGACCATGGCCCTGTACCCGGCCGAGCCTGCCAACGTGCACCACAGCTACATCGGCGACTTCACCAAGTTCCGCAACACCCACAACGGCCACGAGCAGCACATTTTCCACCTGCACGGGCACCAGTGGCTGTTCAACCCCAACGACGACAACTCCGACTATATCGACGCCCAGGGCATCGGCCCGGGGGTGGGCTACACCTACGAGATCGCCAACGGTGGCTCGGGCAACCGTAACCGGGTGGCGGGCGATGCCATCTACCATTGCCACTTCTATCCGCACTTCGCCCAGGGCATGTGGGCCATGTGGCGGGTGCACGACGTGTTCGAGCCAGGCACCCGATTGGAGGTCAGCGGCGAGGGCGCGAACGGCTTCCACAGTACGCCGTTCGCCCTGCGCAATGGCAAGCCGGCCCAGGGCGCCCGGGCGCTGCCGGACGGCGAGATCATCGCCGGCACGCCGATTCCGGCCATCGTGCCGCTGCCGGGCAAGGCCATGGCGCCGATGCCGGGCAAGGTCACCGTGGTGCCCAAACTGTCCGAGACCCTGGTCGCCGGGCATGAAGAAGATGATGACGAAGAGGAGGAGGGCGACGACCATCCGGACGCGCCAGCCACCCCGCGTGCTGTCGGTTCTCTGGCCCTGGTCGACCGCAGCGAGGCCAACCGCAACGCCGACGGCAGCCTGAAGAACCCCGGCTACCCGTTCTGGATCGGCGGCATGGAAAGCAGCGTCGGCCAGCGTCCGCCGACCCCGCCGCTGGACATGCTCGACCCGGCCCTGGCCCGCCAGCTCAAGGACAGCGGCAAGGCGCTGTGGGCCAACCTCGACCCCAACCAGGTCGACGGTTGGGACGGCGGCCTCGGTCGCCATGCGCTGGACGGCGTATCGGCCGGCGGCGAGGCGGTGACCACCACCACCAAGCTGGACTTTTCCAAGGTAGTGCACAAGGCCAAGCCGATCTACCTGCCCGAGGAGGGCACCGAAGTCGAACAGGCCGCGATGCAGTTCCACGCCAAGGTCGAGCACCCGAGCTTCGCCCTGATCCCCGGCAGCGCGCCGGTTGCCAAGGCCTTCCGCACCAACGGCGCCCTGCCCACGGCAGGGGCGCCGTTCTACGAGCCGTGCATGGATGACCGGGGCAAGCGCCTGACCCAGTCCTCGGGTGTCGGCGAGTTCTTCAGCGGTGAGAACCTCAGCGGCATGAGTTTCCGCGGTTCGTCCACCTTCACCGCCGACCGCCCGCGCATCTACAAGGCGGCCAACATCCAGTTCGACGCGGTGTACAACAAGGTTGGCTACCACTTCCCGCAGGCGCGCATCCTCGCCCTGTGGGAGGATGCCTGGCCGGTGATCACCAAGCAGCGCCCGCCGGAGCCGCTGGTGATGCGCATGAACACCTTCGACTGCACCCAGTACGTGCACACCAACCTGATTCCGTCGTTCTACGAGATGGATGACTACCAGGTGCGCACACCGACTGACGTGATCGGCCAGCACATCCACCTACCCAAGTGGGACCTGACCGCCGCCGACGGCTCGGCCAACGGCTGGAACTACGAGGACGGCATCCTCTCGCCCGGCAGCGTGGTCGAGCGCGTGCATGCCATCCGCAGCTTCAATAACTGCACCGAGGGCGACGCCCGCGACGGCACCGCCGCGTGCCCGAAAGCCAAACAGCACCCGTACTTCGGGCGCTTCGGCCGGGCCGACTGGCTCGGTGCGCGCAGCGCCATGCAACGCTGGTTCGCCGACCCGCTGGTGAACGTGCACAACGTCGACCGTGGCCTGGGCACCATCTTCACCCATGACCACCTTGGCCCATCGACCCACCAGCAACTGGGGCTGTACGCGACCGTGCTGGCCGAGCCCGCCGGTTCCACCTGGTACCACGCCGAGACCGGCGAGCAGTTGTACAACCCGGCCACCCGCCAGGACGGCGGCCCGACCTCGTGGCAGGCGGTGATCCAGACCGGCGACCACGACGGCGACGGCAAGAACGACAGCTACCGCGAGTTCTTCCTCGAGTACAGCGACTTCCAGCATGCCTACGAGGCCGGTGTGTATGTGGGCGCCGGCCCCAACGGCATACCGGATGGCCAGGCTTACCCGGCCACCGCCGACAGCTTCCGCTACGCGATCAACCCGCCCGTGCGGCAGAAAGCCTCGACACTGCTCGAGTCGGTAGTCGAGTCGCGTGGCGGGCTGAGCCCAGGCTGTCCGACCCGGCCGTGCCCGCAGGCGATCTCGGTGGATGACCCAGGCATGTTCGTCGTCAACTACCGCAACGAGCCGCTGGCCCTGCGCGTGTTCGACCCGAACAAGGTCGGCCCGGACGGCAAGCGCGGCATGCAAGCCGACGGCCTGGGCGGCGACCTGGCCTATGCCATGCAGAGCCGCACCGACCGCGCCATCCCGGCGATGAACCTGGCGCCTTCGGCGATCACCCAGGCCACCGGCCCCACCGGAGGCACCACGCTGTTCCCGCCCCACGTCAACAAGGGCAGCGAGCCGGGCGACCCGTTCACCCCGTTGCTGCGCACCTATTCCGGTGACAACGTGCGCCTGCGCATGCACGCTGGTGGCCACGAAGAGGAGCACAACGTCACCCTGCACGGTGTGAAGTGGCTGCAGAACGGCTCGGGCTTCGGCAACAGCTCCAACTCAGGATGGAAGTCGTCGCAGATGGTGGGCATTTCCGAGCAGCTCGGGTTCATGGCGCCGGTGTCGATGATCTCCAGCTCCGCCGCCACCAATGGCGACTACCTGTACTCGCTGGACGCCGCGCTGGAAGGCTACTGGAACGGCATCTGGGGCATCATGCGCAACTACACCGCCCAGCGCGCCGACCTGTTCGCCCTGCCGAACAACCCGCAGCCGGTGGCCATGCGCAACACCGTCAACTTCGACGGCATCTGCCCGAAAACCACGGCCAACGCCAATGGCATCGGCACCCGGCCGACGGTCAAGCGCAGTTACGAGATCGTCGCGGCCCTGGCCAACGACATCCTCGAGAACCGTCATGGGGTCAGCATCAGCGACCCGGCCGGTATTGGCCAGCACGTCGGCGGTGCGCTCAAGGCCAATGGCGGCACCCTGGTGTTCAACAGCCGCAAGGTCGATATCCCGATGGCCACGGTCACCGACGAGGAGGACGGCGCGACCTTCACCGTCGGTGGCCACAGCTCGCCATTGCACGACCCGACTGCGGTGCTCTACGTGCGCAAGGCCGATCTCGACACCAGCACCGGCAAGCTCAAGGCCGGCGTGCCGGTCGAGCCCCTGGTGCTGCGCGCCAATGCCGGCGACTGCATCAGCATCACCCTGGAGAACCGCTTGCCGCTGATGATGCCGGACCTGCCCAGCAGCGCGGTGATGCAGAACGTGGTCAAGCGCGACCGGGCCGGCGGCGAGGGCTCCACGGCGTTCAACAACAACCTGATGCGCCCGTCCAGCCATGTCGGCCTGCATGCGCAGCTGCTGGCCTACGACATCACCAAGTCGGACGGCGTCAACGTCGGCCTCAACCCGGTGCAGACCGTGCCGCCGCGCAATGGCAGCAGCGGCGCCTACCCGAGCCGGGTGTACCAGTACTACGCCGGGCACCTGGAGCGCGAAGGCAAGCCGGTACTGCAGCTGGGCCGCACGGTGGACAATATCAACACCACGGCCATCGAGTTCGGCGGCCTCAACCTGACCCCGGCGGATGTCATCAAGCAGCCGCAAAAGGGCCTGGTGGGCGCCATGAGTGTATTGGCGCAGAGCGCGACCTGGACCGAGGACAACGCCAGCCGCGCCCAGGCCACGGTGAAGGTCAGCGGCCAGCCCGACTACCGCGACTTCGTCACCGTGTGGCAGCGCTCGCTGAACATGCGCTGGGCCGATGGCCGTCCGGTGGAGGGCATTGCCACCGAAGGCAACGGCGTGCCCGGTGATCCGAAGGACAACGGCAACATGGCCATGAACTACAAGACCGAGCCACTGTGGCTGCGCTTCGGCCTGGCGCCGGACGCGCCGTTCGGCCATGCCGACGGCTTCGGCTTCGCCGATGTGCCGAACGCCCACATGGCCTACAGCAACGCCCTGGTTGGCGGCGACCCGCAGACCCCGGTGCTCTGGGCCAGGCCGGGCCAGCCTGCGCGCAGCCATGTGCTGATGCCCAGCGGCGGCAGCCGCGGCATCACCTACCAGCTCGACGGGCACCTGTGGCCGCTGCACAACTACCAGGCCGAGAAGAGCGATGTGCACGGCTACCCCATGGGCCTGCCGGGCATCGGCTCGGTGCGCTACGGCTACAACCCGATGGCGATGTACGTGGGTGCGCAGGAGAGCGTGCTGCCGGCGGCGCACTTCAGCTTCATGCTGCCCAGCGCCGGGGGCGCCAATGCGGTGCCGGGGGATTATCTGTTCCGCGACTATGCCGCCTATGGCAATGCCTCGGGGTTGTGGGGGATCCTGCGGGTGACCAACGAACCGCCGCCGGCCACGGCGCCGGCGCAGTGAATGAACCGGGTGGCCTCTTGGGAGCAGGGAGGCCACCCGGTACTTGCCGGTAGGGTTGCAGCGCCAGTCAGATCAGGTGCCACTGACGTGACGCAACGCGGTTCAAAGGGGCGCGGGTGGCCCTAACTCAGAACACTCGCCGGTCGGCCTGGTCCAGCTGCTGGTCAACCAGCGCCCGGCCATGGGCCAGGGACACATGCTGGGCATTGTCCAGGTCGGCAAAGAACTTCATCGGTATCGAGATTCGCCGACTGCTGTGGCCTGCGGGATCGGTGATCACGCAACCGGCCGCATAGGGCAGGGGCGAGTCGGGGTGGGGCATCACACTGGCGGTGATGGTGTGCTCGCGGTATTCACAGTGAAGGGTTTGCATCGTCCTTACCTCGCTGTGGCTGGGAACAGGCGTTCCTTCTAGATACCACAGCGAGGGGCCGGGAGTTCCCGGCCCGACGAGCGCGACCGGTGAAGGTCAGTCCTTGAGCGGGGTCGGCTGGATGATCTCGACCCAGTAGCCGTCCGGATCCTTGACGAAGGCCAGGTGATTCATGCGGCCATCCTGCAGGCGTTTCTGGAACGGCACATCCAGCGACTCGAAGCGGGCGCAGGCAACACGTACGTCTGGTACCGAAATGCAGATGTGACCGAAACCACGCGGGTCGGTGTTGCCATTGTGGTAGGCGAATTCAGGGTCGTTCTCGGTGCCGTGGTTGTGCGTCAGCTCGAGCACGCCGGGGATCGACTTCATCCACTGGTGGCGCTCGGCGTCGTCGGCCGGGATCTGCGCCGGGTCGACCAGGGCCAGGAAGTACAGGCTGAAGGCCGCCTCGGGGAAGTCGCGCTTGTCCACCAGGCGGAAGCCAAGGACGCGGGTGTAGAAGTCCAGGGACTTCTCGATGTCCTTTACCCGCAGCATGGTGTGGTTGAACACGAATTGGGCGGTGGCGGTGTCTGGCTGGGCGGTGACGCCGGGCAGGGTTTGCAGATCGTGCAGGCTCATGGGTACTCCTGAATCAGGGCCTAAAACAGGCGGACCATGATACGGAAGTACGTCGTCAGCGCAAATGAAAGCGCCCCGCACGAGTGCGGGGCGCCGGAATTAGAGGCCCGCATGTGCGGGCGCGTGATGGGGTCGCTAGTCCTTTAGCTGGTTCGATACTGGGCCTGCGCATGTGAAAAAAGTGTGAAGCGGGTGTCGAGGTTTCATCAGCGCACCCAACTTTCCACCGTCTGCGCACCGTACTGTTCCTTCCAGGCTTTCAGCCCACGGTGGTTGCCACCCTTGGTTTCGATCCGCTCGCCGGTATGCGGGTTCTGGTACACCTTCACCACCCGTGGTCGACGCTGCTGCTTGACCTGCGCAGGGGCGCGGCTCACGGCCTTAGGATCGAGGATGGCGATGATGTCGCGCAGGTTCTTGTCATAGCTTTTCATCAGGCCGACTAGTTTCTGCTCGAATTCGATTTCGCGTTTAAGGCCGGCATCCTTTTTCAGCGCTTCCAGTTGTGCCATCTGTTCCTTGAGCGCTTTTTCGGCAGCACGAAACTCTGCAAGTCTGGACACTGTCATCACTCCTGTAAGTCTGTCGTGGCGGGACGTGACGAACATGAAACCAGACTGAACGCCGGCCACGTGGATGGGTAAAGCTGTTCGCTAAGCGAGAGTGTAGTAGTCGCTTGCGAGTGGGTAAACAGCAAACTTTCAATCAATTAGTCGGGAACTTTGCAGGTTTTTCACGCGTTATTCGAATCGACCCGGCCAGAGGCTTTAGACCATGGTCCCATGGCGCAGGCTAGAGCCCTTGGCGCAAAATTATGGATGATGGTCGAAATGTATTCGCTCATCGCGTAGTGCCGGTGCAGATGACTGCCCGGATGGTTTTTCGCCTTTCTTTTGGATGTTCCCTCGCATGTTTGCCCCTTTCCCCCTCGCCCCCGGGCGCCGAGTTGCCGGCCTGTTCTTCCTGTGTGCCGGTGTCAACGCCCAGGCTGCCGGTTTTCTTGAAGACAGCAGTGCCAAGGTCGAAGCACGCAATGTCTATTTCAACCGGGACTTTCGTGACGGCCACAGCAGTTCCAAACAGGGCGCGTCGAAACGCGAAGAGTGGGCGCAGGGCTTTATCCTCAATGTCCAGTCCGGTTATACCCAGGGGCCGGTCGGCTTTGGTGTGGATGCCTTGGGCATGGTCGGTTTCAAACTTGACTCCAGCCCCGCCGACAGCAACAGCGGCCTGTTGCCGTCTTCCGGCCACGACCCGCGCCACTCCGCCGACCAGTACGCCAAGATGGGCGTCGCCGGCAAGGTGAAAGTGTCCAACACCGTGCTCAAGTACGGGTCGATGATGCCGGATGTGCCGCTGCTCAAGTACAACGACGGCCGCCTGCTGCCGACCATGTTCCACGGTGCCTGGCTGACCTCCGAGGAAGTGCGCGACCTCAAGTTCACCCTGGCGCGCCTGAACCAGTACACCGCGCGGGATTCCACCGACCGCCAGGACATCCGCGTGCATTGCAAGAACAAGCGCTACGCCTGCGACATCGAGGCCGACCACTTCGACCTGGCCGGTGTCGACTACCGCGTCAACGAGCGGGTCAGCGTCCAGTACCAGGTCTCCAAGCTCGAAAACATCTACCGCCAGCACTTCCTCGGCCTGGTCGCCAGCCAGCCCCTGGAGGTCGGCACGCTGTCGGCCGACCTGCGGCTGATCAAGAGCGACGATATCGGCAACGCCCGCGCCGGGCAAATCGACCACCGGGCCTTCAGCGGCATGCTCGGTTACAGCCTCGGTGGCCACAAACTCAGCGCTGGCTGGCAGCGCATGTACGGCGACAGCGCCATGCCGTACCTCGACGGTACCAACCCGTACCTGGTCAACTACGCCCAGGTCAACGACTTCGCCGCCGCCCAGGAACGTTCCTGGCAGGTGCGCTACGACTACGACTTCAAGGCCCTGGGCGTGCCCGGCCTGACCTTCTTCACCCGCTACATCAACGGCGACAACGTCAAGGTCCCGGGCAGCAATGCCGAGGGTAAGGAATGGGAACGCGACAGCGAGCTGAAGTACCAGGTGCAGTCCGGCACCTTCAAGGATGTCAGCGTGCGCCTGCGCAACTCCACCTACCGCAGCAACTACGAGAAGTGGGCGCGTGACATGGACGAGACCCGGGTCATCGTCAGCTACAACTTCTCGATCTTCTGAGCCGCTTTGCCAAAGGGCCGGTGGTCGGTCGACAATGACCACTGGCAACCAGGCAGGGCAGGCGATGAAACAGCTTCTTCTGATCGGCATCGGACCGGGCGATCCGCGCCAGGTCACCTATGAGGCGGTGGAGGCACTGTGCCGCGCCACGGTGTTCTTCGTCCTCGACAAGGGCAGCGACAAGGATGAACTGGTGCGCCTGCGCCGGGCCATCCTCGAGCGCTACCGGCCCGAGGGCGGCTACCGCCTGGTGCAGGTCGAGGACCCGCGCCGGGACGGCCAGGCGCCGGACTATGTCGGCGCGGTGCAGGACTGGCACGTCCAGCGCGCCGCGTTGTACGCCCGCCTGATCGAGGACGAACTGGGGGCCGACGACGTCGGCGCCTTCCTGCTCTGGGGCGAGCCCGGGCTGTACGACAGCACCCTGCGCATTCTCGACCTGGTGCGCCAACGAGGCTTAGCGTTGGCCTTGCAGGTGATCCCCGGAATCAGCAGCATCCAGGCCCTGGCCGCCCGCCACCAGATCCCCCTCAACCGCATCGGCGAGCCGCTGACCGTGCTGCCGGGCCGACGCCTGGGCGAACAGGCGCGGATCGACAATGTGCTGGTGATGCTCGACGGCCAGTGCGCCTTTGCTGCCTTGGACGACCCGCAACTGGTGATCTATTGGGGCGCCTACCTGGGCACGTCGGACGAGTTGCTGGTCAGCGGGCCGTTGCTGGCGGTGAAGGCGCGGATCGTGCAACTGCGCGAGGAGGCGCGGCGGCGCAAGGGGTGGATCATGGATACCTATCTGTTGCGCAGGGAGGGGTAGTAGCGCACTGGGGTACTGTTCATGGCCGCTGCGGCACCACCGAACTGCCAAAGCTGTTACCCATGCGCGTCGAGGTCGCTGCCGGCGTCGCCAGCCCCATCTGGTTTGGCGCCCTGCGCTGCATCTGCCGCGCCGGATCCAGCTGTTCGCGCAGCCCCTTGGCCGCACGCGGATCACTGCCTTGCAACTGCTGGGTCAGGCAGTCATAAGCCAGCGCCCGTGCCTGGCCAACCTGCACGTCGATACAGCCCTGGCCGTCCTTGGACGGTTCGGCGAGCGCCGGCAGGCCGCAGGCCAGCAGCAGGGGCAGGGCGGTCAGGGTCAGGCGGGCCATGGCGGTTCTCCGGGCAGTCGTTCCTCGGCGCAGTCTAGCTCCCGCAGGTCGCAATCGGGGTGAAGCTTTGGTTGCCGCAGCCTGTCACCACAGCGTCATACACAGGCCCCAGGATGACGTTTCCCCGGCGACGGCGGCCAGCAAGGAGGCCCGGACAGCTGTGCGTGCATTGCTCGTGGTCGGCGCGCTGATGCTGGCCTGGTTGGTGACGGCCCCCGGGCTGCGTGGCCAGCCATTGCTGACCCTGGATATCCCGGCCCAGGCGCTGGACCGGGCGCTGGACAGCTTCGGTCGGCAGAGCGGCCTGGCGGTGCTGGTCGACCAGGCGTTGCTCACCGGCCAGCGCTCCAGCCAGGTCCTGGGCCGTTACCCGGCACGTGAAGGCCTGCAGCGACTGTTGCAGGGCACCGGCTTGCAGGCGCACTACAGTGGCGGCGGCTTCACCCTGCAACCGCTGCGGCTGCGCGCAGCGGCCGAGCGTGGGCGCAACGGCGGCCCGTCATCGGGCAGTTATGCGCTGGCGTTGCAGCACGCGGTCGAGCACGCCCTGTGCGCCTTGCCGCTGACTCGGCCGGGCGCTTACCGGGCGGCCTTGCAGGTGTGGATCGACGGCAGTGGCCAGCTGGTGCAGAGCCGTCTGCTGGCCAGCACCGGCGATTTCGCCCGCGACGCCGCGCTGGTCGAGCGCCTGCGTACGGTGCGTCTGGAACAGGCGCCGCCGACATCCCTGGCGCAGCCGCTGACCCTGCTGCTGCGCCCGGAACCTATGGATTGCCCACTTTCGCAAGGAGCTGCGGCGGCATGAACAAACCTCGGGACAGTGCGCTGGTCAAGCTGTTTCTGACCTCCTACGACGCCTTCAGGGTACGCCTGAGGCGTCGGCTCGGTTCTGACGACCTGGCCAACGACGTGCTGCAGGAAACCTACCTGCGGGTGGACCGCATGGATGCGACGCACGACCTGCAGCGCCCAGGTGCCTACCTGTACCGCATGGCCCTGAACGTCGCCGCCGACCGCCGCGAGGCCGACGCCCGGCTGCTCACCGGCGCCGAGATCGAAGCGCTGCTGCAGGTGGCCGAGGACCAGGACCCGGCGCGCATCGTCGGCGGCCAGCGCGAGATCCAGAACCTGTTGGGCGCCCTTTACGAGCTGCCGGCCCGGCGTCGGCGGATCTTCATCGCCGCCCGCCTGGAGGAGGCCTCGCACCTGGAAATCTCCCAGCGCTTCGGCATCTCCACGCGCACGGTGGAGAAGGAACTCAAGGCGGCGCTGGGGCATTGCGCGATGCGCCTGGACAGAAAAGTGTTTCAGCGGTTCGGTCCCGGCGCGGGAAAACCGTCTTGAACGATAGTCGACCTCTTCATGTGAGCCCCATGTCCCAGATTCCGCCCGATTCCGACTTGCAGCGCCAGGCCCAGGACTGGCTGCTGCGGCTGACGTCCGGTCAGGCCACCCAGGCCGATGCCCGGGCCCTGCGCCAGTGGTGCGCGCGCAGCCCGGCGCATGCCGAGGCGTTTGCCCAGGCACGCCAGCTTTGGCACCTGCTCGGCCCTGCGGCGCGGCAGGCCAGGCTGGGCGCGCCGTTGCTCGGTCGCCGGGCGTTGCTGGGCGGCGCTTTGGCAGCGTCGGTGGCGCTAATGGTCTGGCGTGGCGGCCTGCTCGAGCAGGCCCTGGCGCCATCACCAGCGTTTGCCACCGAGGTAGGCGAGCAGCAACGGGTGGAACTGGCGCCCGGGATCGAGCTTGAGCTGAACGTGCGCACCCGGGTCAGCCGCGAGCCCGAGGGGATCGCCCTGCTCGCCGGCGAGATCGAGGTGCTGGCCGGCCAGCCCTTGCAGGTGCGAGCGCAGGATGGGGTGATCAGCACCGAGCAGGCCCGGTTCAACGTGCGCGAGGACGATAAGGGGGTCTGCGTCACCTGTCTGGGCGGTGAGTTGCGCGTAGCCGTCCAGGGCCGGGTCGAGGTGCTCCCGGCGGGGCGCCAACTGCGCTATGGCGCGCAAGGTATCGGGATGCCGGAGTCGTTCGACCCGGGCCAGGTGATGGCCTGGCGTGAGCGCATGCTGGTGTTCCGCGACGCGCCGTTGGCCCGGGTGATCGACGAGATCAACCGCTACCGCCCGGGACGCCTGGTGCTGCTCAACCCCACGCTGGGCCGCCGGCGGGTGCAGGCACGGTTCAGTTTCGACCAGCTGCGCCAAGCCGCCGAACTGATCCGCGTCGCCTATGGCGCACGCTGCCTGGAGCTGCCGGGCGGCGTGGTGCTGGTCAGTTGAACGGGCCCAGCACCTGGCGGTAACGCTCCTCGCCCTGGGGGCCGCGCCGGGTCAGGCGTACCTCGAGGCCGGTGGGGTTGTCGTCGGCCTCGCTGGCTGGTGAGCGCCAGCCGCCTTTGGCCTGCCAGCTGCGCAGGTCGAAGGCGCTGACGTTGTCCAGCACCGCCACCGCGGCCTTGGGCGCGGGTAGCGGAAAGCGCTCGCGCAGCGGCGCGGCGGCGCGGTACAGGGTGCCTCCACGCACGTACCAACGCACCCGTTGCAGGCCGCTGCCGGAGACGGCGCCGGTGCGCACCAGCTCGAGACGATCGGCACGGGCGCGTACGGCGGGCAGCAACGGCTTGCCCGACGGTTCGCGGCCGGGCAGGGGTGGTTCGACCAGTTCGACGGTGGCGCGCAGGGCCACGTCGCGCTCCAGCTGCTGGAACACCCGCAGGATCGCCTGTTGGTCTTCGCTGGCCTCACGCACATGCCGGTCGGCGCGGCTGACGCTGTCCAGCCCACGCCAGGCGATCAGGCTGACCACCGCCATCAGCAGGATGGCGATCATCACTTCGATCAGGGTGAAACCCGCCTGCCGGTTCATGGCTGGCTTACCCGGACCAGGCCGGCGGCGTTGCGCGCCAGTTCCATCCGCAGCGCGCCGCTACTCAGGCGCAGGGTCAGCGGCGTGCCGATCCATTCGCCATCGAGCCACACCGCGCCACGGGGCTCGCTTTGTACCTTGACCGCCTCGGCCTGCCAGCGGCGCGGCTTGAGTGGGCCCTCGGCGAGTACCTGGCCATCGGCGCGGACGAAGCGGTAGCCGTCGCGGTCGCGTTGCCAGCGCAGCGGCTGGCCATCGGCCTGGGCCTCGCTCTGCGCCAGTTCCAGCAGGCGCGCCAGGCGCTCGGCGTCGGCGCGCAAGTGCTTGCCCGGGTCGGGGCGGATGTTCAGGCTGATGGCGGCGCTGGCGATACCGACGATCACCAGCACCACCATCAGTTCGATCAGGGTGAAACCACGTTGTCCGTTCACGGGGCGCTCCTTGTCCTGCCAGGCAGCTTGCCCGAGCAAGATGATCGCCGTGTGAAACAAAACCGTGAGAATCTGCCGGTATGCTGGGCACAGGCACACAAGGAGCGCGTGACCATGCGTATTGCCCGTCCCAACCTGTCCCGCGGCCTGCTGTTGCAGGGGCTGGGGGTGTTGGCCCTCATCGCCGGCCTGGCGACATGGGCCAGCCTCTTGTTGCAACCCTCGCTGGACGTAACCCCGCTGCAACCCGCCGAGGCCCTGGCGTCGAGCGAAACGCCAGCCGGGCGTTGGTTTGCCGACCTGCCGTTGCAGGTGCAGATCCAGGTCAGCGGGGTGATGGCCGGTAGCCAGGGCGCGGTGGCCATCGTCAGCATCGACGGTGGCCCGGCGCGTGCCGTGCGCAGCGGCGAGGAACTGGCCCGCGGCGTGCGCCTGGTGGCCATCGAAGGCCGCGGCCTGGTGATCGAGCGCGGCGGTCAGCGCAGCCGCGTCGAGGTGCCGGTTTTGGCGCAGGCGTCGTTCTGGGGCGAGGCGCCTCAGCCTTCGGCGAACTGACGCAGGCGCTCGCCGTCGAGGCGGTAGCGGATCCACTCGTCCTGCGGTTCGGCGCCCAGCGAACGGTAGAAACCGATGGCTGGCTCGTTCCAGTCCAGCACGCTCCATTCCAGGCGACCGCAGCCATTCTCCACCGCCTCGTGGGCGATGTGCCGCAGCAGCGTACGCCCGGCACCGTCGCCACGCTGCTGTGGCGTGACGTAGAGGTCCTCGAGGTAGATGCCGTTGCGCCCCAGCCAGGTGGAGTAGCTGTAGAAGTAGACGGCGAAACCGATGGCCTGGCCGTCGCGCTCGCAGACCAGGCTGCGCACCGTGCTGCTCGCGTCGAACAGGCTGTGCTCGATGTCGGCGAGGGTCGCCACCACTTCGTGGCGGGCGCGCTCGTAGTCGGCCAGTTCGGTGATGAAGGCCAGGATCTGGGCGGCGTCGCTGCGAACTGCGGGGCGGATGGTCACTGGCATGGTGGGGCTTCCTTGTAATTGATAAGGTGCGTAGGCGGCCTGTAGTGTCAGGGAAGAGGAGGGAAGATCGCCAGGTGTCTGGCGCAAGATCTACCGCGCTGGTATATCCATGGCGGCCAGCAGGCATGCATGCGGATGAAACAGAAAGGTGTATCTGCTCAATTTCACCTAACTGTACCGGTCATTCCATCCAACCCTCCGCTACTGTGGCCTTTCGATAATCAGAAAAGCCGGAAACCGCCGCCATGCTTGCCTCGCTCGATCTGCTCAGTACGTTCGTCCTGTTCGCCTTCGTTTCTTCCATCACCCCCGGTCCGAACAACACCATGCTGCTGGCCTCGGGGGTCAACTTCGGCGTGCGCCGCACCATTCCCCACGCCCTGGGCATCAGTGTCGGCTTCATGGTGATGGTACTGGCGGTGGGCCTCGGGCTGGGCGAGGTGTTCAAGGCCTGGCCGCCGCTGTACAGCATCCTGCGCTACGCGGGCGCGGCGTACCTGCTGTACCTGGCCTGGAAGATCGCCACCTCCGGACCGATGTCCGGCGATGCCGCCGGCAGCCGCAAGCCGCTCGGGTTCTGGGGCGCCGCGGCGTTCCAGTGGGTCAACCCGAAGGCCTGGGTGATGGCGATCGGGGCGATCACCACCTATACGCCGGCCCAGGGCTACGTGTTCAACGTGATCGTCATCGCCACCGTGTTCGCCTTGGTGAACCTGCCCAGCGTCGGCATCTGGGTGATGTTCGGCAGCGCCTTGCGCAACCTGCTGCGCAATCCGCGCGCGGTGGTGCTGTTCAATGTCCTGATGGCCGTGCTGCTGGTGATTTCACTGTATCCGCTGCTGTTTGTAGAATCGGCGTTTTCCTAGAGCCGATGAGTGCCGTCGATGGAGTTGATCCCCTGGTCCCATGAATGCGCAGAAGGCTTTACCCTGCGCGGATGGCGAACCCCCGCCAGCGGCAAGCCGCTGCTGCATTTCCTGCATGGCAACGGCTTCTGCAGCCTGGTCTACCAACCGATGCTCATGCGCCTGGGCGAACACTTCGACCTGTGGCTGAGCGATGTGCAAGGCCATGGCGACAGTGACCACGGCGGCGCCTTTTGCGGTTGGAACCGCAGCGCGGCGCTGGCGGTGGAGGCATTCGAGGCCGGGCGCGGCGAATATGGCGATGTTCCGCGTTACGCCCTTGGCCACAGTTTCGGCGGTGTGCTCACCGGCCTGATCCTGGCCAGCGAGCCGCAATTGTTCCAGCGCGCCGTGCTGCTGGATCCGGTGCTGTTCAGCCGGCGCATGATCGGGGTAATGGGCGCCGCCGCCATGGTCGGCCTGCACCGTCGTCACGCCTTGGCGCGCAAGGCCGCCACCCGCCGCAGCCACTGGCCCGACCGCGAGGCGGCGCAGGCCTCGCTGCAAGGGCGGGGGATCTTCAAGGGCTGGACCGACGCCGCCTTGCAGGCCTATGTGGAGCACGCCATCGGCGATTGCGGCGAAGGCGTGGTGCTCAAGTGCCGGCCCAGCCGCGAGGTGGAGATCTTCAGTTCGTTCCCCGAGCGCATGTGGCAGCAGCTGGGCAGTATCCAGACACCGACGCGGATTCTGTACGGCGAGCAGACCTATCCGTTCGTGCCACATTCGGTACAGCGCCTGGCGGGGCTCAATGCCCAGGTGAGTGCGCAGCAGGTGGCGGGTGGGCACTGCTTCATGCAGGAAGATCCGCAGATGGCCGCGGAGCAGGTGCTGGCGTTCCTGCAGGACTGAAGGCAGCGGACGCCCCCCTGTAGGAGCGGCCTTGTGCCGCGAAAGGGCCGTGCAACGGCCCCAGGATGTCAGCATTTACGCAAAGATCGCCGGGGCCGCTTTGCGGCCCTTTCGCGACACAAGGCCGCTCCTACAGGTCCTCTACTCGTTGATCTGCTGTCCATTTCGCGACGATTGCTTGCCGATTCGCGAGCGAACGACAATCTCAGATTCCGTACCCTGGCGCTCCCCCCCACCGGATGGAGCCCAGCATGAACCAGGCGGTCAGCCCAGATCCCCAGCACACCCTCGAGCAAACCCGCGCCCGGCGTCGCCAGCGTCTGCTGCGTTTCGGCCTGGCCGGGGGGCTCGGGCTGCTGGTGGCGGCCTATGGCGGCTACTGGTGGCTCGACGGCCGTTTCCTGGAGCAGACCGACGACGCCTACGTGCGCGCCGACTGGGCACCGATCAGTGCCCGGGTCAGTGGCTACGTGGCCGAGGTGGCGGTGGCGGACAACGCCACGGTCAAGGCCGGCGACCTGCTGGTGCGCCTCGACGAACGGGACTTTCGCGACCGCCTGCGCAAGGCCGAGGCGCAACTGGCGGTGAGCGAGGCGGCGCTGCAGGTGCAGCGCATGCGCCTGCGCGCCTTCGCCGCCGAACAGGACGAGCAGGCCCACGCCATCGCCCGCGCCGACGCCGAGCGCGGCGGCAGCCGCGGCGAGGCGCAGCGGGCCGAGGCCGACTGGCAGCGCTACCAGCACCTGGCGCAGTGGCAGGCGGCCAGCGTGCAGCGCATGGAGCAGGCCCGCGCCACCCGCATCCAGGCCCAGGCCATGCAGCGCGCCGCCGACGCCGAACTGGCCCGCCAGCATGCGCGCAAGGCGATGCTGGAGCAGCAGGGCAAGCAACTGGAAGCCGAGCTGCTGCAGCGCCAGGCTGACCTCGACCAGGCCCGCGCCGAGGCCGACCTGGCCCGCAGCGCCCTGGCCGACACCGAGATCCGCGCGCCGTTCGATGGCGTGGTCGGCCAGCGCAAGGTGCGCCAGCAGCAGTACGTCACCCCCGGCCTGCCGCTGCTGGCGGTGGTGCCAGTGGCGCAAGCGTACGTGGTGGCCAACTTCAAGGAAACCCAGCTGGCGCAGATGCGCCCCGGCCAGCCGGTGACCCTTGAGGTCGACACCTTCGGCCAGCACTGGCGCGGCACGGTGGACAGCGTCTCCCCAGGCTCCGGCGCGGTGTTCGCGCTGCTGCCGCCGGACAACGCCACCGGCAACTTCACCAAGATCGTCCAGCGTTTCCCGGTACGCATCCACCTCGACCCGGAGGGCGACGACAGCCCACGGCTGCTGCCCGGCATGTCGGTGATCGCCACCGTCGACACCCGGCAGGCCCGCCATGAGCGCTGAGGACAAAGTCTCGCTGCGCGCCTGGGTGGCGGTGATCGGCGGCCTGTTCGGCTGCTTCATGGCCGGCATGAACGTGCATGTCACCAGCGCCGCCCTGCCCGAGATCGAGGGCGCGCTGGGGGCCAGCTTCGAGGAGGGCTCGTGGATCTCCACCGCCTACCTGGTGGCCGAGATCAGCATGATCCCGCTGACCGCCTGGCTGGTGCAGGTGTTCTCCCTGCGTCGGGTGATGCTGGTGGGCTCGGCGGTGTTCCTGGTCAGCTCGGTGAGCTGCGCGATGGCCGGCAGCCTGGAGGCGATGATCAGCCTGCGGGTGATCCAGGGCGCCTCCGGCGCGGTGCTGATCCCGTTGTCGATGCAGTTGATCATCACTGAACTGCCGGCCAGCCGCCTGGCGCTGGGCATGGCATTGTTCAGCCTGTCCAACAGTGTGGCCCAGGCCGCCGGACCGTCGATCGGCGGCTGGCTCACCGACATGTACTCCTGGCGCTGGATCTTCCTGCTGCAGTTGCCGCCGGGCGTGGCCCTGCTGGCGGCGGTGGCCTGGTCGATCAAGGGGCAGGCTGGTGACCGCAGTGCCCTGCGTCAGGCTGACTGGCTGGGTATCGTCGCCATGGCGCTGGGGCTGGGAGCGTTGCAGGTGGTGCTCGAGGAGGGCGGGCGCAAGGATTGGTTCGAATCGCGTTTCATCGTCGGCTTCAGCCTCGTCGCGGTGATCGCCCTGGCGCTGTTCATCCAGCGCCAGCTGTGGGGCACGCGGCCGTTCATCAACCTGCGCCTGCTGGGCAGCTACAACTTCGGCGTGTCGAGCCTGGCCATGGCGGTGTTCGGCGCGGCGACCTTCGGCCTGGTGTTCCTGGTGCCCAACTACCTGTCGCTGGTGCAGGGCTACAGCGCCAGCGAGATCGGCAAGAGCCTGATCGCCTACGGCATGGTCCAGTTGTTGCTGGCGCCATTGCTGCCACGGCTGATGCGCTGGCTCAACGCCAAGCTGCTGGTGGCCAGCGGCTTCGCCATCATGGCCCTGGGTTGCTGGCTTGGGTCGACGCTGACGGTGGACTCGGGCAGCAACGTGATCATCCCCTCGACCGTGGTGCGCGGCATCGGCCAGCCGTTGATCATGGTGGCGCTGTCGGTGCTGGCAGTGAAGGGCCTGGACAAGGCCCAGGCCGGCTCGGCCTCGGCGCTGATCTCGATGCTGCGCAACCTCGGCGGGGCGCTGGGCACGGCGTTGCTGACGCAACTGGTGTCGCAGCGCGAGCGCTTTCATTCAGTGCGGGTAGGTGAAGGGCTGACGCTGTTCGACGGCGCGCTGCAGCAGCGCTTGCCCGGCGGCATGGTCGATCCGCAGTCACCGCAGGTGATGCAGACCCTGGCGCTGATCGACCGGAGCGTGCGCGAGCAGGCCTACCTGATGGCCTATTCGGATGCGTTCTACCTGTCGTGTGTGGCGTTGCTCGGTTGCGCGCTGGCGTCCCTGCTGCTGCGCAGTCGCTAGCAATTACGGTTGACGCTCGGCCACCGCCCGCAAGGTCTTCAGGGTAACCATCGGCGCATCGACGACGAAGCGGTTGGCCAGCCAGCCCGGCACATCGCCGGCCGGGTCGGCGCGTAGCTGGTAGGTCACCTCGGTCTCGCGCTCGCCTAGCGGGCGCATGATCCACTCGCCGCTGAGCCGGCGCACGCGGATCAGCCCGGGTGTTGCCGGCACCCGCCCGGGCTCGGCGCTCAGGTGGCGGACCAGGGTGTCGTCGTCGAGGCGTTCGGTGCGTACCTTGAGCACCATGTCGCGGGGCTTGGCTGGCCAGGGCAGGGCGGTGCTGAGGTAGACCCAGGTGGTGTCGCCGTCCACCTCCAGCAGGCGCATGTCGGCGCAGGCGTACAGCCATTTACAGGCGACCCGCAGGTTCTCCTGCAGGTCGGTGAGGGTGCGCAGGCTGGCCTTGATCCGGGTAATACCGCGGAACTGCTGGTAGGGCGAACCGTCGACGCTGCTCAGGTAGACATCGATGCCGTCTTCCTGGTGGGCGAGTTGCCAATCGTCCGCCCACGGCAAGGTGCCCGGCAGCAGGAGCAGCAGGACGAACAGAGGGCGCAGGAGGGTCATGGCGGGGATGCCGAAGGGGGAAGGTCCGATCAGTATGGATCAAGACCTGCAGGAGCGGGCGTGCCCGCTCCTGCATGCTCATCAACGCTGCGGATTGAGCGTCAGGTGCACGTGGCGGTTGACGTCCTTGTACAGCAGGTAGCTGAACGGGCCCGGGCCGCCGGAGTAGCAGGCCTGTGGGCAGAAGGCGCGCAGCCACATGAAGTCGCCGGCCTCGACCTCGACCCAGTCCTGGTTCAGGCGGTACACCGCCTTGCCTTCCAGCACGTACAGGCCGTGTTCCATGACGTGGGTCTCGGCGAACGGAATCACGCCGCCCGGCTGGAAGGTCACGATGTTCACGTGCATGTCGTGGCGCATGTCGGCCATGTCGACGAAGCGGGTGGTGACCCAACGGCCTTCGGTGCCCGGCATCTCGATGACGGTGGCATTGTCGCGGTGGGTGACGAACGACTCCGGAACCGGTAGGCCTTCGACCTTCTGGTAGTGCTTGCGCAGCCAGTGGAAGGTGACGTTGGCCTTGCTGTTGTTGCGCAGGCTCCAATCAGCGCCCGGGGCCAGGAACGCGTAGCCGCCGGGAACCAGGGTGTGGTGCTTGCCTTCGACGGTGATGTCGATCTCGCCCTCGACCACGAACAGCACCGCTTCGGCGTTCGGGTCCAGCTCAGGACGCTCGCTGCCGCCTTCGGGGGCGACTTCGACGATGTACTGGGAGAAGGTCTCGGCGAAACCGGTCAGCGGACGGGCGATGACCCACATGCGCATCTTGTCCCAGAACGGCAGGTGGCTGGTGACGATGTCACGCATCACGCCCTTGGGGATGACGGCATAGGCTTCGGTGAACATGGCACGGTCAGTCAGCAGCTCGGTCTGAGCCGGGTGCCCACCGTGGGGGGCGAAGTAGGAAGGTTTCGACATGAACGGTCTCGACTTGTTGTTCTCTCCCCATGCCTTGGACCACACCGGCCGGTGCGTGCAGGGGATGCACCGCCAGCATAGGGGCGTGGCTGCGCTATCTACAAATTAAATGTTGGAATACCCGGTATCCAGTTGCTGAATGTGATGACAGTATTCTCATGGCGTGGGTGTAGGAAGTTTCCCAGGCTTTATGGCAATGACATTTTTTTCACATCACCTTGCTAGCATCGCCAGCACTTCCACGGAGCTGAATCGATGATGCCTGTCCTGCGCAAACGTGCTGTCCGCCTCGCTCTGGCCGGTACCGGGGGCCTGCTGGCCTGTACCCTGGGTTTCTTCGCCTGGCAGTCCTTCTACCCGGTGCAGGCTGCCGAAGGCTGGGGCGTGCAAGTGCTGCACAACTCGGTGACACGGGCTGCCTCGCTGCTGCCCCAGGCTGACGGCAGCCTGCTGGTCAGCCGCGAACTCAACGGCGGCAAGGGCAGCATCATGCGCATCACCGCCGAAGGCGACCGGATGGTGGTGCTCGAGGGCCTGTCCAAGCCCGACGGCATGGTCGCCGTCGACGGTGGCTGGGCGTTCAGTCAGGAGGTGGGCGGGGCGCCGGTCAGCGTGTCGCGCAACGGCCAGGTCAGCCAGCTGTTCGAAGGCAACAACGTGCAGGGCCTGTACAACGATGGCAAGCATCTTTACGCCATCGAGGACCGCAAGGGCGATGGCCGGTTGATGCGCTACGACTGGCGCAGCGGCGAGCTCGATGTGCTGCGTGCGGGCCTGACCGAAACCGAAGGCCTGACCCGCTGCACCGACGGGCGCCTGCTGTACACCGAGAAGGCCACCGGCAAGATCCGCGCGTTCAACGCCGAGGGTGCCGACCCGGTGGTGGTCGAGGGCCTGCGCAATCCGACGTTCCTGCTTTGCGACCAGCGTGGCTTGTGGATCAGTGAGGACTCGACCCACCGTGCGCGCCTGCTGCGCATCGACGGCGATGGTACTCGTCACACGGTGCTCAACTACCTGAAGGCGCCCCAGGCCATCGTCCCGGACGGCAAGGGCGGCTATCTGCTCGCCGAGGGTGGTCGCGACCGGGTTCTGCGCCTGACCCCGCCGGCTGCGCAGAGCACCGCCCAGGCCGAATCCCTGGCACGGGTGCCCGAAGCCTGACAAACCCCTCCGTTGCAAAGGCCACGGCGCTATCCTTGATACAGGCCCCAGAGGAGTCTTTGTCATGCGCCGGCTGATGCTGTTGTTGCTGATCATCGCCATCCCGGGTTGCCAGGCCCCAATGCCAGCCGCCAACCCACAGATGGCCTGGGTCGACCTCTCGCTGCCATTCCCCAACGACCGCGTCCTGCTGGCCGAACGCCTCGACAAGCAGCGCCTGGAAGAAGGTCGCTTCTTCCAGGTCACTCCCGGCAGCCATGAGCTGGTGGTCAGGTTCGACTACGAAACGAGCGGCGGAGGCGGGCTGAGCATGATGGGTGGCACCACCGTCCGCCAATGCTACCTGACCCTCGACTACGCCCATTTCCAGGCCGGCCAGCGCTATTTGCTCGAAGCCCGCTCCATGGCTCTCACACCTGAGGCAAGGCTGTACAATGCCGCCCGGGAGATCGTCGCAGAGGTCAGCGAGTTCTACTGCCTGATGTAAGCCAATGCCTGTCGATGAAGGAAACCCAAACGTTGTGTGACGCATGAATCATTCGCTGTTCATTTCCCTCGACGGGCCCAAGGGCACCGGCAAGACCACGCTGCTGGAATCCGTCACCCAAGCGCTGAGGGCGGACAACAGGAAGGTGATCCGCATCAGCGAGAAGAAGAGCGATCCCTACCGGGGCGAAACCATGGCCCTGGTCAACCAGTTTGTCAGAAATCCCTGCCGGGATCTGGAGATGAAGGTCTGTGAGCGCCTTGCGCATAGCCGGGCCTGGATTTCCCGGCATGTGCTGGCCAGGCAGCCCAAGGACAGCATCATCCTGATCGACCGCTGGTATCCGTCCGATGCCGCGTTTCGCCGGCTGGTACCGTTTGCCGAGATTCTACGGTTGAACATCGAATGCGACGTGCGGGTGCCGGACCTGCATGTGGGCGTGGTCACCGAGCCTGAAATTTCCTGGGCGAGGGCAGCGGCGCGCTCGCGTGGGTTGAGCAGTACCGTGATGCATGAACTGGATGAACACGTGGCCTGCACGCAAGCATTCGAGCAAGCCGTTGCCGATCAAGGCTGGTTCTTGTGCCGCAATGAAGACACCCTGGAAGCGGCGACACGGCAGGTGGTATCGGCGATCCAGCGCGTGCTGCCGGCAGCCTGATCAGTAGCGTTCGAGCGCGGCGAAGCGGCTCGACAGCCAGGCTTGCAGCTGTTTCACCGCAGGCGACAATTGCTTGCGGTGCGGGCACACCAGGCTCAGCGGCATGCTCGGCCCTGGGTGATCCTGCAACAGCACGACGAGCCGTCCCGCCAATACGTCGTCACTTACATCCAGCCAGGACTTGTAGGTGATCCCTTCGCCCGCCACGGCCCAGCGCCGGGCGATATCGGCATCGTCGCAGAACAGGGCGCCACGCACCTGCACGGTCTGTGTCCCCAGTTGCCACTTGTCGTAGACCCGGCCCTGCTGCATGTACAGCAGGCACTGGTGCTCGCGCAGCGCCTCGGGAGTGCGCAGCGTGCCTTGCCGCGCCAGGTACTCGGGCGAGGCCACCAGCACCTTGCGGTTCCACGGTGCCAGTGGCAGGGCGATGTAGTTGGCGTCGGCATTCAGGCCGTAGCGGATGGCGATATCCACCGGGTCGCGGAACAGGTCGGCGATCTGGTCGGAGAGAAACAGGCGCAGGTTCAACTGCGGGTGCTCGCGGCGAAACGCCGTGAGCCAGGGCAACAGCACGTTGCGCCCCAGGTCGGACGGCGCGGCCACCTGCAGGATCCCGCTCAAGCGGGCGCTTTCCTGCTGCAGGTTGTCCCGTCCTTGCCTGAGGGCTTCCAGGGCGGCCAGGGCCGAGGGCAGGTACTGCTCACCCTCGGCCGTCAGGCGCAGGCTGCGCGTGGTACGGGCAAACAGCCGCACGTCCAGCTCACGCTCCAGGCGCTTGACCGCCTCGGCTGCCTGGCCGGGCAGCAGGTCGGCTTCGTGGGCGGCTGCGGTAAAGCTGCCCAACGCGGCGCTGCGAACGAAGATGCCGAGGTCGTCGAGGCGGATCATTTTCACTCCTGTAATGAAAGTGTTCACGGGCTCAGCCCGTTTTTCCCAACGACCGGGCGCGCCAGACTGGGTTCACGAATCAAACCATATCCAGCAGCGAGTGCCTATGAAAGCGATCGGTTACACCCAGAACGGCCTGCCCATCGAAGACCCTACGTCCCTTCAGGACATCTTTATGCCCAGGCCGAATCCAGGGCCAAGGGACATCCTGGTGGAGGTCAAGGCCGTGTCGGTCAACCCCGTCGACACCAAGGTGCGCGCCGGCACTTTCACGCGTGAGCCGAAAATACTCGGCTGGGACGCGGCCGGTATCGTCCGTGAAGTCGGCCCCCAGGTGACCCTGTTCAAGCCAGGCGACCAGGTGTACTACGCCGGCTCCATCGCCAGGCCCGGCAGCTACAGCGAATATCACCTGGTCGACGAACGTATCGTCGGGCACCAACCGCGCAGCCTGGGTGCGGCGCAGGCGGCAGCGCTGCCGCTGACGGCCATCACCGCCTGGGAACTGCTGTTCGACCGCTTAGGCTTGGTCGAAGGCGGCGGGGAGGGCGATGCCTTGCTGATCGTCGGCGCCGCCGGCGGTGTCGGCTCGATGCTGGTGCAACTGGCCCGGCAACTGACCCGCCTGACGGTCATCGGCACCGCCTCTCGCGGCGAGACTGCCGACTGGGTGCGCGAACTGGGCGCCCATCATGTCATCGACCACAGCGCGCCGCTGCACGGGCAACTCCAGGCCCTGGGGATCGAGTCGGTCAGCCATGTCGCCAGCCTCACCCATACCGAGCAGCACTTCGCGCAACTGGTCGAGGTGCTGCGGCCACAAGGTCGCCTGGGGGTGATCGACGACCCGCAGACCCTGGATGTCATGCCGCTCAAGCGCAAGTCGCTGTCGCTGCACTGGGAGCTGATGTTCACCCGCTCGCTGTACCAGACCGACGACATGGTCCGCCAGCACGAACTGCTCGAGCGGGTGGCCGGGTTGATCGACCAGGGCATCCTGCGCACCACCCTGGGCGAGCATTTCGGTGCCATCAATGCCACCAACATGCGCCGTGCCCATGCGCTGGTCGAGAGTGGCAAGTCGCGCGGCAAGATCGTTCTGGAAGGCTTCTGAGCCCATCCGAGAGACAACGGCGGGCCGGTCGATCCGGCCCCTTGCAACTGACCAGGAGATTGATGTGAACCAACAAGAGCATCCCCTCGTTTCCCTTGCCATCCTCAAGGCCAAGCCAGGCCTGGCAGCGTCGTTGAAAGCCGCCTTGCTGGCCTTGATCGAGCCGACCCGGGCGGAACCCGGCAACCGCGACTACATGCTGTTCGAGCGTAGCGATGAGCCTGGGACGTTCTACATGCGCGAGGCGTTCGACCACCAGCAGGCCCTGGACACGCACCTGGCCACCGCTCACTTCCAGCGCTTTGCCGAGCAGGCCGACCAACTGTTGGCCGAGCCGCTGCAACTGATCTTCCTTGACCCGGTATCCACTACCGTTGCGCCTCACCCGTGAGGCACAACGGGCCGCCGGCATCGCGCAGTGATGCACCTGCTGACCGATGCATGATTTGATTTTATCTATACAAGATCCTAGTCTTGTATAGATTTTCTCTCCATGCAGATTCGTGATGGCATTCCTTGCGCGCTTGGCCTGTCTCTGCCTGCTGCTGACGTTGATGCCAGTAGCCATTGCGGACTGGCGTGCAGCGCTGCCGGCGGCCCAGCAACTGGGCGGTGGCGACTTCACCTGGTTCGGCCTGCGGCTGTACAGCGCACGCTTGTGGACCGAGGGTCCGCGCCATGACTGGAACCAGCCTTTTGCCCTGGAACTGACCTACCACCGCTCATTGTCCCGGGACACGCTGGTGCAAGCCAGCCTTGAAGAGATGCGCCGCCTCGGCGCCGGCCGCATGACGACGCAACAGCTCGAAACCTGGGCCAAGGTACTGCAGGAAGCATTCGTGGATGTCCGCCCTGGCATGCGCATCACGGGGGTTGTATCTGCCGAAGCAGGGGTGCCGCTTCTATGTCGATGAGCGACTCACCCGTGACATTGCCGACCCGGTCTTTGCCCGCGCGTTCTTTGCCATCTGGTTGGACCCAAGGGCTCGAGATACCCGGTTGCGGCAGCAACTGCTCGGCCCGACCGGCAGCCTCCGAGGAGGACCATGAACATGTACAGGGCTGCCGAACGGAGCAAGATCAAGATCTGCGCGGCATGCGGCCGGCCGTTCAGCTGGCGCAAGCGTTGGGCGCGGTGCTGGGAGGAGGTGAAGTATTGTTCGCAGCGCTGTCGCCGCTCGGCGCCACCGCGCAGGACACAGCAGCAAGGGTAGGGCGGTCGCAAGACCCGATGCCGCGCCGCCCGGACGCGTCAGTCTTTGCTGGCGTTGAGCTTGCGCAGCTCATCGTAGGTGGCGGACTGGACGAACCAGAAGCCGGAAACGATGCACCAGCCGAGGCTGCCGACCACGAATACACCCAGGGCTGGCAGGAATCCGCCGGTGAACAGGGTGATGAGCGCGAAGAGCCAGATAACGGCCAGGGAGATGTAGAGGACGATGTTGTTGACGCTGATGACGAAGTCTTTCACGAAGCATGTTCCTTGCGGGATTTCAAAAGATTGCCCCTCCAGGGGCACGCAGATGCTATCACATTGCTTTCATTGAGGGCTTGACTTGCTGACGGCACCTGCTGTTGAATGCGCGCCCTCGAATCCCCGCAACCTTTTGCCAAGTGGTGAAGCCAGTGCCCTGCGCCATCAAACACGCCTGATACCGACGACGGTCCATCGTGCCTGATGGCTGCCCGTGCTTGCGCGCGGCGGCGCTTCATCCTCGTACCTGCCTGATCCTGTCGTCGGTTTTTCCCTATTTCCAAGGAGAAACCCATGAACATGGATTTTCGTGCCGACGCACATTCCCTCGAACTGCTCAAATACCCCCGCACACCCCATCTGCAAGGCTCGCGCCTGCAGGACGGCGACAGCGATGCCGGCCAGGTGGCCTATGGCTCGTTGGCCGGCCAATGGCTGGTGGTGGAAGAGAAACTCGACGGCGCCAACGCCGGCATCAGCTTTACCAACGGTGGCGAGCTCCGCCTGCAATCGCGTGGCCACTACCTCACCGGCGGTGGCCGCGAGCGCCAGTTCAACCTGTTCAAGCAATGGGCCGTGGCCCACGAGCACTGGTTGCTGGAGCGTCTTGAAGACCGCTTCGTGCTGTATGGCGAGTGGCTGCACAAGAAGCACTCGGTGTTCTACGACCACCTGCCGCATTTTTTCTGCGAGTTCGACGTGTGGGACCGCGCCACGGGGCTGTTCCTGTCCACCGCGGCGCGCCGCCGCCTGCTTGCCGACGGACCGGTGCTGTCGGTACCGGTGCTGTACGAAGGCCCGGCACCACGCCGCTACGCCGAGCTGATGGCGTTGCTCGGCGACTCGCTGGCCAAGACCGCGCAATGGCGCGAAGTGTTCGAGCAGGTGGTGCGCCGCGAAGGCCTCGACCTGGCCCGCGCCTGGCGCCAGTGTGATCGCTCGAGCCGCATGGAGGGGCTGTACCTGAAGCTCGAAGACGAGCGCCAGACCTTGGGCCGGCTCAAGTGGGTGCGCCAGGACTTCGTCCAGGCCATCCTCGACGCCGACCAGCACCATGCCAACCAACCGTACATACCCAATCAACTGGCCGCCGGCGTCGATCTCTACGCACCGCGCCTGTCCCTGGACTGGCACGGCGCACGCCGCGGTGACTGAAGGAGCTTCCTGAAATGGATATTCGACAACTGCAACAACTGGTGCCCGCCCCCGGGCACGACATGGACAGCGCCGCTTGCCTCGCGGCCATCCCGGCCCTGACACGCCTGGCCGACACCCCGCAGGATCCGACCTATCACGCCGAAGGCGATGTGTGGGTCCATACCCGCCTGGTGGTCGAGGCGCTGCTGGCGCAGCGCGCCTACCGCGACGCCAGCGCCGAGCAGCGCTTCGTGCTGTTCTTCGCTGCCTTGCTGCATGACATCGCCAAGCCCGACACCACGGTGATCGACCCGCAGACCGGGCGCATCGGCCAACCCGGCCACTCGCGCCGAGGCGCGGTGGATGCGCGTCTGTTGTTATGGCGCGCCGGCGTGCCGTTCGCGCTGCGCGAACAGATCTGCCGGATCATCACCGTGCATCAACTGCCGTTCTTTGCCCTGCAGGGCGACCGCAGCGGACGCAGCGCGGAGTTCCTGCTGCACAAGCTGTCGTGGGAACTGCCGGTGTGGATGCTCTGCGCGGTGGCCGAGGCCGACATGCAGGGCCGCCACTATGCCGGCAAGGCCGATGTGCTGACCGCCATCGAACTGTGGCGCGAGCTGGCGGCAGAGGAGGGGTGTTTGTACGGCCCACGGGCGTTTGCCGACGAGTACACACGCATTCAGTACCTGCGTGGCGCCCGCGTGCATCCGGACTATGCGTTGCATGAACCCGAGGGTTCCCAGGTGCTGATGCTCTCGGGTCTTCCGGCCAGCGGCAAGGACACCTGGACCGCCCGACACCACCCGGACCTGCCGGTGGTGTCGTTCGATGACGCGCGCCAGGCCCTGGGCCTGCGCCACGGCCAAAACGAAGGCGCCGCCGCCCACTACGCCATCGACCGGGCCAAGGCACTGTTGCGCGAGCGCAGGCCCTTCGTGTGGAACTCGACGCACCTGTCGGCACAGATGCGCAGCCGTACCTTGGACTTGCTGTATGGCTATGGTGCGCAGGTGGAGATCGTCTACCTGGAGCGGCCGGAGGAGGAGATCATGCGGCGTAACCAGCGACGCGACACGTCGCTGCGCAATGACGATATACGGCGGATGCTGTTCAAGTGGGAGGTGCCGCTACCAACTGAGGCGCATCGAGTGAGGTATGAGGTGGTGACGAGTAAGGCTTGATTGAAGGTACAGACAAAGGGACGCTGCGCAGTTGTCGAGATGGCACCGTAGGCTCGGTCGGCAGCTATGCATGAAAGGTCTCAAGTCTGTCGAATTATGACTTGGACGGTCTTGATAGGGGCGGCATAGGATTGCCGCCACTGGAGTTCACACAGCAACTCCCCTTATCAGGAAGTACACCCATGAGCCTCAAATCCCTTATCGCCAATCCGCTCGGCTTCGGCACCGCGCCACTGGGCAACATGTTCCGCAACGTACCGGAGGCCGAGGTCCAGGCCACCGTCGATGCCGCCTGGGACAACGGTGTGCGCTACTTCGATACCGCGCCGTTCTACGGTGCCGGACTGTCCGAATCGCGCCTGGGCAACGCCCTGGCCGGTCGGCCTCGTGACGAATACGTGCTCAGCAGCAAGGTCGGCCGGATCATCCTCGACGAACTGGAAGACCCCACCAGCCGCGAGCTGGGCGAGAAGAGCGGCCTTTTCGAACACGGCAACCGCAACCGCATCGTCAACGACTACAGCGCCGATGCGACCCTGCGCTCCATCGAAGACAGCCTGCGCCGGCTGAAGACTGACCGTCTGGACATCGTCTGGATCCATGACATCGCCCAGGACTTTTACGGTGACGAGTGGCTGGAGCGCTTCGAGACCGCGCGCAAGGGCGCCTTCCGCGTGCTCACCCGCCTGCGTGAAGAGGGCGTGATCAAGGCCTGGGGCCTGGGGGTGAACCGGGTCGAGCCGATCGAGCTGACCCTCGACCTGGACGAGCCGCAACCTGATGGCTTCCTGCTCGCCGGGCGCTACTCGCTGCTCGATCACGACCGCGCACTGCAGCGTGTCATGCCGCAGGCGGCGGAGCAGGGTGTTGGTATCGTCGTGGGTGGCCCCTACAGCTCTGGGGTGACCGCCGGTGGCGAGCACTTCGAGTACCAGAAGGCGACCCCTTCGGTGTTGGCCAAGCTTGAACGCATCCGCGCAGTGGCCCGTGCCCACGGTGTCGACGTCAAGGCGGCCGCCCTGCAGTTCGCCTTGGCCCACCCGGCGGTGGTCGCGGCGATCCCGGGTTCCACCCGTGTGGCGCACGCCAACGAAGACCATGCAGCCCTGGGCGCGGTCATTCCGGCAGCGTTCTGGAACGAATTGCGTCAACAAGGCCTGATCAACGCACTGGCGCCTGTTCCGGCAGCCTGAGCTTGAACAGGACAGGGCTGCAGTGCAGCCCTGCTTGAATCAACGCCGCGCTTAGCGCGGCGTTTTCATTTGTGCAACCGGATCACGCCAAGCGCGTCACCCACTTGCCCGACGCGCTGCCGTCCTTGAGTTGGCGCAATGCCTGCGGCAGCGCCTCGAAGCGAAAGTCCAGGCGCTGCGGCGCCAGCAGCCGGCCATCGGCGACCATCCGCAGCAAACGCTCCCCTTCGACCTTCAACGCTTGCCGATCGAGCAGTCGGCCATGGGCATGGACACTGTTGAGCGCTACCTCGTGCAGCGAGATCGCCGTGCTGAAGGCCGGCAGCGGGGCGTTTTCCAGGCGATCCTGAATGCACACCAGGTGGCCGTTGTAGCCCAGCAGATGGGCCAGGCTCGCGGCATGGCTGCCGCTGACCGTGTCGAACAGCGCATGCAGCGGACGCTCGCCGAGGGCCGCTTGCACATCGGCCTGCCAGTCGCCAGCACGGTAGTCGAACACCCCGACCACGCCCAGTTGCCTGAGGCGCTCATGGTGCTGCCGGCCCGCCGTGGCCCACACGCGCAGGCCACGCTGCAGCGCCAGCTGGACAAGGTAGAAGCCCACCGCGCCGCCCGCGCCGACCACCAGCACATCGCGCGACGCGCCGTCGGCGACCTTGGCCAGGGCCTGCCAGGCCGTCAGCGCGGGGCAGGGGATGGCGGCCGCCGCCGCGATATCGAGGTTGGCTGGAATGTGCATGACCAGGTTCGCATCGAGCAGGCAGTGCTCGGCGAAGCTGCCATCGCGGGACAGCGACTGGTGATAGGCGACGCGTGAACCCAGCGCCAGCTCGACCCCGGCACCGACCGCGACCACGGTACCCGCGCCATCGACGCCGGGCACGGTGCCCGGGTGCCAGTCGGCATGGCCCCATTCGCAGATCTTCCAGTCCACCGGGTTCAGGGCGATGGCGCGGTTGGCCACCAGCACTTGGCCGGGGCCGACTTCAGGCAGGGATTTGTCGATGAGTTGCAGGCCGTCCAGGCCTGCGCCCGGGGTCCAACCCCAGGCGCGATGAGTGATGGACATGAGCGGTTCTCGTAGGGGCAGAAATGGGGCAGGATAGCGAGGCGCGGGGCAGGGATACAGCAGGGATCGGGCAAAGGTGTATTGAGCTGGAATCAGCAATGCAAAAGGGCCGCTCGAAGGCGGCCCTGCTGTGCATCTTGGGGGTTACATCAACCCAGGCTCTTGGCCAGGGCCTGCAGGCCACCTTCATAGATGCCGGTGAACAAGGCAGTGGCTTCTTCGTCGCTGACGCCTACCGGGGTGAACTCGCCGAACCACTCCACCCGGCTGCCCTGGCCGTCGGCCTTGACCCGCAGGGTCGACAGGTAGCCGGTCACCGGGAACGGGCTGGTCAGGATCGAGTAGCTGTAGCTGCGTTGCTGCTCATCGAAAGCCATCAGGCGTTCGACGATGCTGTTGCCGTCCGGGTCTTTCAGCGAGCGCACGCGGCCGCCTTCGCTGGACAGGCTTTCAGGGATGAACGGCAGCCAGTCGGGCAGGCTGTCGAAGCCGCCGATCAGGGCCCAGACGTGCTCGGGGCTGTGTGGGGTGTTCAGGGTTGCTTGGGCATTGGCCATGGGAAAATCTCCAGAATTGAATTCAGATTGCGAGGCTGTCGACCACACCGCCGTCGACCCGCAGGGCCGCGCCGGTGGTGGCGGAGGAATAAGGGGAGGCGAGGTACACCACCAGGTGGGCGACTTCGTCGACGTCGGCGGCGCGCTGGATGATCGAGCTCGGGCGGGCGCTGCGCACGAAGTGGTCGGCCTCTTCGCGAATGCTGCGCCCGGAGGCCTTGGCCGCATCGGCCACCAGGTTGGCGACGCCATCGGTCAGGGTCGGGCCGGGCAGTACCGCGTTGACGGTGACGCCGGTGCCGGCCAGGCGCTTGGCCAGGCCATGGGAAACGGCGAGGTTGGCCGCCTTGGTCACGCCGTAGTTGATCATGTCCGCTGGGATGGCGATGCCGGATTCCGAGGAAATGAACAGGATCCGCCCCCAGCCTTTCTCGACCATGCCCGGTGCATAGTGGCGCGCCAGGCGCACGCCGGACAGCACGTTGGTGTCGTAGAAGCGGTTCCACTCGCTGTCGTCGACGTCGAAGAAATCAACGTCATCGTAGATGCCCAGGTTGTTGACCAGGATGTCGACGCGGGGGTGAGCGGCGATCAGCGCCTGGGCGCCTTCGGCCGTGCCCAGGTCGGCGATCACCCCGTGCACCTGGCCACGGCCACCCTGGGCGCGCAGTTCGGCCAGGGCGGCGTCGAGCGACTTCTGGCTGCGGCCGGCGATGACCACGTCGGCATGGGCGCGGGCCAGGCCGCGAGCGATGGCCAGACCGATACCGCCGGTCGAGCCGCTGATGATGGCGGTACGCCCGCCGAGGTCGATGTTCATGGAATGGCTCCTGTGGATGAGTTGCATCGATGGGAGCCATGCTAGTGACGCGCGATCAGACTGTAAAAGACTAGATTCGACTGAATTAAGACCTATGAAGTCTGATCGGCCAGGGCCAGCACGCGCTCGCGGAATACCCCCACGATTGGCCGCAGGTCGACCTGGTGCCAGGCCGCCCACAATTGCACGCAGGGGCTGAACCACTCTAGCTTGCGCAGCACCACCGTGGGGCCGGCGCTGGCGCTCAGGCTGCCCTGCACCATGGCCAGGCCGAGCCCGGCGGACACCAGGCCGAGCACGCTCAGCGGGTCGGTGGCCTCCAGCGACAGGCGCGGGGTGAAGCCCGCATCGGCGCAGCGGGCGATGAAATCGTCGCGCTTGTTGAGTTGGTCGGGCTGCCCGCCGGTGATGATCCATTCCTGCTCATGCAGGTCGGCAGGACAGAGGTCGGTCTTGCCTGCCAGCGGGTGTTCGGCGGGGATGGCCAGTAGCATTGGGTCGTCCAGCACCGGATGCGCCCGCAGGTCGGGGTCATTGTCGGGCGGCGGCTCGCAGACCAGGGCGATATCCAGGCTGCGCTGGCGCAGCCCTTCGAACTGCTCGCTCGGGGTCATGTTGTACAGGGCGATGTGAATGTTCGGCCGTTCGCTGCGTATGGCCCGCACCGCGCCGGGCAGCACGCCGGCATGGATGGCATGGTTGACGTAGCCGATGCACAGCCCGCCTTCCTCGCCACGGCCCAGGCGCTTGCCCAGCGACTCCAGGCGCTCGGCATGCTTGAGCAGGCCACGGGCCTCGGACAGGAAGGTGCGGCCGTCGGCAGTCAGGAACAGGCGCTGGTTGCGCCGCTCGAACAAGGCCAGGCCGAGGTGGTCCTCGAGCTGGGCGATCTGCCGGCTCAAAGGGGATTGAGAGATATGAAGCTGCTCCGCCGCGCGGCCGACGTTTTCGCATTCGGCGACGGCGACGAAGTAGCGCAACTGACGTAGATCCTGCATGAGACCTCCAGGGGACAGCCCTGAGTTTTACTAGCGCAGCCCTGCGTTGGCTAGCCTCCATCAACGCAAATGCCCGCTGCAAGCAGCGGGCAGGGTACTCAAGGCCTGATGATCAGTGGATCGCCACCGGGTTGATGTTGACCTGGGTCGAGCCCTTGTACAGCGGCTGGCCCAGCACGAACAGGAACTCGAAGGCCTTGTCGCGTACTAGGGCGCGGGTGTCGATCAGCTCCAGGTTGTAGATGCCACGCTTGGCCAGCATGAACTGGTTGACCGGGAACTCCTCGCCGGTAGGGTTCGGGTAGACCTCCGAGGCCCAGGTGTCACCGCCGAAGGCAACGATGCCCTGGTCGGCCAGCCACTCGGCCGCCGGCAGGTCGATGCCTGGCTCGGTGGCGAGGAACTGCGCATTGTCCTTGCCGATCAGCTCCAGCCAGCCGGTATTGAACAGCACCACGTCACCCTTGCGCAGGGTGATGCCTTGTCGCTTGAGCACCGCCTTGATGTCGTTGACGGTGAACGACGTACCGCCCGGCACGATGGCCTTGCCATAGTAGGCGGTCATGTCCAGCACCACGCCACGGGTGACCATCGGCGGCACTTTCTCCACGCCGAGCTTGGTCACGCCTTCGACGGTGACGAAGTCGGCGGCCTTGTTGCCGTTGTAGTAGACGTTGTCGATGCCAATATGGCCGATGCCGTTGAGCTGGGTGCCGACGCCGGTCCAGCCGTTGACCAGTTCATCGTTGAAGCTGAACTTGTTCTTGCCCAGGGTCTGGCCGGCCTGTTCGCCGGGCTGGATGTTGTAGAGGTGGAAGCTGCGGTGGCGGAAGGCGGGCAGGTCCTTGCTCACGGGGACGGCGAGGGGGTAGGTCTTGCCGGTTTTGACCAGGGTGATGGCTTGCTTGACCACCTCTGGGGTGAGGAGGTTGGCGGCACCGATTTCGTCGTTTGGGCCGTAGGGGGAGGATTGCCAGGTGGCGGCCAGGGTGGATTGGGCGGTGGTGGCCAGGGCTAGGGTGATTAGCAGGGGTTTGAAGTAGTGCAATTCTTGGGCTCCTGAACGGGGGTTGATGTCAGGGGCGGATTTTGGGTGGAGGCGGGGATGGGAAAAAGTGGTGGGTGGGACAAGGAGTTTTGCGTGCGGGGCAAGGAAGTGGACATCTCTGATGTTCATGCAGGGGAAGCTGTTGGGACTTCAACCAGTGGGCGTTTCCCTGATTTGAGTCAGGCAGGGGGCTGCGGTGTGCCTGATGCATCTTGTCATTTGCAATAGCTTAGGGCAGGGTCGATGCCATGGACCTCTCTGCCAAAGGAACCGCACCATGTCGAAGATCTATCCCGGTATCGATCCCGAAGGGCTGGTCGAGTATTCGGTAGTCTACACGGACCGCTCGCTCAACCACATGTCCCAGTCGTTCCAAGGGGTGATGAAGAACATTTCAACCACCCTGAAACAGGTCTACAACGCCCAGGCGGTTGCGGTGGTTCCGGGCAGTGGCACATTCGGCATGGAAGCGGTGGCACGGCAGTTTGCCACCGGCCAGCAATGCCTGGTGATACGCAACGGCTGGTTCAGTTATCGCTGGAGCCAGATCCTTGAGATGGGCAACATTCCGGCGGCCACAACGGTGCTGAAAGCCCGGCCGGTTGAAGCGGGGCGCCAGGCTGCCTATGCCCCGGCCCCTCTGGACGAAGTGTTGACGGCCATTGCATCGCAGAAGCCGCAGATTGTCTTCGCCCCCCACGTTGAAACGTCATCAGGGATCATCCTGCCCGATGAATACCTGCGGGCCGTGGGCGACGCCGTGCATGCGGTGGGTGGCCTGTTTGTGCTGGACTGCATCGCCTCCGGCGCGATCTGGGTTGATATGCACAAATGCGCGGTCGACCTGCTGATCAGCGCGCCGCAGAAAGGCTGGAGCGCCTCACCTTGCTGCGCCCTGGTGATGCTCAGCGCGTTGGCCCTCGAGCGTATCGAATCGACGCAAAGCACCAGCTTCGCCTGCGACTTGAAGAAGTGGCTTCAGATCATGCAGGCCTATGAGCAGGGCGGCTACGCCTACCATGCGACCATGCCCAGCGATGCCCTCGCGCGGTTCAACGAAGTGATGAAAGAGACGCAAGCCTACGGTTTCGACAAGGTCTGCGACGAACAACAGGCCCTGGGTGATCGGGTGCGCGCAATGATGACCCGCAAAGGGATCAAGAGCGTGGCTGCGGCAGGCTTTCAGGCCCCTGGTGTGGTGGTGAGCTACACCGATGATGCCGATATCAAGAGTGGTAAGAAGTTTGCCAGCCACGGCCTGCAGATTGCCGCCGGCGTGCCGTTGCAATGCGACGAGCCGGCCGACTTCCAGACCTTCCGCATCGGCCTGTTCGGGCTGGAAAAGCTGCACAATATCGAGCGTACGGTCAGCACCCTTGAGCAGGCACTGGACGAGGTGATGGTTAACTAGGCGCTCGGTGGGAGAACTTGCAATGACAACAGACGATGCGAGGTCCCGATTCGAAGCCAAGCTTCTTCGTCCGCTAAAGCCCGGTGATGACAGGTCGTGGGCGTTTGCAGTTCTTCCAAGGGATGCGAGTGAACGGCTTCCGAGGCGGGGAAGGACGTCCGTTGACGGCACGATCAATGGGCATCCTTTTCGGGCAATCCTGGAGCCCGATGGCCAGTTGAGCCATTGGCTGAGAGTCAGTAGCGATCTACTCGATGCGGCGGGTGTGGCCGTTGGCGATATCGTTACCCTCGAACTAGTCCCGGTGAAGAAGGAGCCCGAGCCTGATATCCCAGCAGATTTTGAGAAAGCCCTGGCAGCCACACCTGAGGCTCAAAAGGTTTGGAACAACACGACGACCCTCGCACGGGTGGACTGGATCCACTGGATTACTTCAGCGAAGCAACTCAAGACGCGTGAAAAGCGAATAGGTGATGCCTGCGAGATGCTTGCGACCGGCAAAAAGGCGGTTTGCTGTTTCGACTCGTCCGGCTACTACAGCAAAGCCTTTCGGGCGCCCGAGGCAGAAGATTGATCAGTGGTGCAGCCCGGGAGCATCCAGGGGCGCAACCAGCCCTAAGTTGACGATAAGAGAACACTTTTTATGTGCTCTGAATCGGATTTTCCCTCTTCTCTGTAGTCCATTTCCGAAACATACTCCTAGCCCCTTACAGCCTGTTGCCACCCGTCTACCCGCCATCTAGTCTCGGCAAGTCGCTTCAAACCCAGCGACCGGCTTTGACAGGCCGCAGGTAGAACGAAGTCTCGTAGCAAGCCGTTATGGCGGCTGTACGTGGGGCACCTCGTGTGCGCCGGGTTTCCTTCGTCTCCTCGGTCTGTCAACCCACGTACAGCTGCCACCCTCTGTTTGACAGCAGGGTGTGGTGGCTCCACCGAGACGGAGAAACAACATGCTAAAGATCGTCCCCGATCCACCCCAGCACGACAAATACACCACCCAAACCCTCGAAGACCTCCTGGTCCAGATCTCCGAATACCTTGTCTGCGCCCTGACCGTCAGCCAGCAGACCGTCCTGCTCCACGCCAAACCCCCAGGCCAGGTGCTGACCCTCGCCGCCATGCACGAAATCGACAGCGCCCGCACCCTGGTGGAAGTGGCGCTGAGCCGTGTGCAATCCCGGCACTGACCTGGCGAGCCTGAGCTCGCACTTGATGTTCACCGATCAGGCCCCGCGCTGTTCGCGGGGCCGCAGGAGGAATGGTATGGATATGGAATTGCAAATCCCGCGCATCAAGACACTCGCCACCACCGGCGTCGGGCATTTCGGCGAAGGCGCGGAGGTGGGGGCGCAAGACCCGCTGTTCCGCGTGGTGGCGGGGCATCCGCTGGACCATGCGGTTGAGCAGGCAACTGTGCTGATGTGTGCGGTACATAAGATCAGCGATCTGGCGATGACTGAGACGGATCATCTGCCGACGTTGCTGACTGCCGTGCATTACCTCGGTGGCATGGCGAAGGTGCTGGCCCAGGATGTGATTCATGGGTTGATGGTTGGTCGGAGGGTTGAGTAGGAATGCGGTGGCCGCTGCGGGGCGCTCGATACCCGTGTCGCCTTCGAATCCTGATTCCTAGGAGCCACTGAGCCCCAGGTCAGGGTTTCATATCTTCCACCGTGCATCGGCGCTGGCCGTGGTTCAGATACCGAGTGGCGCGAGATCCCAAGCACTACCTGAAGCCTTCTTATGGACATCGAGTCTCGACGCTCAGCAGAGGTTGAGCGCGACAGGTGTCAGCCATGCTTCGTACTTTATACTGCCGCAGTCCCCGGCGTTTTCTATGCCGCCCTTTGGGCGAGCGGGGCAAAAATGATTTGTGGAATTGAGGCTTACTGAGTAAGGTTGGCCACGTGACATCACACGGGAGTCCCTATGGACGATCACTCATCATCAGTGCGACTTGTACGCCTAAGGCGACATGGCCAACGTAGGCTTGACAGCGTCACGGCGCAGTTGAAAGCTGAATTCGCCTGGCGTGCGCGTGAACGGTTGCGGGCTTACATGTCTCGATTTACTGAGTCCGCTTTCGAGAAGTCACAGCATCCCAAGACCTTCCTTGCGCATCATGGTATATCGGGCACCACCCCAATCCGTTGCATGACTATCACAGTCTACTGTATCGATAGGGCGCAACTGCGCGCATTGGACACAGTCCTTAGCGAGGCAGGTCAGCCTGACCCCGATTCATCCCTGCACAGTTTCAGGAAGCGCATCCTCGCGTTTTTCCGGATCATCCTTGCGCACATAATCCAACTTCAAGCCCGTGCTCTTCGGGCTGTACTCACTGTTCCTCTCTTCCTTGATGGCCCAGAGATGAGCGGTTTCAAGCATCGCCTCCGCTAAGCCCTTTCGAATATCTGCGAACAAAAAATTTTCGTCGAAACCACATCGAAAGGCATCAGTATGCCCATCAAAAAGCCCTGCACCTGCGGTGCGCGCTCGAATAAGCGCTGCCCTATACATCCGTCTCTACCTCGCCTACGCTTCTATCATCGCCTCGGACACCCCCTTCAACCGCTCAAGATCGAGAAATGGTGGGTGCGTCTAAAAACCATTCTAGGGATTCTGAATGTGGGAAGCAGGCTTCTTCAGATAGTACACTCCATCATTAGTTGGTGGGATTGAGCCCCCTCGACCTGTACCTGTTGCAGCGGTCTTCGCTGCAGCGGGTGCATCTGCCGGCGCGGCTTTACTGAAGTAGATCAAACCGTTTGAGCGCAGAGGGGCCAACTTGACCCCACTGAAAACACGCGCAAACCCGCTTCCTGACTGGGAGGGCCAATAGAGCCCAAATCCACCACATCCTTACTTAGGCAAACACGTCGCACAGTGATGGCGTTGAGCCGTTATTCATGCGAGACAGTGTCACGACTACCCGCTAGAATCACGCCAATCATGCTGATAGCGGCTGACACCATAAGCTGAGCAAAGCTAAGGGGAAATACATGGAGTTTGTGGTTCCACGTTCGCGGCACCTGCCGGATCTGTTGGCGAACGCCTCATCCGCTGACTTGAACGTCCTGGCTGATCTTATCACCGATAATGGGAACGGTAGGGTGGCTCTGGACAGTAAAGTCAAAACTACAATCCTCGCTCGCCAGGCAAAGGGAACGCTGCAGTCCATCCCTGATGTCCTAGACGCGGAGATCCGCGCATTCGGAAGCAACAGCATCGCGACTCTGTTCAGATCTGAGGGCGTGAGCTATCTCGAATTGGCGACTGATGCTGCCAAGAAGCTCGATGGTAAATTGTCCGAGAGCTTAGACATTTTCGAGATCGAGAAAGTAGTGGTCTGCCAGGCTGTAGAAAAATACGCAGGAGTGAAAGGAATCGGGGACTATGCCACTGCATTGGGTTATGTCGCGCAGGTGGTCAAAGGTTTGATTTCAGTCGCTGGTACCGCATCTGGCATTGCGGCTACAGGAGGCGCGGCAGGCATCGCAGGCGCTATTGGTGGTCGTTTGTTGTCGATGGCAGTACCACCGCTCGCTGTGGCTGCCGCTGGCGCAACGATCTTCCAGGCGGCATCTCCCGCGTTTCGCATCACCGTTCCGGCGGTTCTTCAGATCGCTAAAATTCGTCAGGCTAGGTACGAGTACGATTTCGCTATCTACACGGAGAAACTGCGCGCATGTATGTAAATACTGATGCACTGCTGCGTTCGCTACCCGATATCCCCGATGTCATGGAAAAGCTCCAAAGTGGAGCTTATCGGCTATGGGGTGGGGTTGTTCGGCACGCCGCAGGTACCGAGAAGGCTGGTCAAATTGTCGGGCACCTTCTGTTCCCTGGTGATAGCCAGCAAACTCAACAGCGCCTCCAGCAGCTGCAGTCCACCCTCGAAAAAGGGCTCGGCACGCTCCAGGACGGCATGGGGCAATTGCAGCAAAGCATGGGCGTTCTGCAGGGCCTGCAGTCGGCTAACCTTGTTATGTCAGGGCTTAATCTCGCGGTTACAGCCGCAGGATTCGTAATTGTCTGCAACAAGCTCAACAGGATCAGCGACCAGATACAGTCTCAATCTGAGAAGATCGAGCAGACCTATGCGCTGGCCAAAGAGGTGCACGATCACAACA
Organism: Pseudomonas sp. BW16M2; assembly: GCF_014268865.1. NCBI lineage: Bacteria > Pseudomonadati > Pseudomonadota > Gammaproteobacteria > Pseudomonadales > Pseudomonadaceae > Pseudomonas > Pseudomonas sp. BW16M2. The sequence continues at coordinate 112,932 of NZ_JABWRI010000008.1, read as the reverse complement.
TTCTGAATGATGAGGCTCAGTTCCGTTCGCTCATCCTCGCTGCGAAGCAGTTCTGTGAGCAGGGGGATGTCCAACACCTCGGAGGACTCATCGCACCGTTCCATAAGGAGTATCAGCTCACCAAGCTGGTGCTTGAGAAACACGCGTCATTTGCTGCGAGCAGTGTGGTGCGCCTACCACAAATTTCGCTGCTACAAGATCGCCTGGTCAACTTGGGGCTAACCCTTTCGTACGTCCAGATGCGCACAGGTGCGGTCAAGTACAGCCGGGAATCTATGGTGCAGCTTGAGTCCGACATCAAGGGGCTGAATGCCCAGCGCATCGAGAACCTGACCAGCGACCGCAGTACCGCCTCGACGATCAAGCACGATCAGTTCACGCACATAACCAATTTTCTGCAGCAGGGGAAGCAGATGCTACCCGCGCTGAGTTATCAGGCTGATGTGATCGAACTTGAAGCTCGCCATCCAGGCCTGCTTCAGCAAGCGTCCGAGTCCAAGGAAATTCTGTTGCTGGCTGCTTGAGAACTCATCGTCCGGGATGCCATTTGTAGGTTCGCACGCTCAGCTCACACACTCGAATCGCCTCATGCTTGCCAGGCGATTCGAGGGTAGCGCTCCATCGAGCTTTATGCGCGCATCAGTCAGATGCTGTACAGACTTGGAACTGCGAGTACAGGAGAAAGACCAGCAGATTCGCTCACTGGAATAGAAGCACGCGCTCACTCGTGATGCCCTGGAGCATTACCGCGGCGCCATTAAGGAGCAGCGCGAGCAAGACCCGCTGCGCCACAAAACTCACCAGATTCAGAATACTTTGAAGCGGCTGCAAGGGGATCTGAGTCTGGCGAACATGACTGCCGCCAGGGCAGAGGGCGCGAAAGAGATGCTCCAGGAGCATCTGACACTATTTCGTGTACACATCAAGTTCTGAGCGCTACAGGTGATCGACTCAGGAGGTCACCTCCCATAATACTTAATTTAACAAGTGGGCGATGTCAAATGTTCATAAGCCACTCACGGGCCGGAGATTACTGACTCAAAGTCCTCGAAACGAATGCGGCCGTTCATCGATTGATGTTTATAAAAGTAGCTTTATTGGCCTCAGTGCAAGACAAAGAGGTGCCTACGAAGCTCAGGGCGATTCAGAACCTGTTCCGCAAGTATCTCGGTATCGCCGATTGATGCATTCAAATTGAAGGGCGAGTCCTTGATCAGCAACCTGGCTGATCGAGGAGATTTTGTCACCAGCACGATTTAACCAAGCCGCAGAGTGTGGCTATAAAATCGCTACTGAGCCTGATCGAACAGCGCCGCGGTGGCCTTGAGCACTAACGCTGTTGAGGCGATGAAGCGGTGCTACGAAGCGTAGGTCTTCCACAGGAGGTCATTTTTATGCTAATGATGGCACTGCGCCACTGTTCGATGTGCAAGCTGCGCCTCAAAATGTCTATTTGCAGCCAAGCTAGGCCAGCCTCCAACCACTTTGCGCAGAACTTACCAGACCGTTTCCTCTGCTTTGAAAAGGAGTTTTTATGAGTACTGAAAATATTGAGATGCTTCTGGAGCGACTTGTCGCTATCAATGAAGAGGTTTCACAAAAGCTAGATGATATAAAATATGATTTATCAGAAATAAAAAATGAGCTGAACTGGGTTGGTGAACATTCCTATGCAAAAGTTGTGTATGACGGCTTGAATAACATTGAGATGAGATTGATGGGTATTGAATCCAATACATCTAGCTAATAGTTCGCTGGAATGTTTTAGGTGGCTGGCCTTCCTTGAACTAGTCAGTCTTGATGTGGCTTTTTGCAGTTTTGTGCCACTTTTGAAAAACCTTTGATACTAATTTTTTACCCCCGATAGAGCTGATAGGTCTGTGGCAAGTCAGGATGCATCTGCGCTTTGCTGCAGATCGCTGCTTAGCTGAACAGATTAAGCATCAGCGAACGACCAAAGGATCATTACGTCTGAAGCAGGAAGCGCTATCATCCCGCCATCAGCTCAAGAGGATCCCTTCGCGGCCGGTCAGTCCGGCACTCCCTTGAGCATCACAACAAGGAAGGTTGCGCATGGACGACATCGTTCAGCCCCCCGCTGCTCAAGAAGAAATCCCACCTAAAGAAGTCAAGATCCTTGCCACTCTTGTGGCGAAGCTGAACCTTGCCGACTTCCAGAACGCCATTCCCGTAATTCGCGAACTTCGTATAGCGAACGAGACCGAAGACCGTTTCGTTAATGCGACCCTGACATTGACCTCAGAACCTGAGGTGTTCAAGGCCAAGGTGTGGCGGATCGACGAGATTGGGGCAGATAGCTTCCGGATCATTCCTGGTCTTGATCTGGTCTTGGACGGCCCGTTGCTTAGTCGTCTGACCGAAGCTGAGCTGTCGACATTCACCTTCGTGCTTGAGGCGGACGACAAGGAAGCCGAGAGCGGCAGAAAGGAGGTCTCCCGTTTTGAGCAAGTCGTAGACCTTCTGCCCCGAAATCAGTGGGGTGGGTTGCGGCATATTCCTGACATGACGGCTGCCTTCGTGCAGCCGAATGATCCGGCAGTTGAACGACTCTTGAAGCAGACGGCTGAGTTGCTTCGCCAAAGTGAACTGTGCTCATCGCTGGATGGTTACGAGGGTGGCGCGAAGCGAGCTTGGCAGCTGGCGTCTGCGGTCTGGAGCGCCGTCGCACGGATGAAGCTCGACTATGCATTGCCGCCGGCAAGTTTTGAACAGTCAGGTCAAAAGGTGCGAAGCCCAAGCCAGATTGCCGATACTGGTTTGGCAACCTGCATGGATCTTACCCTGCTATTCTGCGCTGCCCTGGAGCAAATCGGGCTGAACCCAGTCATCGTGTTCACCCGCGGTCACGCTTTCGCGGGGTTGTGGATGAAGCCTGAGGAGTTCACTACTGCCCTTGTCGATGATGTGACGGCGGTACGCAAGCGGGTGAAGCTGCGGGAACTGGTTCTATTTGAAACGACGCTCAGTACGCAGAATCCTGTCCCAACCTTCTCTTACGCAGTCGAGAGAGGTGAGAAGCAGATTGCCGAAGACGCGGACAGCGAATTTGAAATGCTGCTCGACATTCGCCGGGCTCGACTGCAACGGATCAAGCCACTCGCAAGTGCTGAGGCTCAGATCGCACGGATTGCTGATGAGGTTCCGGTGGGCTCTCCGACGCTCCTGGTCGAGGACGGGGCTGGAATCCCTGATGAGATCCACGAGGTAGTGGTCGAAGACCTTTCCAAGCTCGACCCAGCAGACCGACTTGGCCGGTGGCAGCGCAAACTCCTGGATCTCTCGCTTCGAAACAACCTCTTGAACTTCAAGACAGGCAAGCGGGCGCTGAAGCTGGAGTCCCTAGATCCAGGAGCCCTCGAGGACGTATTGGCCAGTGGTCAGTCGCTGAAGCTGCTCACCCGCCCAGACCTCATGGATGGTGCTGATCCGCGGGAGCGCGCTCTGTATGAGCAACGTGAGCGTGAGGATGTTCGTCGCCGGCATGCCGAGGATGCCCTCAATCGCAGAGAGGTCTTTGTTGCGCTGACATCCAACGAGATGGACGTTCGACTCACCGAACTGTACCGAGGTGCTCGCACAGCGCTGCAGGAAGGCGGCTCCAATACGCTCTTCTTGGCCATTGGCTTCCTGAGTTGGACACGCGAGGACAGAGCAGGGCAGAAGTACAAGGCGCCATTGGTTTTGATACCGGTTACGCTGGAGCGCAAGAGCGCTCGCTCCGGATTTACCATGGTGCTTCACGATGATGAGCCGCGCTTCAACCCCACCCTGATTGAGATGCTTCGACAGGATTTCGAATTGGGCTTGGGGTCGCTGGAGCACGAATTGCCTCGGGACGATTCTGGCCTTGATATCGCCGGTATTTGGAACAAGGTTGGCCATGCCATCAAGGACATCCCAGGTTGGGAGTTGAGCGAAGACGTCGTGCTGTCGATGTTCTCGTTTGCCAAATACCTCATGTGGAAGGATCTGGCCGAGAACGCTGAGCACCTGCGGCAGAGCCCAGTCGTTCAGCACCTTCTGGATACCCCACGCGATTCGTTCGTTTCGGATACACCGTTCCCAGAGGCGCAATCGCTGGATCGCGACTACGGCCCGACAGACGTTTTCTGCCCGCTGCCGTCTGACTCATCTCAGTTGGCTGCAGTGATGGCTGCAGCCAAGGGCAAAGACTTTGTGCTCATCGGCCCACCCGGTACTGGCAAGAGCCAGACGATTTCCAACATGATCGCCCAGTCGATTGCCCAAGGGCGTCGCGTGCTGTTCGTCTCGGAGAAGATCGCCGCGCTGGATGTCGTGTACCGTCGCTTGCGTGAGATTGGCTTGGGTGAGTTCTGCCTCGAGTTGCACTCAAGCAAGGCTCGGAAAACTGATGTGCTGGCCCAGCTGCAGTCCGCTTGGGAGGCAAAAGGGCAGGTCGATTCCGCTGCATGGGAGGTTGAGGCTCAGCGTCTCGCAACGCTGCGCGACAGCCTGAACATTTACGTCGAGCGACTGCACCGGCGCCATCGCAACGGTTACACCATCTACGATGCGATTGGCACGGTCACTTCGGGTGTCGATGAAGCTGTTGCCCCTGTTGGCTGGGCGTCACCTGACACGCATGACCACAAGGCCATGCTTGAGCTTCGTGAATTGGGCGATCGCCTCGAAGTGAACGCGCAGGCTGTGGGCTACAGCCTGCTTGCTGGTAATGCGTTGTCCGCAGTTGGTCAAGCGGAATGGTCACCTCATTGGCAACAACAGTTCGTGCAGGCGGCTCGTGATGTGTTGCCTGCCGTCTTGGATGTCCAGTGTGCGGCTGATCGGTTCGTTGAGTTGGCTGGGCTCCCAGTTTCGGAATACACCCCGGGTGCACTGGAGGGGCTGTCAGTCCTTTCCCAGGCACTACCCGCGGCAGCAGGACAGGATTGGCGCTTCGCGTTGCGGCCTGAAGCCCGCTCCATTTCTCAACGGCTGAGCGATGGCTGTGCGTGGGTTGAACAACATCGAGAGCTAAACGCTAAGCTTTCGCCGCTCTGGACCTCTCGCGTTGTGGCGGATGCTAAGCAGGGTATTGACCTGCTGCAGCAACGTCGCACCATATTCGGTGAGCTCAGCCCGGCCTGGCCGGAAAGTGTCACCGATGTGCTTGCTCAGGCGGTGGCACTGCTTAGCCAAATAGTAGAGCTCAAGCAGCAGCTCAGTGCGACCTATGGCGATACGATCGAATCGCTCGACATCGATCTGTTGCTGAGAGAGTGGAAGGAGGCTGAGGAATCGTTCTGGCCAAAGTCCTGGTTCGGTAAGCGTCGTATCGCAGGTTTGCTAGCCCCGACTCAAACCACTGCAGGCGAGGCCGATCACGGTAAGGATTTAGCCACCTGGGCAGAAATACGTGCCGTGCGCCGCGCTATTGGTGAGCTTGAGCCAGGGCACGAGTGCGTTGCCGTTTGGCAAGGTTCTAAGTCTGACGCTGAGAAGCTTTCGACGTCGATCAAACTTCAAGAGGCCATTCGGCTCCAGCAATCAGACTCGGACTGGATCGATGATGGGCTCCAGTTGGTCGAGCAAGGCCAGCTGGGTGATGCATTGAAGGAAGAACTGCGACGGCTTCGCACGCTGACTCGCCTTGATAGCGATATGGCTGCCTTGTCCGACCTTGGCTCGAGCACTCAGCAGCTTTGGTGCGGCAAGGACACTAACATTGAACTCCTTACTGCAGCGCTGCGCTTCCAGGCTGAGCGTCGGGATATCGAAGAACGTGGTCGCCTTGTTGATGATCACCCAGAAGTGCAGGAGGGCCGCTGTGGAGCCTTGCTGAAAGGTGACTTCGATCTGTTGAAGGAGCGGGCAGCGGTTGAACGTGATTTGTCCGACCTGGCTGACCTGCGAGAACTGGTAGCGGTCTGGAGTGACCTGAAGACCAAGCTTGAGATTGCACGTCAGGCTGTGGTGTTCCAAGGGCAGGTAGCAACTGCTGTTGCGAAGCTCGCGCTGAACCCGGAGCAGATTGCAGCTTACAAGGCTCCCCTTCAAACGCTCTTGGGCGATGGCAACGCTTTGCTAGAGCCTGAAGGTGCGATAGCTCTCGCAGGCGTTGGCCTGCGTGAAAAGCTTGCGTTGTTGCAGGAGCGTTCATCGCATCTGACTTCGATCGGTCACTTCACCGAGGCCGGTGCTGATGAGACCTCACACCTTTCGTTGAATGACCTCAAGAAAAATTGCGAAACCGTAGTTTCGTCCGAGGCGCGACTCAAGGCATGGTGTGCCTGGAGGAAGGTGCGCGATGAGGCCTTCGCCGTTGGCCTCGCCCCAATTGTCCAGACCATGGAAAGCGGAGCCATCACCTCCGGAAAAGTCCGCCGCGTCTTCGAGGTGAATTATGCTCGCTGGTGGCTGAATACCACTGTCGATAACGAGGAAGTGATCCGGACATTTGTCAGCGTTGAGCATGAACAGCGTATTCGCGATTTCCGAGCGCTGGATGACAAGTTCACCGAGCTGACGAAGGACTGGCTCCGTGCTCGGCTGTGTGCTGACCTGCCAAGTCAGGACAGCGTGAGCCGCTCTTCAGAGTGGGGCTTGCTGCGTCATGAGATGGGCAAGAAAACCAAGCATATTCCATTGCGTGAGTTGATGACCCGGGCACCAGAAGCCCTCACCAAGCTGACGCCTTGCTTGCTGATGAGCCCGCTCTCGATTGCCCAATACCTGCCGCCAGCCTCAACCCCGTTCGACCTCGTCATCTTCGATGAGGCCTCTCAGATTCCGGTCTGGGATGCAATTGGTGCGATGGCGCGAGGAAAGCAGGTCGTGATGGTAGGTGACCCGAAACAGCTGCCGCCGACCTCTTTCTTTGACCGGGCTGAGTCCACTGCTGATGATGAGGATGTCGAAGCGGATCTCGAGAGCATCCTGGATGAATGCATCAGCGCGAACCTGCCGATGCGCAACCTGAACTGGCATTATCGCAGCCGTCACGAGAGCCTGATCGCGTTCTCCAACCAGCGTTACTACGGCTCGAAGTTGGTGACGTTCCCTTCGCCATTCACGGCTGATAAGGCTGTGAGGCTGTGTCCAGTTGCTGGTGTTTACGACAAGGGCGGCTCACGTACCAACCTGATTGAAGCAAGAGCCCTAGTTGCTGACCTTGTTGCTCGCCTTCAGTCGCCGGCCTTCCGTGAGAGCCGTCATACTGTGGGAGTGGTCACGTTCAACGGTGAGCAGCAGAAGCTCATCATGGACATGCTCGATGAGGCATGCCGGAGGGATCCGTCGCTCGACTCTTACTTCGCTGAGTCTGAGCTCGAACCTGTGTTCGTGAAGAACCTGGAAAGTGTCCAGGGCGACGAGCGGGACATCATCTATTTCTCGACCACCTACGGAAAAGACGCTGCCGGCGTGATGTCTATGAACTTCGGCCCGATGAACCGTCCGGGTGGCGAGCGCCGACTGAACGTTGCAATTACGCGTGCTCGCCAAGAACTGGTGCTGTTCTCGACCCTCCGCCCAGAGCACATTGACCTTGCTCGGACGCAAGCCGTCGGGGTGCGTGACCTGAAGCATTTCCTCGAATTTGCTGAACGTGGGCCGCAGGCCTTGGCTGAAGCTAATTTCGGTAGTGTGGGTGGATTCGATAGCCCATTTGAAGAGGCAGTCGCTGCTGCCTTGGCCAAGAAGGGTTGGCAGATCCATGCCCAGATTGGTGTCTCTTCCTTCCGAGTAGACTTGGGGGTTGTGCACCCTGATGCTCCAGGGCGCTTCCTAGCCGGTGTCGAGTGCGATGGGGCTACCTATCACCGCAGTGCGACTGCGCGTGATCGCGACAAGCTGCGTGAGTTTGTGCTGCGTGGACTTGGCTGGGAGATCGTTAGGATCTGGTCGACCGACTGGTGGGTTGATGCCGTGGGAACCGCAGAAAAGGTGCATCAACGTCTCACCGAACTGCTTGCCGAATCGAGGGCCAAGCAGGCGGTCATCGATGCTGCCCATGAGGCTGAGCGCCTAAAAGTCGATGCTGCCATGGCTGAAGTCATTGAGGTTGTGGATCAGGTTGCTGTTGTAGCTTCGACTTCAGCTGCCGGAGCCAATGATCCGTCTGGCGCAATGCCAGAGTTGAAATACGCCAGAGCTGCCGCGGCTCAAACAGCAGAAGATACCGTGATTCCTTATGTGCCAGTAGAGCACCTGGTTTACAAGGAAGCAGACCCTGCCGAGGCTGTGAAGGCGGTTGATCCAGACAGATTCTTCGAAGCGAGCTACACGGCTACCTTGGAACAGATGATTGCCCATGTGGTGGCAGAGGAGGGGCCTGTGCTCGATATGGCGCTTGCGCGGCGTATCGCGCGTGCTCATGGCTGGGTCAGAACGGGCTCGCGCATTCGTGATCGCGTCGATCAAATAGCGCGGGCACGATTCCGATCTCATGAAGAGGAGCAGGCAGGAACATTCTTCTGGCCGACTCATCTCGAGTCGGATATGAACGTTGTCTTTCGTAGGCCGGGTGATGACGATGCCATTCGGCCACTTGCTGAAATCTGCTTGCCCGAACTAGGTGCCTTAGTAGATGAAATGACCAAGCATGGTCACGTAGGAGAGGGGCTGGTTTACGCAGTAGCCAAGGAAGCCGGGGTCGGTAAGCTTGCCCACGCGGGCCGTCAGCGTATCGAAAAAGCGATAAAGCGGATCGCAGAGTGATACTCGATAGGGCGCATACCAGCGCCCCTTATCGATTCAGGGTGTAGCACTGTTGCTTCGAATTGTGCCGCGCCTGTGTACACACGAAGGCTAATTTGCAGTGGCAGAACAGGTCAGCAGCGAGATCGTATGCTGCTGACCTGTAAACCGTCATTTGCCGCGCGGTTTGCCAGCATCGCTCCGTTTATCGCGGACTTGACCGTCCTTGTTGCGAGACCGTGGTTGTTCACCACCGCCAGGCTTTGGAACGTTCACGTTGGGGTTGAGAGGGCGACGATCTGTCATACGGAATCTCCTTCATCCAGCAATGTGAGATACAAGAGGTTTTCAGTAAATCGCGAGCCACGCAGAAAGGTTTTCACACATCATATGGTGGTTTTCCTTGCTGCAAGACACAACATAATGCGCTCAGCTGGTGTTCGCAAGTGTTTTGGATCCCTTTTAATGTCTAAATTTTTACGCCCGTGCAGTGTGCCGACTGTTCGACGGCATATGCTAATGTGCCATCACGCATTCGGTATGGAGCATCGTGATGGGTTGGAAAGGGACTGTAAGATCGCTGCAGGCATCAGCCAGACGAGCTGAGCGCAACGCTCATCGTCGGCAGCGTGTAGTGGTCAACTCATCCCGGACACGGTTTTGAGTTTTTCTTCAGCTTTCGCCGGAGCCAGTCCATCGTTGAACTGATGAGGTCGGATCCAGTTGTAGTGGCCCATCAGGTATTGGCCAATGTCTCGTTGAGCTTGCTGCCCGGTCAATATGCCTGGTGCCATCGCGCTGGTGGCCCAAGGGGCCAAGCAGATGTGGGCGGGCGGCGAGGGTTTCCCCTACGACACGGGGCGTTTTCTGGTGACGTCGCTGGACCTGCCGGCCAACGCCGAAGTCACCCTGTCCAGCCCGGAGCAGCCTTGCCTGGGCCTGCGCGCGACATCAGGGCCTTGCGGGAGCGGGCGCTGGCGTCCTGACGCCGGGCGAGGGCGCCGCTACCTCACTGAACACCACCCCCATCTCGGTCAGCAACTCGGCGCGGGTGGCGGCCGAAGAGTCGCGGTAACCGCTCAGGTCACGGTATGCCGTCAGCGCCTGGGTTGTGGCCAGGTCCCTTGTCCCTTGGCGCCATAGCCACGGCAGCAACTGCAACCGTGCCTTGATCCGGTCAGAGGGGCGGTCGGCCGGCAGATGGTCGATCATGGCCACCGCTTGGGGCAGCAGTGCTGGCTCGGGCTGTTTCAGGCCCGCTTGCTGGGCCAGGTCCAGAAGCTTGACCAGGGTGCTGATGTCTTCAAGGCTGCGCGGCGTGCCGGCGGCGGGCTCCAGGGCCTGGAATGCCTGCCGGTAGCTGGCGCTGAAGTCCTGGTGGGCTTGCCACTGCAGTTGAGCCACCTGCTGCCAGGCGCTGGCCTGTTCCAGCGCAGATTGCTTGATCGGGCGTTCGGCGAAATAGCGCGCGGTGGGCAGGTCATTACGCTCGCTGGCATCCTTGATGAGCTTTGGCCACAGGCGGGCGCCGTAATGGATGTTGCCGTCCTGGGGCGCGGCGGAGAGCAGCGCATAGGCTTGGTTCGGGGCGCCAGTGATAGCCAGGCGGGTCATGTTCAGATAGGGCGTCAAGGGCTCTGGCAGCGAGGCTCTGCCGGCCTTGAGCGCCAGCAGGTTGAGCTGGCTGAGGACGTAGCCTTTGCGCGAGTCGCGCAGTTGACCGGTGGCCTCGATCCCTTGGTCGACAAAACCCAAAGTCTGGGTCTTGTCGCCCATTTTCAAGGCCAGCTCGGCCAGGCCGAGCCAGTTGAAGGCGGCATTTTCCCGCTCGCGCGCAAGGGCCTGGGTCACCGGGCTGATCATCCAACTGCGGGTATGTTGCGGGCTGCGCTGCATCGCGTAGATCATCCGGTCGTAACTGTCGAGTTTGTGCGCATACTCCAGCGCCAAAGCAAGCAACGCACGGGCCTGAGTCTCGTCGCCCGCGCCGCAGTAGTGCAGTGCCAGCCACATGAAGGCCCCGGTGCTGGCAGTGTTGTCGCGCTCGGCCTGTTGCCGGGCAATGTCCAGCGCCTGACCCAGCAACGCTTCACGGCGCGCCGCGCTTACCTGTGGCAGCTCTGCCACTTCCACCAGCCGATAGGGCTGCGAGCCAGCATAAAGACCGGCGATGGTCTTGAGGGCGTCATCGACAAAACCGGCCCTGGCCTGGACCAGCGGTAGTGATGAATCGATATTTTTCTCCTGGCCGGCCTCAAGCAGGACGGCACGGGCCGCCTGATGCCAGTCGTGGCGGGCGATAAGGGTCTCGGCATTGCTGGCATGGGCAAGCAGTGGCAGGCAGGTGAGCAGCAGGGTGGTCAGCGTCCGTGCGAGGGTGTTCAACAGCGGGTCTCCGAAGGTTTAACGAGTAGGGTGGCAGGCTAGGTTTCGTACGTAAAGTGCCTGCGCTAGGCCATGCTGCGTTACATCACCAATACCCACGTAGTCGTACCAGGTGATCGTTCGGGGACGCGATCAGAGCATCCCTAAAAAATTATTCTTTTTAAGGTTTTACTTTTTTAGGGAGAGGCAATACGGCGTTTATGGCGCTGGAATGGCAGACGGCCTACAGCGCCTGGAAAGATCGTCCGGTGGGCGAGCTGATCGATTTCTTCGGGGTGCCCAGGCAGATCATGGTGGTGCCGGAAGAAGATCTGGTGGTGCTCAGATACGTGCGCGACAGCAGCTATGTCACGCGTGAAGCCGCGGGTACTTACAAAGGGCCGCAGAACGGGCAGATTGTGCACACGGAATACTGGGAAGATGTGCAGCACTCAGGCAGCTGTCAGATCGATGTGTTCATCAACAGAGCGCGGCTGGTGCAGAAGGTACGCACGAAAGGACGCTGTGCAGTTGTCGAGATGGCGCCGGCAGCTCGAGCGTGATGGCAGGCATGAACCACAGGTGATCGACTCAGCAGGCCACCTCCCGTAATACGCAATTTAACATAATATACATTATGCGTAGATTCGTATTGAGCCTCATGCCCAGAGGGAGGCCAGATTTCAGCCTCCATCAAAGCCTCGTCTCCAATCCAGCTCACTGGAACGTCAATTCCTTCGGCACCCCATAGCGACTGCCGTCGTAATCCAGGTTGAACGTCTTCGTCGTTGAACTGCTCTCGATCTCTTCACAGTCATCAACGCCTTTCACAACGCTCTGGCTTCCGGTCGTGATCTCGGTAACCCGCAACCTGCTGAAACCATCCTTGCCAGGTTTGCCAATCGCCAGTGTGCGTTTTGTCTCGCCGAACTCACCGGCGCAGGCACCATCCCATTCGCCGTTGCCTTTGCTTACAACCAGGTCTCCCATGACCTGGCGCAATTGCGAACCGTCGTTCACATAGAGACTCAGGGTCTCGCTGCTGAACGGATTGACCCGCGACGAGCCTGTGTGACGAATGCGCACGCCAAATGCCCGCACCCCAGGCGCAACCTGATAACGCGCCGTGTCCAGTGTCAGGCCTGAAAACTGCACCGCATCGGAGACGATCGCAGCCTCCTGGTAGCTGTGGGCAATGACCTTGCCGCTGGCGGCATCAGCCACCAAAACATCCAGGCCGTAATCGCCTTGCCCGTATTCATCGACGTTCACCATCAACGGCAAGGCTGCCAGGACCTGGCTGGCGTCTGCTGGATTGACCTTGCAGACGGCAAATTCGCTTGCGAGCTTCAATGCTGGGTGCAGGTCCTGCGCCCAGGTTTGCAGGTGCTGCGTGCAGTCGCCCCAGGCGATCAAGGGCGCAAACAACAGCGGTATTACAGTGAGTCCACGCATGGAGATGTCTCATTCCTTTGATGGTTTTTCAGAGTATGTGAACTGGGCGCAAACTTCACATGATCGGCAGGCTCCTGCAACACGTCTGTGTGCCCTGCCCGACTACTGATAACCAATAATTATAACTCAACTAAATATTCATTTAGTTGAGTTATATAAACAGCCCGCCCTCGGTACGCCTGCACTAGCAAGCTTCGCCAAGCTCTCCACTATTGGTTCTGCCTGCCCACACCTCCCCCAGTGCACTTCTGTCCTCTTGCAGGCGGGTCTCGGCTGAATTAGCACAACTACCGTTATAATAACAATACCGAGACCAAACCCATGAAAAGACTCCTCCCGGCATTCCTCCTCCTGGCGCTCGCTCCCCTCGGCCACGCCGCACAGGATCCCCAGGCGGTATTCGCGCGCAGTTGCCAGATGTGCCACAACGGACAGTTGCCGATGGCCCCCAAGAAAGGCGATCCGCAGGCGTGGAAGCCCCGCCTGGCCCAAGGCAAGGAGGTATTGGTCAAACATGTCACCGAGGGTTTCAACGCCATGCCGCCCCGCGGACTGTGCATGGATTGCAGCGCCGAAGACTACGCGGCGGTGATCGACTGGATGTCCAGGTAAACCGACTCGTCCATAACGCCAATCAACACCGGGCCTACCCGGTGCTGGAGCCTGCCATGCGTCAAATACTGCTCCTTGGCCTGGTCGCCTGCATGGTGGTCGGAATTGTCTGCGCGCTGGATGCAACCACGCTGATCGGGCCTCTGCATCCCTGGCCAGTTGGATTGATTTCCGGGGTCGGCGAGTTGTTTCAATCGCCTTGAGCTGGGCCTCATGACACGGTTTAAAATAATGATAACGGTAGTTGTGTTAAATTGGTTCACGCACTAGCCTTACCCAGACCTGCACACCCCACATCAGGAGCACACTGATGCAAGACTCGCTGAGCAAGGCGTTTCATCAAGATGGTGCGGTACTGGTCAAAGGCCTGCTGACCCCAGAGCAGCTGGCTCGCTGCCGCGAAGCCTTCGACTGGGCGGTGGCCAATCACGGCCCCCACGCCACCCGCATGTTCGCCGGCACCACCCAGCAATCCCATGTCGACAACGCCAACCCCAAGGCCAAGGACAAACTGGAAGCGCTGGTGGCCTCGCTGCCGTTCGGCGAGCTGTTCGCGCGAGTCTGGGGCTCGCGCCAGGTCTGGTACTTTGCCGAAGAAGTGTTCCTCAAGGCCGGTGGCCATGGCGCGCGCACGCTGTGGCACCAGGACACCTCCTACCTGCCCTGGGCTGGCAACCACTGGGGCAATGCCTGGGTGAGCTTCGACGCGGTGCCCAAGCAGAACGCGCTGGAAATCATCCGTGGCTCGCACCGTGGGCCACGTTATGACGGCACCACCTTCGCCGCCCCTGACGACCCTACCCAGCCGCTGCATGGCAACGGTGCCCTGCCCCGCCTACCGGATATCGAGGCCGAGCGCATGCGCAACCCACAGGCCTACGACATCCTGTCCTGGGCCACCGAACCCGGCGACGTGGTGCTGCTGCACCCCGGCTCCCTGCACGGTGGCGCAGCAGTGGATCCGGCGTTTCCCAGCCGGCGCACCTTCGTGTTCCGCTTTTTCGGCGACGACGCCACCTTCAGTCCACTGCCGGCAAAAAGCGCTGCGCGTTACCCCCGGCAAGGCGTGCTGTTCACCGAGGAGCTCGGGCACCTGGTGGCGGGCGATGCGTTTCGTCATCCGACCTTTCGCCAACTGATCTGAGAGGCAGCGCCCATGAATACGCATAATCTGAAGCGTCAGCCGATCAATCCGCCGCACACCCAGGTGTTCTACGACACCTTCCATTTTGCCCAGGCCACCCGCGTCGGTGACCTGATCTGGGTCTCCGGCCAGGTGGGCCTGGACAGCGACATGCAGCCTGCTAACGGCATCGAGGCCCAATCAAGGTCGGCGTTCCAGGCACTGGAGCGGGTGCTCGAGCATGCCGGGGCCCGGCTCTCGGACGTCGTCGAACTGACCACCTACCATACTCGGCTGCAGGCCGAAATCGCGGCGTTTGCACAGGTCAAGGACACCTACTTCCCCGCACCCTACCCTTCCTGGACTGCCGTCGGCGTGACCGAGCTGGCCCTCCCCGGGCTGTGTGTCGAGATCCGTGCGGTTGCCGTGGCGGGGTGCGGCGCAAGCTGACCAGCCCCTGCCCTTAGCGGTCAGGATGATGTATTTTCGCAACATGCCTCTGCCGCGCCGTTGACGCCGGCAGGGGCCGCCGAGCGACGATCCCGACCGAACCAGACAACTTCACGAGCGCCCATGCCTGACTCCCAGATCCGCACCGCCAATGCCTCGAACAGTTCGCCCGCCACTGCAGCCCGCCGTGGGCGACCAGTGGGTGACCGCGACGCGAAACGGGCCGAATTGCTGGCGGCGGCGATCTCGGTTATAGCCAAGGAGGGGTATTCGGGTGCCTCCATGCGCCGTGTCGCGCAGCAGGCCGGCTGCACCACCGGGGCCGTGACCTATTACTTCGCCAACAAGGAAGAAATGGTCTGCGCCGTGGCCCAGAGCCTGTTCGACCAGTTCGACGCCTTGCTGGAAAACCATCATGAAGTGGCGGATATCACCGCAGTCATCCAGCAATGGCTGCAGGGCTTCAGCAGTGACGAGTCGTATGGCTGGCTGGCCTGGCTGCAGCTGCTCAACCATGCCCAGCATGAGCCGGCCTTCGCCGGGATCATCAGGCACCGCTACGCCCGCTTCCGCCAGGTGTTCACCGCCGTGCTGGAAAACGGCCAGCGCCAGGGCAAGATCCGCGACGACATTGCCGCCGATCTGCTGGCTGACCAGATCAGCGCCATCAGCGACGGCTGGATGATGATGTGGCCCATCGAGCCTGAGCGCTTCAGCGGTGAGCGCATGCAGGCCCTGCTCGACGCGCTGATGGCCCTGATTTCGCCCCCTGCCGGCAAACGCAAGTAACCCCGCATTACTCCCGACCATGGCCCGCAATGGGTCATGGCGTGCCTTCACCGCGCCTCTTACCGCCCTTCTCCGATCGCCGTTCACCGGTGTACGGAAACTTCGCTTTGCATCGTGACGACGCTGGGTTAATTTACATAACTACGGTTATCTAAATTAAAACAACAGCGTTGACCGAGGCACTATGGACCCTGAAAACAAAGTGTTGTCGTCGCAACGGCGGCGCCTGCTGGTGCAGGCGCTCGCTGGCGCGACCCTGATGGGCGGTGTGGCACTCAGCGGGCGGGTGGTGGCGCAGGCCTTGCGCGGCGTGCCGGAAAACATCCTGGACGTGGCGATCATCGGCGCCGGGCTGGCCGGGCTCACTGCTGCCCGGGACCTTCAGCGCGCGGGCTGCGAAGCCTTCGTGGTGCTGGAGGCGCGGGACCGGGTGGGCGGTCGTACCTATAACCACGACCTGGGCAACGGCGTGGTCTCCGAGGCCGGCGGCCAATGGATCGGGCCCAGCCAGACGGCCATCTTCGACCTGCTGCGCGAGCTTGGCATCGATACCTTCCCCACCTATTACCAGGGCAGGACGGTCTACCAGGTTAAGGATGCCCTCTATGCGCAGGACCTGAGCAGCGGCCAAAATCCCGGTTCACCGATCGTACACAAACTCGACGCGCTGGCCCGCGCCGTGCCCAGCAAGGAGCCCTGGACCGCGGCGGACGCCGAGCGGCTCGACCAGCTCTCGGTCGGCCAGTGGCTGGCGCAGCAAGGCGTCGACAATGTGGAACGGCTCAGCTTCGACACCTCCATCGGCCTGACCACCGGTACACCGCCCGCCAACCTGTCACTGCTGCACTACCTGTCCATCGTCAACTCCGCCGACAGCAGCATGGAAAAGCTCGAGGGCTTCAAGGGCGGTGCCCAGGAAACCCGTATCGTCGGCGGTTCCCAGGTGGTCAGCCGGCAAATGGCCCAGGCCATGGGCGAGCGGGTGCGACTGGCCTGCCCAGTGCGCAGGATCGTCGGTTGGGATCGCGACATCGTTGAGTTGCATACCGACCAGGGTGTGTTCCGTGCGCGCCAGGTCATCGCCGCGCTGCACCCGGGCCTGTGTCAGCAGATCGAGTTCGACCCGCCGCTGCCCGAAGGCCGCGCCCAATTGCAACGGCTCTGGCCCTGCCACGCGCCGATGCGCAAGACCGTGCATGTGTACGAACGGCCGTTCTGGCGCGACAAGGGCCTCAATGGCCAAGTCTCCCAGGCCGATGGGCCGCTGATTCTGTCCTACGACAACTCGCCACCGGATGGCAGCGTCGGCGTGCTGGCGGCGTTCGTGCGTACCGCGCAGTTGCCCCAGGATGCGGACCGCGCGCGCGACACACTGTCGGCCATCTATGCCGAGGCCCTGGGCCGGGAGGGCCTGCACCCCACCCAGTTCCACGACCACGACTGGGGCAAGGTCGATGGCTGGAGCCTCACCTGCGTCGGTTCCATCCCGCCGGGCTTTCTCACCCGCTGGGGGCGTTACCTGAAGCCCGCAGTCGGCCGGCTGATCTGGTCCGGCACCGAAACCGCCGATATCTGGGCCAGCGGCATGGACGGCGCGGTGCGCTCCGGCCATCGCGCGGCACTGGAAGCGCTGCAGGCGCTCAGTCGGAGGCCGGCATGATGAAACGACTCCTGTTGGGTGGATCCGCACTGCTGGCGGCGGCCCTTGCCACTGCGGCCTTCACCCTTGGCCCAGAGCTGTGGGCCGGCTACCGCTTCATGACGGCGCTGGACCAGCACTATGCCGAGTCCACAGCCAAGGTCGGGCCGTGGCCGCAGATCCAGGAAGCCTGCACCGTCTGCCATGGCGTCGGCGGCCAGCCCCGGGACGGGCAGTACGCCGCCCTTGCCGGGTTGCCGGCCGCCTACATCAGCGCGCAGTTGCAGGCCTTCGCCAGCGGGCAGCGCACCAGCGCCCAGATGGGTCCCCTGGCCGCCAGCCTGAGTGCGGCGCAGATCGACATGCTGGCGAGGTACTTCGCCAGCCAGCCCGCGACCACCAGCGAAATGCCTAACCCGGACGAGGCACTGGCCAGGCGTGGACAAGCGGCGATTGCCGCCCACAGCTGTGCCAGTTGCCATGGTGAAGCCCTGGCCGGCGGCGCCCTCGGCCCGCGTATCGCCGGTCAGGGCAAGGCCTACCTGCTCGACCAACTGCAGGCCTTCCGCCAAGGCCATCGCCAGGATCCGACCCAAGGCATGAATGCCATTGCAGCAACGCTGGCGGACGATGACCTGCAGGCCATTGCCCACTACCTGGCCAGTCAGGCACCCGCCAGCCGCTAGGTTTCACAGGCTTTCCGATCAGGCAAGGAGGCCTGGTCGAAAGCCTGCGCGGCGTCGCGCCATTCACCGGATGCATATTACAATAACAACTGTTGTGTTTAATTGTCCGACGATCTACAGTCGAGCAAAACAACAACAGCTTCAGGAGATCAGCGCATGAAAGACTCCATGAGCCATCCTGCCTCGGACACGGTCGATGCGCCTGTCCCCGCTGCCCGGCTTGGCCACTCTCAACCCACCAGCCACCTGCATTTCGACACCCTGGTCATCGGCGCGGGGCTTTCCGGCATCGGCACTGCCTGCCATCTGACGGAAGCCTTCCCCCACCGCAGCCTGGCCATTCTCGAGCGCCGCGAGCGTATCGGCGGCACCTGGGACCTGTTCCGCTACCCGGGCATCCGCTCCGATTCCGACATGCTCAGTTACGGTTACCAGTTCCGCCTGTGGGACAGCCCGAAAGTGCTGGCCGATGGCGCTTCCATCCGCCGCTATATCCAGGACACCGCCAAGCAGTACGGGATCGCCGACAAGGTCCAGTACGGCCTCAAGGTCAGCAGCGCCAACTGGAACAGCCAGCAGCGCCTGTGGCACTTGACTGCAGTGCACGAGGCCAGTGGCGGCGTGCGTCATTTCAGCTGCAAGTTCCTGCTGTGCTGCACCGGGTTCTTCAACCATGACGAAGGCTTCCTGCCCAGCTTTCCCGGCGAGGAGGACTTCCAGGGCGTGCGCGTGCATCCACAGCACTGGCCCGAGGACCTGGACTACAAGGGCAAGCGCGTGGTCGTCATCGGCAGTGGCGCCACGGCCGCCACGCTGATCCCGGCCATGGCCGACGACACCCGGCACATCACCATGCTGCAGCGCTCGCCCTCGTACATCTACTCGATTCCCTCGGCCGACAAGATCACTCAGGTGTTGTCGCACTTGATGCCCCGGCGCTGGGCCAACCAGCTGGCACGCAAGCGCAACATCGTGCTCTATCGCGCCGTGTACCTGGCTTGCCGGCGCTGGCCGAAGCTGATGCGCCGGGTGATTCTTGGCCATGTACGCCGGCAGATCGGCCCGCAGGCCGACATGCGCCACTTCACCCCCAGCTACATGCCCTGGGACGAACGGCTGTGCGCGGTGCCCGACGGTGACCTGTTCAAAGCCATCCGCAGCGGCAAGGCCTCGGTCGAGACCGGGCATATCGAGCGCTTCATCCACAACGGCATCCTGTTGAAGTCCGGCCAGGTGCTGAGTGCCGACATCATCGTCACCGCCACTGGCTTGCGCCTGCAGACACTGGGCGGGATGAGCCTGTCGGTGGATGGCGTGCCCTACCAGCTCGGTGAACACCTGACCTACAAGGGCGTGCTGCTGGAAAACCTGCCCAACCTGGGCTGGATCTTCGGTTACACCAACATCTCCTGGACCTTGAAACTGCACCTCACCGGGCAGTACCTGTGCCGCCTGTTCAGGCACATGGAGCAGCACGGTTTCGATGTGGTGACGCCCAGCGACAGCGACGGCAACGCGCTGGATGCCAGCATCATGAACACGCTCAAGTCCGGCTACCTCACCCGCGACCAGCACTTCCTCCCGCGCCAGGGCAAGGCCTATCCCTGGCATGTGCCCATGCACTACGGCCGTGACCGCAAGATGCTGCTGGAAGACGCCGTCGAGGATGGCCGCCTGGAGTTCCTCCGTGCCCGCCAGGGCGGCGCCGAGGCGCAGGTTTCGCGAGCCGCCGGCTGAACCGCCGACGAACAACAACACAGATCAAAGGCGAGACACACGATGCAAGGTCAAATGATGACACTGCCGCTGACCATTCCGTCATTGCTCGAGCATGCGACCCGCTATCACGGCGACACCGAGATCGTTTCCTGCACCCATGACGTTCCCGTGCACCGCTACACCTACGCCGATGCGCACCGGCGCGTCGGACAGGCCGCTGGCGCCCTGGCGCGCCTCGGGGTGCGACCGGGCGACCGGGTGGGCACCCTGGCGTGGAACGACCATCGGCATTTCGAACTCTACTACGCGGTCTCGGGCATGGGGGCCGTGCTGCATACCGTCAATCCACGCCTGTTCCAGGAGCAGGTCGCCTGGATCATCAGGGATGCCGAGGATGCCGTGGTGTGCTTCGACCCGGGCTTTGCCCCGCTGGTCGAGGCGCTCGCCCTGGAGTGCCCCGGGGTCCGCTACTGGGTGGCGCTGACCGATCGCGCACACCTGCCGACACGACGCATTCCCAACCTGCTGTGCTACGAGGACCTGCTGGCCGCGCAGCGCGAGGATTTCGCCTGGCCGGCGCTGGACGAAGGCTCTGCGGCTACCCTGTGCTACACCTCCGGAACCACCGGCAATCCCAAAGGGGTGTTGTATTCGCACCGTTCGACCCTGGTGCACGCGCTGTGCTGCGCCTTGCCGGACGCCCTGGCGCTGTCCTGCCGCGACGTCGTCGCGCCGGTGGTGCCGATGTTTCATGTCAACGCGTGGGGTCTGCCCTACTCGTCGACACTGGTGGGCGCCAAGTTGGTGTTGCCCGGTTCCGCGCTGGACGGCAAGAGCCTGCATGAGCTGTTCGAACGAGAGCAGGTGACCTTCTGCGCGGGCGTGCCGACCGTGTGGTCGAGCCTGCTGCAGCACATGCGCCAGGTTGGTCGCAGCCTGCCGAGCATACAGCGCATGGTGGTCGGGGGCGCCGCCTGCCCGCCAGCGCTGATGCGCAGCTACGAGGAGGAATTCGGTATCCATGTCGTGCACGCCTGGGGCATGACCGAGCTGTCCTCGATGGGCACCGCCAACACGCCGAAAGCCGCGCACCAGGCGCTTGACGACGAGGCCCGCTTCGCCCTCGCCGCCAAGCAGGGGCGGCCACCGTTCGGCATCGAGCTCAAGACCGTCGACGACCAGGGCAACACCCTGCCCCGAGACGGACGCAGCACCGGTGCGCTGCTGGCCAGGGGGCACTGGGTGCTCGAGCGCTACTACCGTGGCAACGCCAGCCCGCTGCAGGATGGTTGGTTCCCCACTGGCGACGTGGCCACCCTCGACGCCGATGGCTTCATGCAGATCACCGACCGGGCCAAGGATGTGATCAAGTCCGGCGGCGAATGGATCAGCTCAATCGAACTGGAGAACCTCGCCATGGGCCACCCCGCCGTGGCCGAAGCCGCCGCCCTGGGCATCGCCCACCCGAAGTGGGATGAGCGCCCGTTGCTGGTAGTGGTCGCCCGGCCCGGTCACAGCACCAGCCGCGAGGAGCTGCTGGCCTGCTACACCGGCAAGGTGGCGCGCTTCTGCATCCCCGATGACGTGGTGTTCCTCGACGCCCTGCCCTACACCGCCACTGGCAAGGTCAGCAAGGTGCAGTTGCGTGAACAGCTGCGCGACTACCGTTGGCCGGGCGTGCCCGCCGAAGCGCAGGTGGCGCCATGACCGCCTTCGACCGCGTCGAGGCGGCCCGCCAGATGATCGACCCACGCCAGGGCCGTTGGCGTAATCGCCTGCTGACCCTGCTGCTGCGCCTGACAGTGAAGTCGCGTCACGGCCTGCACATCGAGATCGAGGAACTGCGCAGGAAATTCGCCCTGCTCGATCGCCCGGCCGCCAAGGACATCCCCGCCGATGTCCAGCGCCAGGCCGTGTCGTGCAACGGCGTCGCCGCGCAATGGCTGATCCCCAGGCACCACCGCCAGGAGCGCGTGCTGCTGTACCTCCATGGCGGCGCCTTCGTCGCCTATACGCCGGACGCCTATGCCGCCATGGTCGCCAGCTGGTGTCGCCCGCTGAAGGCCCGGGCGCTGATGGTCGACTATCCACTGGCACCGGAGCATCCCTTCCCCGCCGCCCTGGACCAATGCCTGGAGGCCTATCGCTGGCTGCTCGAACAGGGTGTCCGGGCCCAGGATATCGTACTCGTCGGCGATTCCGCCGGGGGCAACCTGGCCATGGCCCTGTTGCAACGGTTGCGGGACGCCGAGGAGCCCCTGCCGGCCTGTGCGGCACTGCTCTCGCCGTTCCTGGACCTGACCCTCAGTGGCGCCAGCGCCCTGGGCAATGCCCGCCACGACCCGATCTTCACCCTGCCCTTCGCCGTTGGCATCCGCCGCTTCTATGCAGCCCCCGAGCAGTTTGCGGATGCCTCGGTATCACCGCTGTTCGGCCGTTTCGAAGGCCTGCCGCCATTGCTGCTGCAGGTGGGCAGCAGCGAGATGCTGCTGGACGACGCGGTGCGTGCCGCGGACAAGGCCGTGGCCGCCGGCGTGCCGGTGCGCCTGGAGGTCTGGCGCAACCTGCCCCACGTGTTCCAGCTGATCCTCGCCCTGCCCCAGGCCCGCGCGGCGGCCGGCAACCTCCAGCGCTTCATCATCGAGCACACCACCTGGGGCGGCTGAGCCCGCCCCAGGCCCGTCTGTCTCCTTCTCTACAGCCTCTTCGAGAACACTACGATGGAATTCGACTACCTGATCGTCGGCGCCGGCTCGGCCGGCTGCGTGCTTGCCAACCGCCTGAGCGCCGATCCGAACACCCGCGTCTGCCTGCTGGAAGCCGGGCCCGAAGATACCTCGCCGTTGATCCACACCCCGGTGGGCGTGGCGGCGATCCTGCCGACCCGGCATGTCAACTGGGCGTTCAACACCGTCGCCCAGCCCGGCCTCGGCGGGCGCGTGGGCTACCAGCCACGGGGCAAGGTGCTCGGTGGCAGCAGCTCGATCAATGGCATGGTCTACATCCGTGGCCACCACGACGACTACAACGACTGGCAGGCGCTGGGCAACGATGGCTGGTCGTTCGCCGATGTGCTGCCGTACTTTCGCAAGAGCGAGATGCACCACCGTGGCACTGGCGACTATCACGGCGGCGACGGTGAACTGTACGTTGGCCAGGGTCATCGCCACGCGGCCACCAAGGCCTTCGTCGAGGCGGCTGTCCGCGCCGGCCATGCCTACAACGCGGACTTCAATGGCGAGCGCCAGGAAGGCGTGGGCTATTACGATGTGACCATCCGCGACGGCCGCCGCTGGAGCACCGCCACCGCGTTTCTCAAGCCCGTGCGCCAGCGCGACAACCTCAAGGTGGTGACCAGGGCCCATGCCGAGCGGATCCTGTTCGAAGGCAAGCGGGCTGTCGGGGTGCAAGCCCTGGTGGCGGGGCACCGAGTGACGTTCAAGGCGCGCAAGGAAGTGCTGCTGGCCGCCGGGGCCTTCGGCAGCCCGCAACTGCTGATGCTCTCCGGTATCGGCCCGGAAGCCGAGCTGCGGCCACAGGGCATCGCCGTGCGCCATGAGCTGCCGGGCGTCGGTCGCAACCTGCAGGATCATCCTGACGTGGTGGCGTGCTACCGGAGCAGCGATACTTCGCTGCTGGGCGTGTCGCTCGGTGGCAGTGTGAAAATGGGCAGGTCCCTGGTCGACTACCTGCGCCATCGCCGTGGCCTGTTGTCCAGCAACGGCGCCGAGGCTGGTGGTTTCCTCAGGACCGATCCTCACCTGGCGCGCCCCGATATCCAGCTGCACGCGGTGGTCGGCACGGTCGACGACCACAACCGCAAGCTGCACTGGGGCCATGGCTACAGCTGCCACGTGTGCGTGCTGCGGCCCAAGAGCGTCGGCAGTGTCGGCCTGGCCTCGGCGGACCCGAGCGCCGCGCCGCGCATCGATCCGAACTTCCTGAGCCACGAGGACGATGTGCGCACCTTGCTCAAGGGCTACCGCATGACCCGCGAGATCCTCGGCCAGTCGCCCATGGCGCGCTATGAGCTGGAAGACCTGTACAGCAAGGGCCTGGAGAGCGACGAGCAACTGATCGAGCTGCTGCGCCAGCGCACCGACACCATCTACCACCCCGTGGGCACCTGCAAGATGGGCCGCGATGAGCTGGCGGTGGTCGACAACCAATTGCGCGTACAGGGTATCGAAGGCCTGCGGGTAATCGATGCCTCGGTAATGCCCACCCTGGTCGGCGGCAACACCAACGCGGCCTCGATCATGATTGCCGAGCGTGGCGCCGAGTGGGTGGCGTCAGCTTGAAGCCGAGCCTTTGCAATTGACCCAGGGGCGCTCAGCGCCCCTTTTTCTTTCCCGCACCTACAACGGTACGCGTAGATCCCAGAAGCAAAAAAAAGCGCCCCGCAGGGCGCAAAGGGCGTCGATTCTGTTGCCGCTTCAGCGCGCCAGCGCCCTCCTGGCCTTGGCGCGCTCCAAGGCGAAGTAGGCGTAGTACATCTGCGCCATCATGTACGACCAGGTGGCCAGGGCCAGGGTCAGGAACACCACCTTGGTCTCGTCACCCGGGATCGGGAAGAAGTCGTAGATGACCGCCACCGCCATCCCCAGCACCCCGGCCAGTGCCATGCCCAAGGCGTGGCCGTGCTCGCCCAGGCCCACCAGGCGGGCGATGAAGTAGACGACATACACCGTGTACCCGGCCCACATAACCACGTAGAAGTACGGTAACGGCGCGATCATGAAGTCGGCCTTGATCAGCACGAAGGTCGCCGCGAAGGTGACCGCGAAGATCAGCGCGTCCTTCAACGCCGAAGGCTTGTAATCGTGGGTTACCGCCATCAGCCCGAGCACCGCGACGATGGGGATGCCAAAGCCGCGGGAGAAGGCGTCGCAGAAGAACGAGATGCTGTACGGGACTTTCCACTGCGTCAGCAGGTAAAGCAGGAAGTTGCTGGCCGAGAAGGCCACGATCAGGCACTCCAGGCCCAGCAGGTAGTTGCCTCGGCGCAGGAACTTCACGCCATAAATGCCACCCGAGGCGATCAGCAGGACGCACGACAGCAGCGCAAGGACATCTGTGATTTCCATGACTAGGGTCTCTCTGGTTGTTGTTGGAAAGCGCGCCGGCTCACTTGGCCGGCGGCGCGAGTGTCGCGAGGTAATGGGACAGTGCCTGGCGGTCCTGCGTCGTGAGGTTGGCGACGATGGCGGTCATCGCGCCGCTCGGGTCCACCCGCCGCCCTTCGGCGAAGGCATCGAGCTGCGCCTGCAGGTAGTCGACCCCCTGCCCGGCCAGGCGCGGGAAGTTGCCCTGCCCCATCAGCTGCGCGCCATGGCAGGCCGTGCAGGCACCGCCCGTTGCCAACTGCTCGCCCCGCGCACGCAAGGCGGGATCGGGCTTGACCCCGAGGTTGACCACGACGGGTTGCCGGGCGTAGTAATCCGCGAGGAGCGTGATCTCGTCCGCGCTCAGGATCTGCGCCATGGGCTGCATGTTCGGGTAGGCACGCTGGCCGTTGGCAAAGCTGTGCAGCTGGGCCGTGACATAGGCCGCCGGCTGTCCCGCCAGGCTCGGGTAGCGCTGGTGCAGCGAGCTGCCGTTGGCGCCATGGCAGCCGTTGCAGCCGTCGAACACCTGGGGCCATGGCCCGTTCGCATCGTGGGCCTCGGTGACCGAGTCGACATAGCTGACCAACTGGTACAGGCCGACCAACTCGCGTCCGTAAAAGCCAAGCCCAGTGACGATCAACAGGGAGAACAGCAGCAGTAGTTTCTTCTTCATGGCCATTCCCCTAAACCTTGCGCAACGCGTTGAGCGCCTGCAACGCGCCCTGGTGGCCCGAGCGCACCGCGCCATCCATGTAGCCGGCCCAGATCTCGGCGGTTTCGGTGCCCGACCAGATAAGGCTGCCGCACGGCGGACGCAGGGATTCGCCGTGGGTGGTCCAGAACCCCGGCGGGATCGCCGAGACGCAGGTAAGGCTCCAGGGGTCGGCCAATCCCCAGTCATGGTCGTAATAGGCCACCGGGGTCAGCGCCTCGTCACCCAGCGACCTGGCGTAGATGCGGGCCAACGCGCGCTGGGCATCATCGTGCCCGGAGGGCAACTGGGCGTTGAGGACGAAAGCGTTGATGACCCCGATCTCCCCCCCAGGCGGCGAGTTGTCCCAAGCCCAGAGCACCGGGCCGTTGACTTCATGGGTGTGCCCGTTCAAGCCCTTTTCCCGCCAGAACGGCTTCGGGTAGACCATGGCCGTCTTGCGCGCCGGGCTGTGGGCTGGCCAGGCCCGTTGCAGGGCCGCACGACCCTCCGGCAGCGGCGGATCGAAGCTGACCTGGTTGCACAGCGCCGGGTGGATGGCGACGATCACCCGCCGGGCGCGGATCGGCCCCTGCTCGGTGTGCAGCGTGGTGACCTCGCTGTTCCAGCCGGATATCCGCTGCACCGGACACCCCAGGCGCACCTTGTCGCCCAGCTGCTGCGCCATGCGTGTCGAAAGGATCTGCGAACCGCCCACCAGGCGCGTGCCCTGGGCGCTGTCCTTGATCGAATCGAGCTGCTGGTAGTCGCAGTTCGCCGAGTTGACCATGGACAGGAAATGCAAGAAGCCCATTTTCGAAGGTGTCACCCCACAGGTGAGGGCGAAGCTGGTGTCCCAGCCCTGGCGATCCTCCGGCTTGATGCCCTGTTGCGAAAGCCAGTCGCCCGCCGAAAGCTTGTCCAGCTCCGCAGCCCTGGCGGACGTCCAGGGGGCGCCGGACGGCACCTCGCGGGACAGTTCGCTGATCCGCGCGCCGATTTCTTCATTAGTACCGAACGTGCCCTTGAGGTCGATGGCCAGGCGGCCCTGATCGCCCCCCAGGATCACGGTCTTGCCTTCGTGGTAGGTGGGAAAGGTGCCGACCTCCAGCTCGCGGCACAGGTCGGCCACCGCCGTCTGGCCGGGGCCGATCCACTGACCGCCGACTTCCGAAATGAAGCCGGAACCCAGGTCATGGTTGAGCGTTCGGCCGCCAACTCGGTCCCGCGCCTCCAGGACCACGAAGGAATTGCAGCCGGCATGCTGCAGATCGCGAGCGGCTGTAAGCCCAGCGATACCCGCGCCTATGATGGCGATATCGAGGATGCCGTCGTTGCCGGACACTGCCTTGTCCGCGCTTTCATCGGCGCCCGCCAGCCCGACATGCAGGCCTAGGCCGCCGACAGCCGCCGAGGCCCCGGCGAACTTCAGGAGTTGCCGCCGTTTCAGTTCGAACGGCGACGCAGAGGGGGGCTTTTCAGCCATACAGGTAGCCTCACAGTGTTGTTTTTGTAGGTATCACTCAGGCCCGGGCGCCCATCGCCAGGGTCTTCATACGGCGACGCAGCTGCAGGCCGAACATCAGCATCCACAAGGGGAAGACCACCACCGCCAGCACCAGGCACAGATAGGTGACCGGCTCCAGGGCCGCGAAGAAGCCGCTCAGGAAGAACAGGCCGAAGCACCAGCCCACCAGCGCCAGCGGCCAGCGGATCGAAGGCCCCCAACCGGCCTGCTTGAGGTGTTTTCCGACGACCATCCCCCAGAACAGCACCACGGGCCCTTCACACCACCACAGGCCGCGCTGGCTGCCGACTGCGATGGTGGTCCAGGCGGTTTCGGCAGCCGCCTTGGCGGCCTCGCCGCCGGCGCCGTGAAGCTGCGCCAGCGGGTTGAGTACCGCCAGTTGCAGGCCGGCGCCGATCACGCCGAGCGCCACGTACAAGGTGATGGCCAGCACCGCGATGTCGCCCAGGGCACCGGCTTCGTCGCGAAAGCGCCGCCACAGGTAACCGCCGATCGCCAGCAACGGCAGGTAGAAGCCGAGGATGTCGGCGAACATCGACAGCCTGAACAGCTCCCGTTGTTCGTCCGCCAGGGTCAGCATCGTCGCGCCGCGCAAGGTCACCGCCATGTCGGCGTCGGTGAGCAGGACCATGCTGGCCACGTTGAGGTAGGCGAACAGCCCGCCCAGGATTGCCGCCCAGGCGGTCAACCGGGCGGCTTCGTTGCAATCGCTCTTCATGTTTTCTCCGTCAGTGAGGTGCAGGCGGCCGACGCCAGGCCACAGGGCCTGACGGCAAACCACGGTGTTCGAGTCAGTTCGTCGCGTGGGCGCGGACCTTGCGGTTCAGGTGGCGGTCAAGCCCGTTGGCGCCACACAGCGCCGCCTTGACCGCGCACCATTGCAGGGGCTCGGGCAGCGTGGTCGGCGTCTTGTGGCGCAGCGCGGTCAACAAAGGGTGCTCGATGCCGGCGATCCGTTCGGCCAGCAGATGGCCGATCAGCGACTGGGTGCCGACGCCATGCCCCGAGCAGCCGGCGGTGTAGTGAATGTTGCGTTGGGCACCGGTCTCGCCCACCACCGGCAAGGCGTCGTAGGCCAGGCTGATGTAGCCGCTCCAGCAGGCGCGAATGGCCGTGCCGCGCAAGGTCGGGAAGCGCTCGTCCAGCGCCTGGGCCAGGGCGGCATAGGCTGCGGCGTCCGGGACGTTGGGAGTGCGCGAGCCATAGGCGTAGCCCAGCTGCTTGGTGGTGATCAGCAGCGAGTTGCGGGCTGTCAGGCGGTGGCTCTCCATGGTCCAGTGCGGCGTGACCAGGCCCTCGCGGTGCGGCCAGCCGAGGGACGCCAGCTGCGCCGCGGACAACGGCATGGTTTCGAGGGCCGAGACCCGCATCGGCACCACCTTGTCGCGCAACAGGCCGAGCTGCGGGGTGTAGGCGTTGGTGGCAAAGACCAGGGTGGGCGCACGGGCGCTGCCGCGCTCGCTGCGGCAGGTGATGGTCGTGCCCTCGCTGTACGACAGCAGCGCGGTCTGCTCGAACAGCTTGACGCCGCTGCGCAAGGCGGCGCGGCGCAGGCCCAGCACGTACTTGCCCGGATCCAGGGTGCCGCCGTGCTGGGTACAACCGAACAGGAACGCCGCCGGGATACCCCGTGCGCGCATCTCGTCGGCGTCGACCAGGCGCGTGACCGAGCCCAGTTTCAGACCGAGCTCCATGCTCTTGCGCAGCCTGCCGGCCTGGGACGGGTGCACGGCGGCGCGGATGATCCCGGAGGGGGTGTAGTCGCAGTCGATGGCCAGTTCGCCCAGGCGCCTTTCCACATAGGCGACGCCCTCGTCGTAGAACGCCACGACCTTGCGCGCCTGCTCCAGTCCCAGCCGTTTGTGGAACAGCTCGAACTCCACGCCCATGCTGCCGGCCAGGTAACCGGCGTTGCGCCCGCTGGCGCCGAAACCTGCGAACTCGCGCTCCAGCACCACGACGTTTGCCCCCAGCGCCCGCAGCTCCAGCGCGGTGGAGAGACCGGCGAAGCCGGCGCCGATGACGATCACGTCGGCGCTGACATCGCCCTCCAAGGGCGGCTGCAGGTCGTCCGGTTGCTCCACCCAGCTACCGAGCAGGCGAAAGCCTTCGCTGGTTGTTGGGTGACGGTCGATTAGCTTGGAGACTTGCATGGCTACCTCCGCAATTCTGTTGTTGTTTTTCTCGACTTTACTGCTGGCAAAAATTAAACACAACAATTGTTATGTTTATATTTTGAATTTAGCGCGTCCCCCTGTAGAAGCGTGTAAACTCAGGGCTTCGGCGGCACCACACCCCGCCGCGAAAACAACACCGGTTCACCCTGCTCGCCGATCAACGCCGTCGTCAGCGACACACCATCGGCACCGCGCTGTTCCTCGAATGTGTCGCCCCCGTCCTGGCTTTCGACCCGCAAACCATCCAGCCCCACCACCAGCACCTGCTGCCCCTGCACCTGGATACCGGTCACCGAACTGCGACTGCGCAGCGGTATGCGCTCCCAGGCCGTGCCATCCGCCGCCCCCCGCAGCAAGGTGCCGCGCTGCCCGCCCACCAGCAGACGGCCATCGGGCAGCACCGCGCCGGCCCACAGCGAGCCCTCGTAGCCGGAGTCCAGGTAACGCCAGGTCAGCCCCTGGTCGTCGGAGCGCAGCAGCTGGCCACGCTCGGCAGTGGCATAGAGGCGGCCATGACCGTCGGCGAACAGCCCGATCAGGTTGAGGTCGGCACGCTTTGCCCCTGGCGGCGCCGGCAGCGTCTGTTCGGTCCAGGTCGCCCCGCCGTCAGCGGTGGTCAGCACCAGCGACCAGAGCCCGACGGCAACGCCGTGCCGCGCATCGAAAAAGTGCACGGCAAATAACGGTCGGTCCTGTTCGCTGGCCAGGCGCTGCAGCGACCAGTGCTCACCGCCATCGGTCGTCGCCAGGATCGCGCCCCACTGCCCCACCGCCCAGCCATGCCGGGCATCGACAAAGCTCACCCCGGTCAGCGCGGTGGACAGCGGCACCGCGCTGGCCTGGCGAAAGCTGCGGCCCTGGTCGTCCGACAGCAGCACCATGCCGTGGTCACCCACGGCGACCAGCCGGGCCTGGGCCCGGGTCGCAGCAAGCATCATCGCCTGGGGCGCATTGGCAGCCACAGCGGCGGGTTCGGCCTGCAAGGTGCCGCCCTGCGCCAGGCACAGCGGCAGCCAGGCGAGCAGCGCGGCGCTCAGGCATGTCTTCAGGTAGTCCATCTCGATCTCCTCAATGCGCCAGGGCGCCGATGATGCGCGCCGGGCGCTTACGCGGGAACATGCGCTCCAGCCACACGGCGAACGCCGGCAGCACGGTCATGGCCATGACCATGTTGACCATGAACATGAAGGCCAGCAGCTTGCCCATGTCGGCCTGGAACTTGAGCGCGGAAAACGCCCAGGTAGCCACGCCCACCGCCAGGGTGATGGCGGTGAAGATCGTTGCCATGCCCACCTCCTGCAGCGCCTGCTGCACGGCGGTCTCGATGTCCCGGCCATGGGCCAGGTGCAGCTGGATGCGGTTGTAGATGTAGAAGGCGTAATCGACGCCGATGCCCACCGCCAGCACCATCACCGGCAAGGTGGCGATGGTCAGGCCGATCTGCAGTTCCTTCATGAACCCATAGCCGATGAAGGTGCCGATGGTCAGCGGCAGGCAGCACACCAGCACCGCCCGCATGTCGCGATAGACCGCCAGCACCAGCAAGGCGATGGCCGCGTAGACGTAGAGCAGCATCGGCGTCTCGCTGCGCTCCACCTCCTCGTTGATCGCCGCCAGCACCCCGGCGTTGCCCGAGGCCAGGCGCACCGTGATGCCCGCCTGCGGGTAGCTGGCACGGAACGCCTTGGCCGCCGCGATCACCTGGTGCAAGGTGGTGGCCTTGTGGTCGGCCAGGTACAGGTGCACCGCGGTCATGCTGCAGTCGGAACGCATCAGTCCCGGGGTGCGTGCCACCTCGGCGGCCAGCGAGGCGTAGTTGACCGGATCGATCGGCACCGCGCTCATCTTCGGATTGCCTTCGTTGTAGCCCTCGTTGAACTGGCGCATGGCCGTGGAGAACGCGGCCACCGACAACACCCCGGGTACTGCCTCCATGGCCCAGACGAAGCGGTCCTGGTACTGGCCGAGGGCGACATCCTCGCAAGCGTTGCCGGCTGCCTGGGTCGGGTCGACCTCGAAGACCACGCTGAGCCAGTCCAGGCCGATGTCGTAGTTGCCGGCGATGGCCACCGCGTCGCGGTTGAAGCGCGAGTCCTCGCGCAATTCCGGCGCGCCGGCCTGCAGCGAGCCGACCACGCGGTCGCGGCTTTGCCAGGCGGCCGTGGCGAACACCAGCAGCGCGAGCCCCAGCACCCAGCGTGCGTTGCGCCATTGCGCCAGCCGGGCCAGGCCCTGCAGCCAGCGGGCGCGGCGCCGGCGTGATGCCTCCTCGGCAACCGCGTAGCGTGCATCGACTTTCAGCATCGAGGCGACCAGGGGCAGCATCACCAGGTTGGTGACGATCTTGAAGGCCACGCCCAGGGACGCGGTGATCGCCAGTTCGCGGACCATGGGAATCGGGATCAGCAGCAGCGTGACGAAGGAGACGAAGGCCGTCACCAGCGCCAGTGTCCCCGGTACCAGCAGGCCGCTGAAGCTGGCCCGCGCGGCCTGTTCGACGCTGCGCCCGTCGGCGATCTCGCGCACGATGTAGTTGATCTGCTGCACGCCATGGGACACGCCGATGGCGAACACCAGGAACGGCACCAGCACCGCCAGCGGATCGAGGCCATAGCCCAGCAGGCGCAGGCTGCCGAACTGCCAGGCCAGCGAGGTCAGCGAGCAGCCCAAGGCCAGCAAGGTGAAGCGCAGCGAATGGCAGTACCAGTACACCGCGATCGCCGTCAGCAGCAGCGCCAGCAGGCAGAACTCCAGCACCGCCGCCGCGCCGTCGGCGATATCGCCGATCTGCTTGGCGAAGCCGATGATCTGGATCTCGAAATCCTGGTCCTCAAAACGCTGGCGGACCTGCTGCTCCAGTACCTGGTTGTAGGCCACGTAGTCCAGGCGCTGGCCCTGGGCGTCGAACTCGTCGAGCTCGGCGGTGACCATCGCGCTGCCCTGGTCGCGGGAAACCAGGGTGCCGATGAAGCCGCCCTGGGCGGTGGAGTCGGCGATGCGGGCGATGGCCTGGGCATCGAGGCGTTCGGGGGTCACCGTCCCCGGCACCAGCGGATCGGCGCGAAAGCCCTCTTCGGTGATTTCGTTGACGAAAGCGTTGGGCGTCCACAGCGACCGCACGCTGCTGCGCGACACATTGGGCAGGAAGGTGACCGCCTGGGTGACATCGGCCAGCCGGCGCAGGCCGGCCTCGGTCCAGATGCCGCCCTGGCGGGCCTTGACCACGATCGTCAGGCGGTTGGCTCCCAGCAGGTCCTTGCGGTACTGCTCGAAGGTGCGCACGTATTCATGGCCGATGGGCAGCTGCTTCTCGAACCCGGCCTCCATGCGCAGCTGCACGGCGAACCAGGCCATGCCCAGGGTGAACAACGCCAGCAGCGTCAGGATCAGGCGTCGATGGTCGAACAGCCGGCCCTCGATGCGTGCCAGCAGACCGCGCAGCGGTGTTTGCGAAAAGTGTACAGGACTATTCACGGCAGGCCTCACAAGGTGCGCGACAGCACGAAACCGACGTAGTCGCGGTCACGCAGCAACTGGTCATAGGGCGTGTCGCCGCCCATGAACTTCGCGTAGTTGACCGAGATCTGCCAGCTGGCCGGGTTGCGTACGAAATTCAGGTACAGGTTCATGCTGCTGGCGTCCTCGGTGAAGGTCGCCGCCAGGTTCGGCGTGCGCCCGCCCAGCGAGCGGGAGTAGAAGATCCCCGGGGTGACCTGCCAGCCCGGCAGCAGGGTGCCGTCGTAGGTCAGGCTGAAGTCCAGGTTGATTCCCGAGGAGGTCTTGTCGCCCCGCGCCCTGGGCGCGCTCGCCGGGTCCAGCTGCCAGGTGTTGGCCCCGGCGGCGATGACCTCGCCGTCGTAGCTGTCGTGCAGCCCCGGGTACTTGATGACCACCAGCTCGGTCAGCAGGCTCCCGGTGCTGGCCCCGGTGAGTTCGAGCAGCCCGGGTGAGTTGGACGGCGTCATGCTGTACAGCCCGGTCAGGTGCCACTGGAACTTCTTCTCGTCCTTCCAGCATTTGCCGCGGTTGTTGCCGCACAGGTCGAGCACCGGGTTGAGCGGTACCGCGTCCCGCGGACGGTAGGACAGCTCGGTGCCCACCGCCCAGTCGCCGATCGGCAGGTTGGCGCTGATGCCGTAGAGCATGCGGTCTTCGGGGTATTCCCATTGCTGCGCCACGGCAAAGGTGTCCGGATCGAGCAGCCGCGTGGTCAGCGAAGGCAGCTTGTCGTGGTAGCGCATCACGTAGAGGCCGAGGTTGAGGTCGGTGTCCTGCGGCTGCCAGCGCAGCGACACACCCCATTGACCGCTGTCGCGGGCATCCTTGTCGTCGAAACCGTAGGTCTTCATGCCGCTGCCCAAGGCTGAGCTGGTGGACCAGTAGCTGCCCACGGGCGGGATCTCGCTCTTGTTCCAGGCGAACTGGTAGTAGGCCTCGATGTTGAAGCCGCTGCCCAGGCCTGAGGCGAGGCTGAGCATGGGCGCCGGCAGCACCGCTTCCTTGAGCTGCACGCCGGGGCGGGCCAGGGCCTGGAGGTCGTAGGCGTTGGTGTTGTTGATGCCGCCCTGCACGAACAGGCTCTCGCCCCAGTTGATGACCTGGTTGCCCAGGCGCGCCCGCACCCGCTGGTCGCCGAGATCGAAGCCCTTGCTCACCCACAGGTCGAGCAGGCGGGCGCGGAAATCCAGGTCGTCACGGGCCGAGCGGGTCAGACCGTCGTTGCCCACCTCGGCCGGGGTATTGAAGGACAGCGCGCCGCTGGTGTCGCTGGCGGCGAAGTCGCGGATCCAGCTGCCGCGGGCCATGAAGGTGAAGTCCTCGGGCAG
Source organism: Pseudomonas sp. BW16M2 (assembly GCF_014268865.1). Lineage (NCBI taxonomy): Bacteria > Pseudomonadati > Pseudomonadota > Gammaproteobacteria > Pseudomonadales > Pseudomonadaceae > Pseudomonas > Pseudomonas sp. BW16M2. Next base: position 79,086 of record NZ_JABWRI010000008.1, on the reverse strand, counting down.
TTTCAGCAGCAGCTCGTGGGTGCCCTTGAGGTAGTGGGTGAACAGGTCGCCCTTGTCGTAGTTGAGGTCGCCCTGGTCACCGATGCCTGAGGTCTGCGCCAGGCAGCCGGCGGGCGGATGGTGGCCAGCGGTGCCCTGGTTGATCAGGTTGCAGCCCTGAGACTCGGTACGCAGGCCCAGGCCATAGGAAATGGTCGAGTCGAACGAGCCGCGGATCGACTCGGTTTCGAAGGTGAAGCCCATTGCCAGAGGGGTCATGCACGCAACAGCAAGGCCAGAAACTTTTGTGATTGTTCTTTTCATGTCGGCGCTCGTGGTCGGAGGTGGGTCAACGTTCGCTGATGGCTCGCAGGTTGTCGGAGGTATAGAAATCACGCTTCAGACGCGGGTTTCCGGCGTCCTCGGCGAGCCAGCGGTGGTCCTTCTTGCCCGCCCCGATCGAGGTCATGTCGTAGAGGTAGCGGCCATCGACCAGGTTGTACTGGACCTGGGCTTCCATATCGCAGGCGCCGGTTTCGTACACGGGGATGGTGAAGCCCTCGCGGACCTTCCAGATCTGCCCCTGCCTGTCGTAGTCCACCGCCATCAGGCCGTTCCAGCTGTCCTCGTCGATGTAGAACACCCGCTTGGGCGCCTGGTGGCGCATGCCCTGGCGCACGTTGGCCTCGACCACCCAGACCCGGTGCAGCTCGTAGCGGCGGGACTCGGGGGCGATGAAGTCCTGCTTGGCGACGTCCTCTATCCGCGCCGAGCCGTCGTAGGCGCCGAAAGCGTTGTAGGGCACCAGCAGTTCCTGCTTGCCGACCAGCTTCCAGTCGAAGCGGTCCATGGGGCCGAAGAACACATTCGATTCGTCGATGGTGTACTGGTTGTCCAGGCCGATCTGCGGCGCGTCGTAGGAATACGACGGCATGCGCCGTACTCGGCGCTGGCCGGGGAAGTAGTAGAAGGTGGTGGCCTGTTCACCGGCCTTGGTGGTGACCACGCCGGCCTGCCCGGCCAGGGCGGCGGGCTCGTTGTAGGAGAAGTAGGTGGCCATCTCCAGGTGGTCGAAGGATGAGAACAGCGCACTGCCCTTCGCGCCCCAGGGGGTGTAGGCGAACCAGTCGGTGGAGGTGCGCAGCCATTCGCCGCCGCCCTTGCGCGGCGAGATACCGGAGATGGTCTTGGCCATATCGAAGCCCACGCCGCGATAGCGCATCTTCATGTTCCACATGACCTCGGCACCGCTCTTGGGCATGGGGAACGGAATACCGGGGACATGGGCCTCCTGCAGGGCCAGGCCATCGCCGTCGAGCTGGGCGAAGCCGACGTTGCTGCGGGTGTTGGTGGCGACGAAGTCCGGCACGCCACAACTGCGCCGGGTCGGGTAGACATCCATCCGGTAGCCCGGGATCTTCTTGAACAGTTCCAGCTGGCCGGGCGAGAGCTTGCTCGCATACTGGGCGACATTGGCCGCGCTGATGCTGTACAGCGGTTTGTCATCCTTGAACTTCCAGCGCTGGCCACGTACCTCGCCATAGCTCCAGCCCGCGTCCTGCCGACCCGGCGGCGTCCAGGCCGGGATCGCGCCATCCGCGCTGGCGGCAACCTCCCCACCCAGCGGCGTCAGCGTGGTACCGAGTTGCGCGGCGTCCTGCTGCGCCGCCTGGGCCGAACACAAAGCCAGCGATGCGGCCAGTGCCGTCAACCACTGCCTGACTTCGCCAACCGCCGGGCGGCTGGCATCGGGGCGCGCAAACACGTGTTTCATTGCAAGGTCCTCATGGGCTCTGACCGCTCGCCACCGCCTGGCCACACCAGGTGGATCGGACAGCGTCGGTCACGGTTCGACGAACTTGGTCAACTGACCAAGTCAATCGACCAGAGCAAGCCACATGCCAACCTGGACTTGATGAATATTTACTTTGTATATCATTCTCTTACATATTTCATAACAATTGATACGTGATACCTGGCGACACGCTCGCACCAGCTTGTGCCAGGGCGCGCACCAATATTGTGAATTTACGAAACGACTGTTACCTATTTGTTTCCGGCACGCCTGCCTGCCCCCTGACGTTGCGCTGGCACCTGCGCTAGTATTCGCCGCGTGATGACAGCAAGGAGAAGGTTCATGGCCAGACTGGGCGCAGAATTGCGCAGGCAGGAGTTCGTCAAGGCGGCGGTCAAGGTGATCGCCGAACATGGCGCGGCCAACGCCACCACGCGGCGGATCGCGGCGGCCGCCGGGTATCCGCTCGCCTCGCTGCACTATGTGTTCAAGACCAAGGACGAGCTGTTCTACGCGGTCTATGACTCGCTGTTCCAGCTGCCTCAACAGTCGCTGGACCTGGTGCCTTCAGATAGCGACCCGGCGCAGACCGTCGCCGGCATGCTGCGCCAGGTGGTGGCCTGGATCACCGGCAACCCGGACCTGGCCCGGGCGCAATCGGAATTGTTTTTCTGGACCATCCGCAATCAGCCGCAGATGGCCACGCGGATCTACGGCGTGGGTGTCGAGGCCACCGAGCAGGCCCTCGCCCAGGTAGTCGGCGAACGCCTCGACAGCGACGCCTTGAAGGCCGCCAGCCGCATGCTCATCCTGCTGTTCGACGGCCTGCTGGTGGCCTGGTGCGCCCACGGTGACCTGGAGCGCCTGCAGGCGGAGACCGAAACGGCCTGCAAGGCGCTGACACTGATGGTGGCTAACGCCTAGTGCCAGGGATAGAACGCCGGCAACCGTGACGCCCGCCCGGTAAAGTCCGGCTCGCGCTTTTCTAGAAAGGCCCGTACACCTTCCTTGCCATCGGCCTGGCTGGTGTGGAACATCGCCAGTGACTCGATATCGTTGGCGGCCATTGGATCGTCCAGGGCACTGTTGCGGTAAAGCATCTGCCGAATCAGCGCGATCGACACCGCCGAGCGCCCGGCCACCAGGGACAGGGCGAAAGCCCGCGCCTGTTCCACCAGGGTCTCGGCCGGCAGCAGTTCACGGACCAGCCCTTTGTCGAGGGCCTCTTCGGCGTCGAAGATCTCGGCCCGGTACAACCACTCCAGCGCCTGTGGCAGGCCGACGATGCGCGGCAGGAACCAGGTGGAGCAGCCCTCCGGGGTAACCCCCAGCTTGCCGAACACGAAACCGAACCGGGCCTGGACGCAGGCCAGGCGCACATCCATGGGCAGCAGCATGGTCGAGCCCACACCGATCGCCGGGCCATTGATCGCGCCGACAATTGGCTTGAGGCAGGCCAGCATCGCCTGCGCCACGCGTCCGGCGGTATCCCGCACGCCGCGCAGGATATGCGGCAGGTGCCCGCGCTCGCGCAGGTCTTCGAGGGTTGGCGCCTGGCTCTCGTCCAGGCCGAAGACATTCCCCTCCACCGCCAGGTCCATGCCGGCGCAAAAGCTGCGTCCCTCCCCGGTCACCACGATGGCCCTGACCGCATCGTCCCGGCTGGCACGGCCATAGGCATCGACCAGTTCGTCGCACATCTCGACGGTAAAGGCGTTCAGCCGCTCGGGCCGGGCCAGGGTCAGCAGCAGGATGCCGTCTTCGCCCAGTTGGTAACGGATGCTGTGGTACATCAGTTGCCCTCCCCGACCAGGCCTGCGCCCCGGCGGATCGCCTGGCGACAGTCCGCGACGATCCGCTCGAGCAGTTCGGCGCAGCTGGGAATATCGTCGATCAGGCCGATCGCCTGGCCCGCCCAGAGGATCCCGCCGTCCACCTCGCCGCTTTCCAGTGCGGCGCGGCCCCGCGCACCGGCCACCAGTGGACGGATATCCTCGAACTGGGTGCCTGGCTGGCCCTCGATCTCCACCACCTCCCTGGAGATGGCATTGCTGAACACCCGCCCGGTATTGCGCAGGGAACGGAAGATCAACCGGGTGTCGCGCTCGCTGCCGGCGGCGATGGCCGCCTTGATCGTCGGGTGGATAGGCGCCTCGCGGGTGAGCATGAAGCGCGTGCCCATGTTGATACCTTCGGCGCCCAACATCAGCGCCGCGGCCATGCCGGCACCGTTGGCGATGCCGCCCGAGGCCAGGATGGGGATGCGCAGGGCCGCCGCCGCCGCCGGGATCAGCACCAGGCCCGGCACGTCGTCCTCGCCCGGGTGGCCGGCGGCCTCGAAGCCGTCGATGCTGACCGCGTCGACCCCGGCCCGCTCGGCGGACAGTGCGTGGCGTACCGAGGTGCACTTGTGGATGATGCGGATGCCCGCCGACTTGAACCGTTCGACCAGCTCCGCAGGGCTGCGGCCGGCGGTCTCGACGACCTTGACGCCGCTTTCGATGATCGCCGTCGCGTAGTCCGCATAGGGCGGCGGCGTGGTTGTCGGCAGGATCGTCAGGTTCACCCCGAACGGCTGCCCGGTCAGGGTCCGGCAGCGGGCGATCTCCGCCGCCAGGGCGTCGGGGGTCGGCTGGGTCAGCGCAGTCAGGATGCCCAGGCCGCCGGCATTGGAGACCGCGCTGGCCAGTTCGGCGCGCCCGACCCACTGCATGCCGCCCTGGACGATCGGGTAGCGGGTGCCTGTGAGCGCTGTAATTCTTGTTTGCATGGAGCTTCCTCACGCTTGCTGGGAGTGACAACAGTTAAGATAACCATTGTTATGTTAATCATACCCGCTCCCCGACCGCAATGCCCCGTGCATCGTCCGGCCAGCCATCTATGCTCAGCAGACCCACCCCACGGAGCCTGTTCGAAATGGACATTCGCCAGAAAACCATCGGGTTCGGTCTGGTCAGCATCCTCGCCGCGCTGTTGCTCGGCGGCAGCGGCCTGCTCGCCGAGCATGACCAGAACCAGGCACTCAAGCGCAGCGAGGACAGCATGGCCGCCCTGCGCAATCACATGGAAGGCGACATGATGCACGACGCGCTGCGCGCCGACGTGCTGGCCGCCCTGCTGGTCAAGCCGGGCGACACGGACACCGCCAACCAGGTGCTGGCCGACCTCGACGAGCACGCCAAGTGGTTCCGCAGTGTCATGCAAAGCAACCTCGAACTGCCTCTGGATAGCGACCTGCACCAGGCTATCAGCGAGCTGGGCCCCCTCCTCGACCACTACATCGCCAGCGCCACCTCGATCATCCAGTTGGCCTTGAAGTCGCCCGAGCAGGCCCAGGCGCAGTTGCCGGCCTTCGTCGCGGCGTTCAAGGAGCTGGAGCAGCGCAACAGCACCCTCAGCGATCTGATCGCCGGCAACGCCGACAAGAGCCGCGAGCAGAGCACCGCCACCCTGCACCAGGGCATCGCCGTGCTGGTGGGCGGGATGATCCTGGCCACCCTGGTCCTGGCGCTGTGCACCGTCCTGCTGCTGCGCTCGATCCTGCGTCCCTTGAGCCAGACCATGGCGGTGGCCGAACGCATCGCCCAGGGAGACCTGACTACCCAGATCCAGGTCCATGACCGCGACGAGACCGGGCACCTGCTGCGCTCGCTGGCCGACATGCGCGACAGCCTGGGCAACATGATCAAGGCCATCCACGAGGAAAACCTGCTGCTTCGTGAGGTGGCCGACGAACTGGGCCAGGCCTCCAGCAGCCTGGTGGAACGCACCAGCCAGCAGTCCGACAGTGCCGTGAGCATGGCCTCGGCCACCGAGCAGATGATCGCCAACCTGGCGCAGATCGCCGAGCACGCCCGGGATGCGCAGTCCATTTCCGGCCAGTCCGAGCGCCTGGCCAGCGACGGCGGCGAGGTCATTCTTAGCGTGGTCGGCGGCATGCAGGGGATCGACGAGGCGGTCAACCGCTCCTCCGAAACCATCACCGTGCTGGGCCAGAGTTCCGAGGAGATCTATTCGATCATCCAGGTGATCAACACCATCGCCGAGCAGACCAATCTGCTGGCCCTCAATGCGGCCATCGAAGCGGCCCGCGCCGGCGACGCCGGACGCGGCTTCGCCGTGGTGGCCGACGAGGTGCGCGGCCTGGCCGGGCGCACGGCGCAGTCGACCCGGGAAATCGCCGACATGATCGAGCGCATCCGCCACAGCACCGGCAATGCCGTGGACAGCATGCAGACTGGCGTCACCCGGGTACGCGCCGGGGTGGAGCTGGCTACCCAGGCCGGGGCGTCGATCCAGCAGATTCGTGAAGGGGCACGGCGCGCCGCCTCGGTGGTCGAGGAGATCTCACAGACCATCGGCGAACAGACCAAGGCCAGCCAGGAGGTGGCGCAGCAGGTCGAGCTGATTGCCCGCATGTCGCGGGACAGTACCGACACCACCCGGCAACTGGCCTCGGCGGCGCAGCGGCTTGGGGAGATTGCCCAGGGCATGCAGGCGAGTGTGTCGCGGTTTCGGGTGTGAGGGGGTGTCCGACGAGGGAGTTGCAGCGCTCTTGAGATCGAGCGCCGCCCGCGCGGCGCATCGCGACGCAAGGCCGCTCCTACATCTATTTCGGGCCAGTCAATCCTGTGCCATTACCGGGTCCGCCTTGTGGGTACGACGCGGTTTCAGTGTGGGCACCACTGGCGCCTTACCTGTCTAAAGACATGCACCAAGGCGGGCAACCATGGCCTGACAGGTTCGGCACGTTGCAACAAATGTAGGAGCGGCCTTGCGTCGCGATGCGCCGCGCGGGCGGCGCTCGATCTTGTAGGCGCTGCAAGACTATCGCCAAACACTTGGAGCCAACACTTCACTCTCTGCCTGGCACCGGCTGTGCCGGTGATCGCGGGCCAAGCCCGCTCCCACGCTGCAGCCAGCGCTGGTCTGGCTAGAAATCCACCGAGGTAGAGAACAACAACGACCGCGGCGTCCCCAGCCCACCGGACAGGCCACTGCCATCGCCGCCATTCCACGAACCGATCCAGTAGGCCTTGTTGGCCACGTTCTGCACGGTGGCGCGGAAGGTCACCGGCTTGTCCGAGATCTTCAGGCTGTAGCGGGCGCCCAGGTCGAAGATCGTGTAGGACGGCAGCGACAGGTTGTTGGCATCGGTGGCGTAGCGCCGGCCGGCATAGTTGGCGTTGCCGGTCAGGGTCAAGCCCGGAAGTTCACGCAGGTCATACTCGACGCCGAGCTTGGCCAGCACCTTGGGCACGCCGGTGGCCTGGTTGCCTTCGTTCTCCTTGCGTATCGATTTCGTCAGCTCGGCCTTGGTGTAGGACGCACCGCCCAGCAGACGCAGGCCCGGCTCGAGCTCACCGAAGAACGACCATTCCAGGCCACGGTTGCGCTGCTCGCCGTACACGCCGTAGACCTGCGTGACCGGGTCGGTATAGGCGCTGGGCTTCTTCACCTGGTAGACACTGACCGTGTGGGCGAACGTCCCAAGGTCGAGCTTGGCGCCCAGTTCGTACTGCTTGGTCTGGTACGGCGCCATGATCGCGCCCGCGTTGCGCGCGTTGTCCGGTGCGATGCCGCCCTGGCTCAGGCCTTCAATGTAATTACCGTACAGCGACAGCTCGTCGGTGACCTTGACCAGCAAGGCCGTGGCCGGCGATACCCGGCTTTCATCGTAGGCCTTGGAGGTGCGCTGGTGGTTGCCGTTATAGTTCGACGCACGCACGTTTTGGTGACGTGCACCGACGGTCCATTGCACCTTGTCATCGAGAAACGACATCGTGTCGAGCAAGGCTTCGCTGCTCAGCCGGGCACGCATGCGCGAGGTGACGTTGCCGTACTCGCCGATCTCCGGGCGCGGGCCGTAGTCCAGGTTGTAGTAGTTGGTGCGGATGGTCGACGACAGGCGCTTGTCCTTGAAGCTGTTCTCGGAGTCGTAGCGGGTGGCCGCCAGCGACCAGGCGTGATCCACGGGCCCGGTGGCGAAACGCCCGCGCAGGCCGACTTCGCCGGACTTCTGCTCGCCATCGCGGGCCGAGCGAATCGGCGTGGCGGAGATGTCGCCGGCATCGTTGAGCAGCATGCCGCTGGTCATCAGGGCGTTGTAGCCCCCTTCCCTGTGGCCCCAGCCGGCGAATGCGGTGAGCGAGTCGTTGAGGTCGTACTCGCCGCGCAGCACCACGGTGTCGGTGTCGTTGACGGTGTAGCCCCACTCCGGGGCCAGCGAGTGGTCGCCCTTCTTGGCCTTGGGCAGGTGAGTCACCCCGGGGCTGATCGAGGAGATGCCGAAGTAGTTGACCCCGTCCATGCGCTCGCGCTGGTGGTAGTAGTCCAGCGATGCCCTCGCCCGCTCGCCGCGCCAGTCCAGGGCCAGCGACGACAGCTGCATGCGGTGCTGCTGGTCGTCCACGGGGGTGTCGCCGTCGCGGTAGACGCCGTTGAAGCGCACGCCGAACTGCTTCTGGTCGCCAAAGCGGCGGCCGATATCGGCATGCATGCCGGCCAGGCCGTCGGACTCGTACGAGGCGGTCAGCCGGGCCAGGGGCTCGTCGCCGGCACGCTTGGGCACGATGTTGATGCTGCCGCCGACGCTGCCGTCAGGCGGCATGCCGTTGAGCAGCGCCGACGGGCCCTTGAGCACTTCGATGCGCTCGGCAAGCTCGGTGGAGCCGCGCATGTTCGGCGCCATGCTCGGCAGGCCATTGAAGGTGATGTCGTTACCGGTGCTGTAGAGGCCACGAATGAAGAAAGTCTCGAAGATGCCACGCTTGCTCGGCACATAGACCGACGGATCGGTGGCGCCGATCACCGAGCCGATGTCCTGGGCCTGGCGGTTCTCGATGTATTCCTTGGTGTAGCTGATGGCGTTGAACGGTGTTTCGCTGAAGTCCTTGTTGCCCATCAGCCCGAGCCGGCTGCCCGAGCCGACCTGGCCACCGGCATATTCCGCTGGCGGAGCGCCGAGCGAGTCTCGTGTGTCCTGTACCAGGGTTTCCGGCAGGGTCAGGCCCTCTTCCTTCACATCAGGGGTCTGTTGCTGCGCCGAGGTGGTGGAACGTGGCGGTTGCGCGAAGGCGTTGCCGGCGATGGCGGCCATGCCCAGCAGCACGGCCATGCGCAAGGCCCTGCGGGGCAGGTTCGGGGCCAAGGGATGTTGCAGTGGAGACATGTGGGATTCCTTTCGGGACGAAATGGTAATGTTTCTCATTAGTCATTCCGTACGAGTCGGCGAATCCCTCAACAGAAATTACAGTCATTTGGCCACTATCGGTTTCCCCGCACATAGAACGGAGTTCTAGCGTGGGAGCGGGCTTGCCCCGCGATGGGTCTGAGGCACCGGCTTCGCCGGTGATCGCGGGGCAAGCCCGCTCCCACGCTGTCCCAGTCAAATCAAAGAATCATGTTTTGGTCCATGAGAACGGGTTTGCCGTATCGCATGCAGGATTAGCCCTGATACCCCTTCACCACCTCGTCCGCCACTCGCTCCAGGCAGGTCACGCTGGCCGTGCACAGGTACCAGGTCTGCGGGTCGACGAACACCATATGGCCGTTCTTCCACGCCTTGGTCTGGCGCAGCAGCGGGTTGTCCAGGGTTTCGCGGTCCAGCGCGGCCCTGCGCTCCATCACCGCGGTGCGGTCGATCACGTAGAGGATGTCCGGGTCGGCCTGGTGAATGAACTCGTTGGAAATCGGCTGCCCGTGCAGGCCGGCCTGCATGTCGTCACTGGCCGGCTTGACCCCGAGGGTGTCGAAGATGAAGCCGTAGCGCGAGCGCACGCCGTAGGCGGTGAACGCGCCGTTGTTGTGCAGCACCACCAGCGCTTTCTCCGGGCGCCCGTCGGTCACCTGGCGCACCTGGGCCACCTTGGCGTCGATGCGCGCGGCGGTTTCCCGGGCCCGGTCTTCCTTGCCGAGGATCCGTCCGACGGTCAGCAGGTGCTGCTTGGCGGTCTCGATGACGTTGCCCTGACGGTTGTCCATGTCGATGTCGTAATGCACCGTCGGGGCGATCTGGCTCAGCTCCTGGTAGCTCTGCGCCTGCAGCGGCGAGATCAGGATCAGGTCGGGCTTGAGCGCATGCAGGCGCTCGAGGTTGGGCTGGATGGTGGTGCCGACATCGGCCACCTTGGGGTCGTCGCGGTACTTGGCCAGGAAGCCCGCCACATAGTCCTTGGCGATGCCGACCACCGGCGCGCCGAGCTGGTCGAGGGTGTCCAGCTCGCTCATGTCGAAGGCCACCACGCGCTGCGGCTGGTGTTCGACCAGCGTGGTGCCCAGGGCGTGCTCGACCTTCACCGGGGCGTAGTCGGCACTGGCGGCGCGCGCCTGTGCCGGCGGGGCCTGGTCGCAGCCGGGCAGCGCGGCCGCCACGGCGGCGGCCAGCAGTATCTTGCAGATTCCGTTCATACCAGCTCTCTCGATAGTGATGGGTTGAAGTAGTTGCAGACGAAACCGTGTGCGCTGGGCAGGATCTCGAAGGCCAGGCCGAACAGCGCACGCAGGTTGGCCTGGGTGACCACCTCGGCGACCGGCCCGTGGCTGTGCACGGCGCCGCCCTTCATCGCGACAATGTGGTCGGAATAGTTGGCGGCGAAGTTGATGTCGTGCACCACCAGGATCACCGTGCGCCCCTGCTCGTCGCAGAGCCTGCGGATCGCCTGCATGATCTGCACCGCGTGCTTCATGTCGAGGTTGTTCAGCGGCTCGTCGAGCAGCAGCAGGTCGGTGCGCTGGGCGATGGTCATGGCCAGGAAGGCCATTTGCCGCTGGCCGCCGCTGAGCTCGTCGAGGTAAGCCCCGCGCAGAGGCTGCAGCCCGAGGAAATCCAGCGACTCGTCGATCACCTGCTGGTCGTCGGCGGTCAGCAGGCCGCGGCTGTAGGGAAAGCGGCCGAAGGCGACCAGTTCCTCGACGGTCAGGCGCAGGTTGAAGTCCAGCACCTGGCGCAGGGTGGCCACGCGGCGGGCGTAGTCGGCGATGGCGATGCGGCCGATGTCCTGGCCGTCGAGCAGGATCCGCCCGCGATTGGCCGGCAACAGCCGGGCGATGCACATCAGCAACGTGCTCTTGCCGGCGCCGTTGGGGCCGATCAACGAGGTGACCTGGCCTGCGGGAAACGCCAGGCTCACGTCGTCGAGCACGGTCTTGTCGCCATAGGCCTTGTGCAGGTGTTCGAGGGTGATCATGGGGTGCCTCGGGTTCGGACCATCAGCGCGAGGAAGTAGGCGCCGCACACCAGATTGACGAGGATGCTGACGCTGGTCCGGTAGTTGAACAGGTGCTCGACCAGCAGCTGGGCGAGCAGGAATATGCCGATGGCCACGGCGCAGGCCAGTGGCAGGGTGACCTGGTGCCGGGCGCTGCGCGCCAGGGCGTAGGCGATGTTGGCGACGAACACGCCCATGAACGCGGTCGGTCCCACCAGGCTGGTGGAGACCGCCACCAGCACCGCGATCAGCGCCATCTGCAGGCGCAGGCAGCGGCCATGGTCCAGGCCCAGGGCGATGGCCTGGTCGCGCCCCAGCGCCAGCACGTCGAGCACCCGCGTGCCGCGCGCCACCAGCAGCGCCACCGCCGCCACCAGCAGGCCCGAGTACAGCACCTGGGTCGGCTGGGCGCGGTTGAAGCTGGTGTAGCCCAGGCTCTGCAGGATGGAGAACTCTCCCGGGCTGGTCTTGAGCTGGATGAACTGGGTGAAGGTGCCCAGCACCATGGTCAGCACCAGGCCCAGCAGCAACAGACGATAGACATCACCGCGCCCCTCGCGCAGCAGCCAGCGCTGCAGCAGCCACGAGTAGCCGAGCATCAGCGCGATCGACAGCAGCGCGTTGCCCTGGGCGCCCAGCAGCGCCACGCTGGCGGTGCCCAGCCACAGCACCAGCAGGGCCTGGAACAGCAGGTAGATGCCTTCGTAGCCCATGATCGCCGGGGTCAGCACGCGGTTGCCGGCCAGGGTCTGGAAGATCACCGAGGACAAGGCGATGCACACCCCGGCCACGACGATCGCGCCCAGGCGCACCAGGCGCTTGGGGATCACGTAGCTGAAGTCCAGGCCCGAGCCCATCAACAGGAACGCCAGCGCCAGGGCCGGCAGCAACAACCAGGCGGCGCGACGCATCATCTGCACTTCCACAGGATCAGCAACAGGAACAGCACGCCGCCGACACTGCCAGCGGTCAGGCCAATGGGCACCTCGTAGGGATGGATCAGCAGCCGGCCGAGGATGTCGCAGGCCAGCAGCAGCGCCGCGCCGCACATGGCGACGATGGGCAGGGTGCGCTTGAGGTTCTCGCCGTAGCGCAGCGCCACCAGGTTCGGCACCACCAGGCCAACGAAGGGGATCGCGCCCACGGTGATCACCGTGGCCGACACGGTCACCGCCACCAGCACCAGGCCGAGGATGGCGGTGGCCGCGTAGTTGAGCCCGAGGCTGGTGGCCATGCCCTCGCCCATGCCGAGCACGGTGAAGCGCTGGGCGTACAGGTAGGTGAGCACGACGATCGGCAGGATCAGGTAGATGATCTCGTAGTTGCCCTCGATCACCCGCGAGAAGTCGCCCAGCAGCCAACCCTGCATGCTCTGCAGGATGTTGTGGCGGTAGGCGTAGAATTCGGCGATGGCGCTGAGCAGGCTGCCGTACATCAGTCCGATCACTGGCACCAGCACCAGGTTGGTAAAGCGGATGCGGCGGATGATCGCCACATACACCAGGCTTGCCAGCAGGCAGAACACCAGGGCGAACAGCATGCGTCCGCTGGCCCCGGCTCCGGGCAGCACGGTCAGGGCCACCAGGATGCCCAGCTTGGCCGCGTCGAGTCCGCCGCAGGTGGCCGGCTCGACGAAGCGGTTGCGCACGATCTGCTGCAGGATCACCCCGCAGATCGACAGGCCGATACCGGTCAGCACCAGCGCCGCCAGGCGTGGCAGGCGGCTGGCGGTGAGGGTCAGCCAGGCATCGTCGCTGGCCGACAGCAAGGCCGACCAGGACATCTGGCTGGCCCCGACCATCAATGAAGCGCCACACAGCAGCAACAACAGCGTTGGCAGCAGCACCCGAGTCAAGCGGTCACTCCATCACCCGCCGCCTCGCCGATACGCCAGCCCTTGGCGGCCCGGCGCTGCTCGAGGAAGTGCGCGTACAGCCCGCCCTCGGCGGCCAACTGGGCATGGGCGCCCTGCTCGCGGATGCGCCCTTGGTCCAGCACCACGATCTGGTCGGCCATGGCCACCGTCGACAGCTGGTGGGCGATGACGATCAGCGTGCGCTTGCCGCGCAGCCGTGCCAGCGCCTCGGCGATGGCCGCTTGGTTCTCGGCGTCCAGCGCCGCGGTGGCCTCGTCGATCAGCAGGATCGGCGCGTCCTTGATCAGCGCCCGGGCAATCGAGATACGCTGGCGTTCGCCGCCGGACAGCCGTGCACCGCCCTCGCCCACCGGCGTGTGCAAGCCTTCGGGCAGGCGTTCGAGGATCTCCTGCACCCCGGCCAGCCGCGCCGCCTCGAGCACCTCGGCCTCGCTGGCATCGGGTTTGCCGAGGCGGATGTTGTCGGCGATGGTGCCCTGGAACAGGTAGGCGTCCTGGAAGATCTGGCTGATCTGCCCGGCCAGCTGTTCGGCGGACATCTGCCGCACATCCACCCCACCGACCTTGACCCGGCCCTGGGTGACATCGAAGAAGCGGGCGATCAGGCGTACCAGGGTGGTCTTGCCCGACCCCGACGCGCCGACCAACGCGGTCATGCTGCCGGGCGCGATATCCAGGCTGACCTCGCGCAGCACTTCGGGTTGGTCATCGCCGTAGCGGAAACCGACCTGCTCCAGTTGCACCGAACCATCGGCCGGCGCCTGCGGCGCGGCGGGTTCGGGCAGCGGCTCGACGGCCAGCAGCTCGGCCACCGCCTGCAACTGGCCACGGGTGCCGCGCAGCACCTCGCTGTAGCCGGCCACATCCAGCAACGGGTCGATGAAACGGGTCGCCAGCACCAGCGCGACCAGGGTGGCGATCACCGCCGCGCTGTCGAAGGCGGCACCGGCCTGCTCGCCGAGCCACAGCGTGGCGGTCACCAGCAAGGCGGCGAAGCTGGCCTGCACCGCCCAGACATTGAGCACCGACGACAGCGCCGAAAGCTGGATCAGCTTGCGCGCCGCCTGCTGTTGCTGGGCCACGGCCTGCTCCAGGAAGCGCGTGCCGCCCTGCTCGCCATTGAAGGCGCGCAGCACCGACTGCGCCTGGGCGAACTCGACCATGCGCTGGCTGGTCTGCGCGGTGTCGCGCTGGTAGCGCTGGTCGGCGCGCTGGCCCAGGCGCATCGTCGCCAGCATCACCAGGGCCAGCAGCGGCAGGCTGACCAGGGCCACCAGGCCCAGGCGCAGGTCGACCAGCAACAGCGCGACGAGGATCACCAGCGGCGTCACCACCCCGGTGAACAGCGGCGTGAACACGTGGGCCGGCAGTTGCGCGATTTCCATCATGCCCTGGGTGGTGACGTGGCTCAGGCGCGCGGTGTTGGCAGCGCTGAACCAGCCAACCGGCAGCGTGCCGACGTGCTCGCCCAGGCGCTGGCGGCCACCGCGCAGCACCGCGATACCGACGGCGATTCCGGCCTTCTCCACCCGCCGGCGCAGGTACCAGCACACCACCACGCCCAGGGCCAATAGCGCCAGCCACTGTCCGGCGGCTTCCAGCTGGTTGCCCAGCAGGTGGAGCAGGATCGGCACCAGGGTGACGATGGTCAGCCCGCAGAGCACGCCATACACCAGTGCCAGGCGCAGGTAACGGCGCAGGAACACGGCGTCGGCGCCGAGCAGTCGAACGAAAATCCCCAGCATGATCAGTGTTCCTCCACCTGCGCGGTCGTCCGCGCCTTGGCATAACCCCCGGCAGCCCACAAGCGGGCGTACAGACCGCGACGGGCCAGCAGTTCGTCGTGATTGCCGCGCTCGGCGACCGTGCCCTGGTCCAGCACCAGGATCTGGTCGGCGTGCATGACCGTGTCCAGGCGGTGGGCGATCACCAGCAGCGTGCGGCCCTGGGCGAAGCGCGACAGCGCCTGTTGCAGCTTGACTTCGTTCTCGGCGTCGGCCGCCGCGGTGGCTTCGTCGAGCACCAGCACCGGCGGGTCGAGCAGCACCGCGCGGGCGATGCTCAGCCGTTGCAGCTCGCCGCCGGAGAACTGCACGTCCTCGCCGATCACCGCGTCGTAGCCGCGCGGCTGGGCAAGGATGCGCTCGTGGATATTGGCGATCCGCGCCGCCGCCTCGATCTGTTCCTGGCTCGCCGAAGGCCGGCCCAGGGCGATGTTTTCGCGCACGCTGGCATGGATCAGGCGCACGTCCTGCAGGACGAAACCGATGCGTCGGTACAGCTGGGCGCTGTCAATCTGGCGCAGGTCGACGCCGCCCAGGGTGATGCGCCCGGCGCTGGGGTCGAAGAAGCGCAGCAGCAGGCGCGCCAGGGTCGACTTGCCGGCACCCGAGGCGCCCACCACTGCGGTCACCGTGCCGGGCTCGAGGGTGAACGACACCTCGCTCAGTACCGGATTGCGCGGATCATAGTGATAGCCCAGGCCCTGCACTTCGATCCGCGCATCGGCCGGCAGCTTGCCGGCGCCCTGGCCGTCGGTCTCCAGTACCGGTGTGTGCAGCAGCGTCTGCACACGCTGGGCGGCGCCGGTGGCGTTGTTCAGGTCGTGGGTGATGTAGGCCAGCAACAGCAGCGGCGCGCAGATGCCCGGTGCCACCAGAGCGAACGGCAGCACCTGCACCGGGGTGATCCAGCCCAGGCCGACGAACAGCGTGCCGAACGCCAGGACCACGCCGAGCACCGACACCGGGGCGATCATCGCGTTGGCGTTGGCCATGGCGCTGACCAGCGGTCGGGTGAAGTCGGTGAAGGCCGCGGCGAAGGCTTCCACCGCCGCGCGGTAGCTGCCATGGGCCTTGCGCTGGCCACCGAAGGCCTTGACCACCGGGATGCCGTTGACGAACTCGACCACCGCCTGGTTGATCCGCCCCATGCCGGCGCCGAAGGCCTGCATATTGCGGGCGCTGGCCTGGTGGGCGCGGGCGAAGAACAGGAAGAACAGCGGGAACGGCAGCATCGACACGATCGCCATGCGCCAGTCCATGGCGAACAGGTAGACGATCGAGGCCAGCACCGCCCCGGCGCTGCGCCCCAGGGTGGTATAGAAGTGCGCGGTGAGGCCGTGCAGGATGCCGATGTCGTCCTGCATGGCCTGCTTGACCTCGCCCGAGGCGCGGCTGGTGAACCAGCCCAGCGGCACCCGCGCCAGGCGGCGGATGATCGCCAGGCGCAGCGTGCCGGTGATGTGGTTGTCGGCCAGGTGCGCCACCAGGTCGCCCAGCGAGATCAGCGCCATGCCGGCGAACAGGCAACCCAGCCCCACGACGATGACCGGCCAGGCCTGCTCGAGGCCCTGCCCGCCGGCCAGGGCCAGCCGAGCGACTTCGGCGATGGCCGCCAGCGGCGCCAGGGTCAGCATGGCACCCAGGGCGGCGAGCAACCCGGCGACGATCAATCGGCCGCGTATCGGCGCAAGCACCGCGGCGACCGGTCCACGGGCGGACGGGTCCGCCACCCCTTGTTCAACACTCATGAATGCTCCTTTTCAGCACGAGGCGCGGGCCGGGCCGTCCCTGGGGCGCCCTGCCCGCATGTCCTTCTCAACCTGTATTCCGCACGAGGCGGGCAAACCCGCAAGAAAATCTGCGCGCCCTCAGGCGCCGCCCAGCCGGTAGCGCCTGCAAGTGCGCAGGCCGGCGGCGATGTACTTTTCCACCGAGGACACCGAGACCCGCAGCTCGTCGGCGATGGCGCGGTGGGCCATGCCGTCGAGGCGGCACAGCAACAGGGCCTGGCGCGCCTTGGGCGAGTGCCGCTGCAGGGCGCTGTCGATCGCAGCCAACGCTTCGACCACCAGCGCCCGCGCCTCCTCCGACGGCACCCGTGGCTCGGGCAGCAGGCCGTGGTCCTCGAGGTAGCGGGTTTCGCGCTGACGGCGGCGGTACAGGTCGATGACCTTGCCGTTGGCGATCTGCGTGAGGTGGCAGCGCGACTGCTCGGCGCTGGGCACCTGGCCCTTGTTCATCAGGTGCAGGTAGATGTCGTGGGCCAGGTCCGCCGCATCCACCGAGTTGCCGAGCTTGCGCCGCAGCAGGTCGCACAACCAGCCGTGATGATCCTGATACAGCTGGTGCAGCTGCTGACGAAGCGCGAACGTTCCGTTGTCCACGGTACCTCTCCCTGAGCGTGGTGCATTCCAGACGGCTTGCTTTGACGTGCGCCAATCTAGATGATAATTATTTGCATCTTTCACACCATAACGAATCCCCGGGATTCACGCAATGCACCCCGGTGGTGCAACCCCTCTGCGCGGCCACTCACCGCGATCCATGGATGGCAGTGAAGGCCGACGCGGGCCTTGAACGATCGAACAGCAGGAAGCTAGCTATGTTGGAACGCAACACCACCCCACCCTCGCCCCAGGCCCTGGACGAACACGAGGAACTCGCCTGGTTCGCCCAGCAGCAGCAACCCGAGCAGCTGCACCGGCAACTGGGTGCCTGGCGCCTTGGCCCCCAGGCCGACCTGTCGTTGCTGGCCCTGGCCGTGCAGGCGGTGGTCGAGGCCACGCCGGGCCTGAACAGCCGCTACCACTTCAGCGATGACGGCGACCTGTACAAGACCCAGGAGCCCGGCTGGTACCCGTGCCTGCGCATCGAGCGCAGCGCCGCCCAGGGCATGGACGCCCTGCTGCGAGCGCGCCAGGCGGCGCCCTGGGATTCCACCACGCAGCCGCCGTTCGAGGCCCTGCTGCTGGCCGGCGACCAGCAGGCCGCGCTCGGCCTGCTCTGCCATGCGGTGCTGCGCCAGTCGCCGCAAGCCCTGCTCGAACGCATCCGCGCTGAATACGACGCCCTGGCCGGCGACCAGCCACTGCAGCTCGAGCCGCTGTCCCAGGCGCCCTCGACGGACATCGCGCAACGCATTCTCGATGCGTTCCGCCAGGCACTGGCGGAGCCTGGCATGACCCTGGAAGATGACTTCTTCGACATGGGCGGCCACTCACTGCTGGCCACCCGGATCATCGGGCGCCTGCAAGGCGAGCACGGTATCGAACTGCGTTTCAGCGATTTCTTCGCCTCGCCCAGCGCGTCGGCGCTGGCCACCCGCGCCAAGCTGAGTCAAGGGCAAGCCGGCCAGGCCAGCGACCAGGCCGGGGATATCCAGCAGGCGCCGATGGCCCTGGCCCAGGCGTCGTTGTGGCGCGCCTGCGCGGCGTTCGACTACGGCACCATTTTCAACCTGCCCTTTGCCCTGGACTTCCACGACCCGGTGGACGAAGCGCTGCTGCAGCAAGCTTTCAGCGACCTGCTGGAGCGCCACGCCAGCCTGCGCACCACCTACCATGGCGAAGGCGACAGCGCCTGCCAGCGCATCGTGCCGTTGGCCGAGCTGGGCCGCTACAAGTGGTTCTGGAACAGCGCCGAGAGCACCGGAGCGAGCCTTGCCAGCGAGGCGAAGCACCGCTTCGACCTGGCCCGCGAACTGCCACTGAGGCTGCGCCTGCTGCGTGACCCGCACAGCGGCCACCAGGTGCTGTCGTTCCTGGTCCACCACATGGCCATCGACGAGTGGTCGCTGAACGTGATCATGGCCGAACTGGCCGAGGCCTACCTGGCCCGCGCCCAGGATCGAGCGCCACAATGGCCGGCGGCGGCGCGGACCTTCCACGAATTCGCCCTCGCCCAGAGTGCCCAGGGCCCGAACCCGCGCCACCTGGCGTACTGGACCGAACTGCTGCGCGACGCCACCCGCGGCCTTGCCCTGCCCGCCTGGGATGATGCCACGCTGCTGCCCGCCGACCAGGCGACCACCCGCGCCCGCTGGCTGGAGCTGCGTCCCGCACCCGGCGTGCTGGAGCAACTCGGCGCCAGTGCCCGGCAGCACCAGTCATCGCTGTTCAGTGTGATCTACACCGCCATCGCCCTGTCGCTGCACAAGCTCGGCAACCTCTCGGACCTGGTGATCGGCACCTCGGCCTCGGGGCGTACGGATCCGGCGTTCTTCGACACCGTCGGCTACTTCACCACCATGGTCGCCCACCGTGTACAGTTCGCCCCGGAGCAGTCGCTGGGCGACCTGCTGGGCGATGTGACGCGAATGATCAACGACTCGATGGCCTATGCCGACGTGCCCATGGAGACCATCCAGCAGGCGCTGGGCATGACGCCCGCCGAGGGGCTGATGTTCGATGTGTACGTGCAGATCCACGCCAACAACGCCCTCAATGGCGCCCTGCGCACGCCCGCAGGCCAGGCGATCCGCTACAAGCAGATCGACCCGGACAAGAGCGAGTCGATGTTCGGCCTGCAGTTCGAGATCATGGAGGATGTGTTCGACGGCCAGCGCTCGCTGCGCCTGGTGATCACCTACCGCAGCGATCGCTACAGCGCCGCCCAGGTCGAGCGCCTGTGCGCGATGATTTCGGCGGCGTTTGGGGTATTTGCCGAGGTGGATGCTGGCCAGCGGGCGTTGGGCGACGTGGCGTTGTAAGCATCACCAGCGTGGGAGCGGGCTTACCCAGCGATGCAGTACAGCACCGGCTTCGCCGGTGATCGCG
The DNA here is from genome assembly GCF_014268865.1 of Pseudomonas sp. BW16M2. Classification (NCBI taxonomy): domain Bacteria; kingdom Pseudomonadati; phylum Pseudomonadota; class Gammaproteobacteria; order Pseudomonadales; family Pseudomonadaceae; genus Pseudomonas; species Pseudomonas sp. BW16M2. Next base: position 59,668 of record NZ_JABWRI010000008.1, on the reverse strand, counting down.
GGGCAAGCCCGCTCCCACGCAGTCCGATTTAAATCAGGGCTGCGAAGCAGCCCCATCGTTCAGTCCTGCGGCAACCCATAGCGCTGGAACGACGACCGCTGCGGCACCCGGTACTGCGCCCGGCCCAGCAACTGGTTGAGGATCACCGCATTGCGCACCGGCCCCAGCCCCAGGTCCGGCGAGCCGACGCCATGCTGGAAGATCTCCGCGTTCTGCACGAACACCCGGCCACTGCCGCCATCGCAGCGCTGCGCGGTGAAATCCTCGCCGACGATGCAGTCACCATGCGCGTCGGTGGCCAGCACCGTGCCCTTGAGCTGCTCGAACCACTGCGGCCAGGCATGGGCATAGCCGGTCGCCGCGACGATCGCATCGGTTTCCAGGGTCGCCCGCTGGTCCAGCTGGCGGTGGCGGAAGGTCATGCGCAGGCCCGCCGAGGCCAGGTCCTCGACCGTCTCCACGTCGCAGCTGGACAGCAACGTCAGCCCCGGTTCGCGCCCGCCGATGGAGCGCTCGTAGATCAGGTCGTAGATCGCGCCGATGGTGGAAAAACTGATGCCCTTGTACAACAGGCCCTGCTCGGCGACGATCTCGCGGCGCTTGTCGCGGTCCAGGGTGTGGAAGTAGTTCATGTAGGCCGGGGTGAAGCACTCCTGGCCAAGCTTGGAGTATTCCATGGGATGGAAGCCCCCTGAACGGGTGATCCAGTGGATCGACGCCCCCGCCTCCACCTGCTCCGGCGTCAGCGCATTGAACAGGGCCAGCACGCACTCCGCCGCGCTCTGCCCGGAGCCGACCACCACCACGCGCCGGCACTGCTCCAGTTCGCCCTGGCGCTTGCCGAACTCCGCCGAGTGCAGCATCGGCGCCTGGCTGCGCGCGCGCGCCCAGGCCGGCAGCCACGGCCGGGTGCCGACGCCGATGGCCAGGTCACGGCTGCTGTAGCGCCGCTCCAGGCCCGACACCGACACGCTGTCGATGACGAAGCGCTCGCTGTCGCCATCGTAACGCACCCCGGTGACCTCCTCGCCGAAGTGGCAGGCCGGCAGCTGGCGCGCGGCCCAGCGGCAATAGTGATCGTATTCGCGCCGGGGCACCTGGAAGTGATCGTAGTAGTAGAACTGGAACAAGCGGTCGTGCTGGTGCAGGTAGTTGAGGTAGCTCAACGGGTGGCACGGGTCGGCCAGGGTCACAAGATCCGCGAGGAACGGCACCTGCAAGGTGGTGCCCGGTAGCAGCAGGCCCTCGTGCCAGCGAAATTCCGCCTTGCGCTCGAGGAACGCGCAGCGCAGGTCCGGGTGGCGCGACAGCAGCGCGGCCAGGCCCAGGTTGAACGGTCCGACGCCGATGCCGGCGATGTCTAGGGTTGCGATGTCCATATGCTCGATGATTTCCCAAAAACTACGGATGGCGCCCTGGGTGCGGCCCAGGGCGGTTGATTCAGGCAGGCGTGGCGGCGAGCAGGCGCTCGACGTCTTCGACCGTGCGGCACGCCAGCAACTGTGCGGGCGACAAGCGCACCGCGAAGGCCTCGCCCAGGCGTGCGGCCAGGGGTTTGAGGTGCTGCGGGCGCAGGCCCATGGCGAGGAAGTCCAGGGCCGGCTGCGTGACGCCGAGCACCTGCTGATAGATCGCCAGCACCTGGGCGCAACGCTGCGGGTCACTGGGCGTCGGTGCCGGCGCCGGCGCCTGCTCGGTTTGGCCTTCCAGCAACGTGCGGGCGCGGCGGCGGTCCGGCTTGCCGTTGGCCGTCAACGGTAACTCGGCTACCTCGATGAAGCGCGTGGGCACGTGGGACTGCGCCAGCAACGCCCGGGCATGCTCGCGCAACGCCACGGCGCCGGGTGGCGCGCCGTGGCGCCGCACATAGAGCGCGCCGATGCAGGCCTCGCCCTGTTGCGTGTCGCCGTAGTCCACCACCAGCACCTGCTGCACCGCCGGATGGCGGATCAGCTCGATCTCGATGTCCGGCAGCGACACGCGCACGCCGCGCACCTTCACGTAGCCATTGACCCGGCTGTCGAACAGCAGCACGCCGTCCTCGCGGTAGCGACCTCGATCGCCGGTACGGAAGGCCCGTACCAGCGCGCCGTGCTCGTCGAGCACGTTGACGAAGTCGTTCTGCACCAGTTCGCCGTCCTGCAGGTAGCCCAGGGCCAGGCCCACCCCACTGGTGTGGATACGCCCGGCGACGCCCTGCGGGCAATGCTCGCCGTGCTCGTCCAGCAGCCAGTAGCGGTTGCCCGGCAATGGGCGTCCATAGGGCACCCTGGCGCGGTCCTGGTCGCCGATCTCGTGCCAGATGCTCCAGATGGTGGTCTCGGTCGGCCCGCCCAGGGACACCAGGCGTGCCGCCGGCAACTGCTCGCGCAGCTCGGCGATCACCGCCGGCTTGATGTAGTCGCCACCCTGGGCCAGCAGGCGCAGGCTCCGCAGACCATCGCCCTGGCGGCAGGCCAGGAGCATTTCGAGAATGGCCGGCACCGAGCACCACAGGCTCACACCGTGCTGCCTGACCAGCTGGTTCCAGCGCAACGCGTCCTTTTCCTCGCCGGGCTCGGGCAGCACCAGCGCCGCTCCGGCGCAAAGGCTGCCGAACACGTCGAACACCGACATGTCGTGGTGCAGCGGGGTCACCGAGATGAACACGTCATCGCGGCTGACCTGCCACTGCGCCAGGGTGCTGCCGATGACGTTGGCCGTGGCGCGGTTGTTCAGCACCACGCACTTGGGCTTGCCGGTGGTGCCGGAGGTATAGAGGTAGTAGGCCGGCGCGCTGCTGGCCGACAACGCCGCCAGGCCCGTCAGGTCCAGGACGGCCGGCGGGCTGGCCAGCAGTGGCGCGGCGCTGTCGACCACCAGCGCCGGCTGGCAGTTGTCCAGCAGGTAGCGCAGGCGCTCCTCGGGCGCCGCCGCGTCGATCGGCACCCAGACCAGCCCGCTCAGGGCGCAGGCCAGGGTCGTCATGCTGTGCTCAGGGCCGCGCGGCAGGCAGATCGCGACCACTTGGCCAGGCTGCAGGCCCCGGGCCTTGAAAGCCTGGACGATACGGGCGACACCCTCGCCCAGTTCGGCGTAGCTGATCCGCCGCTCGCCGTGCAGCAAGGCGATGCGTCCGCTGTCCGGGCCGAACAGGTTGTGGGCGATGCGCCCGAGGAAATCGACAGGTTCGGCCTGCGCCTCGCTGCTGTTCAGGCGGTAGTGGTCAAGGTCGATGAACTGCCGTGCCTGGACTTCGAACGCGCCCTGCCCGGCCAGTTGCGCCACCGCCTGGCCAAAGGCCGCGAGCAACTGCCCGACCCAGCGGCCATCGACCGCTTCGCGGGCATAGTCGATCTCGAATGCCAACCCTCCTTCGGCGGTGTTGCAGAAACGGATGTCCATGGCCACCTGGGGCGTCTGGGTCAGGCCCGCGCTCAAGGTCATCGGAGCATCGACCGCGCCCACCGGCCAGGACAGGCCATTGGTCAGCACCACCGGCAGTGCCGGGCCCGGGCCGTTGCTGTCGTACAGCAGGCGCGCCAGGTCCACGCCGGAGAACGCCAGGTGCTGCAGGCCCTCCAGCACATCGGCCTGCAGGCGCTTGGCGCGCTCGGCGAGCGTGGGCAGTTTGTGTTGCCAGTCGAGGGCGATGAAGCTGGAACGGTTGGCGAACGCGCCGTCCTGGGGTGGCGCCACCGGCACCGCCACGCACAGGCTGCCCTCGTCGAGCCAGTGGTCGAGCACTTCCAGCACCACGGCCATGATCGTCGAGTTCTTGAACAGCCCCTTACGCGCACCGGCGCGGCTCAACGCCTTGAACACCGGCGCCGGGATCACCTGGCGCTGGCGTGCGTATCGCGCCACGCCGACCTTGTCCAGGGCGCAGCGCCACGGCAGCCGTGGCGCGCCATCGACCTCGGCCAGCTTTGACTTCCAATACTCGGCATCGGCCTTGCGCACCTCGCTCCGGTCGACGACAGCCGCCGTCGGCTCGCTGGCGGTCAGCGGCTGGCAATGCCCGTCGAACAGCTCGACCATCAGGGTGGCGATGGAGCGTCCATCGAGGATCAGCGCATCGAAGCGCACGAACACCACCAGCTCACCCTGCGGCAACTGGAAGGCGGTGACATTCCAGGGCGGCCCGGCCAGGTCGAATAGCTCATGGGCATAAACCTCGCGGCGGACCTCGAGCTGCGCCTGGGCCTGCTCGGCCGTCAAGGCGTGCAGGTCGATCACCTCCAGGTTGACCTGCACCTGGTCGCTCAACGACTGGGTCAGTGCCTGGGCGTCGATGCGGGTGCGCAGGCCGTCGTGGCGACGCACCATGTCCGTGAGGCGGCTGCGCAGCAGCGCCAGGTCCATGCGCCCGCGGTACTCACGGAACTCCTGCATGGCCACGCCGCCCAGCGGCAGATGCTCGCCACGCCCCAGCAGGTAGGCCTGCTGCAGGGCATTCAAGGGGCGATCCCGGCTGGCCGCGATCGTCAAAGGCTGGTGCAGGGCGCCCGTGTCGGCAGCCACCGCGACGGCCAGGGCAATGAAGCGCTCGAACAGTGCCTGGACCCAATCCGCTGGCAGTGCGTCCAGGCGCACATCCCAGTTGACCAGCAAGCCGCCATCGACCTGGGCCACCTGCGCATCCAGCGCCACCTGCGGACCCTGGGAGATCACCCAGTCCATCGGCCCGAACACCCGGCCCACGCGCTCGGAGAACAGCTCGCCACCGGGCAGGTCCAGCCCTGCGGTGAACACCACCGGCGCCAGTTGCGGCGTGCCGTGATGGCGAGACAGGTCGCGCATCAGATCCACGCCTGGATAGGTGCTGTGCGCCAGGCGTTCCACCAGTTGTCGGTGCAAGTTCTGGCACAGTACGGCCAGGCTACCTGCACCGGTGAAATCGACATCGACCAGCACCAGGTTGGCGAACTCGCCGACGATGCGCTGCACCGGTTCCAGCACCGGCTCGCGCCAGAACACCGGGACGTTCAGGCGCAGACGCCGATCACCGGTGTGCTCGCCCAGGGCGGTGGCAAACAGCCCGAGCAGCAACGCCGACGAGGTGATCCGCTGCACCCGCGCCGCCTGCTGCAAGGCGCGGTACTGGTCGGGTTCGAGGCGGGTGGCAAAGCGCTCGCTGCGTGCAGGGCCCGGGGCAAGCAAGGGCAACGTCGGCGCCGGGGCGATCTGCGCCAGGCGTGCCCGCCACCAGGCGCGGTCGCGGCTGCGAGCATCGCGCAGGTCGGCATCGGCACGCGCCTGGTCCAGCCAGTCGAAGTAGCTCGGCGTGCTCGGCAGCATGGTTTCAGGGGTGTCGTACAGCCGGGCCAGGTCTTCCATCAGCACCCGGAAGCTCGACGGATCCACCGCGATCATGTCGGTGTCCACGTGCAGCCGGGTGGCATTGCCCGGCAGCAGGCTCAGGCCGAAGCGTGCACCCTGGCCAGCGCCCAGGTCCAGGCGCTGGTGGCTCCACTGGCGACGTTTCTCCAGCAGGCGCCGCTCCACGGCTGGACCGTCCAGATCACTGAAATCCTCCAGTTCCAGCTGGGCGCGCAGCGTCTCGTCGATGCTCTGCCGCCCCTGCCCGTCGATGCGCAGCCTGAGCATCGGATGTGCCCGGTACAGCCCCTCAAGTGCGCCCGCAAGGCGCGCCACATCGATGGCCTGGCCATCGAACTCGGCATACAGGTGCGCGCTGACGCCACCCAGTGCCGCATGTGCATCCCGCCCGATCCAACAGGCGGCCTGCATCGAAGTTAACTCTCTCATCGCTTACCCGCGTGGTTGACAAATCCATGTGTTTCGCGTCCTCATATTTACTAACGAGAATGATTATATTTCAAGGTTTTCTTTCTCACCCATCGGCCAAGGAGGCTACCCATGAAGACAGGCACCCTGCGTTTGCAAGACAGGGACACCGTGCCGCTCAGCCAAGAGGACTCGAGTTTTTCATTCACATCCGGCGACCGCGAGCTGAGCGTCAGCGGCCTGCGCGAGCGGATCGACACCCCAGCCCACGGCAGCCACCTGGCCGGCGGCGCGCTGCGGCGCAGCATCGACCAGGCCTTCGAACGCGCCCGCCAGGCCGGGCAGGACAACCCGATCGTGGTCGGCGCCATCCCCTTCGACACCACTCAGGCATCCAGTCTGTACGTTCCCCAGGCCTATGCCTGGCAGCAACGCACCGCGGCGCCCGCCCAGGCCGGCGCGCTGCCGGCGCTGCTCAGCCAGGCCAACATCCCCGACGAACACGGTTTCAAGCGCGCCGTGCGCCATGCCATCGTCAACTTCCAGCACAGCGATGTGCGCAAGGCCGTGCTCTCGGTGCAGCGTGAACTGCACTTCGCCGCGCCCGTGGACCCGGCACAGGTGCAGGCCAACCTCAAGGCGCTGAACCGCGAGGGCTACCACTTCCGCGTGCCCCTGGCCGATGGCGCCACCCTGCTGGGGGTGAGCCCGGAGCTGCTGGTGCACAAGCAAGGCACGGCGTTCGTCAGCAACCCGCTGGCCGGCTCGGTGCGGCGCATGGCCGACCCCGAGGCCGACCGCGCCAATGCGCAATGGCTGGCGGCGTCGGAGAAGGACCACTACGAGCACCGCCTGGTCACCGAGGACATCGCCCAGCGCGTCGGCGAACTGTGCAGCCGCCTGCAGGTCCCCGAGCGGCCGTCGCTGATCAGCACCGCCGCGCTGTGGCACCTGTCCACCCGCATCGAGGGCGAACTGGCCACGGCCGATATCGACGCCCTGCAACTGGCCTGCCGCCTGCACCCGACCCCCGCCGTGTGCGGCTACCCCACCGAGCGGGCCCGCCAGCTGATCCGCTTCGTCGAACCCTTCGAGCGCGGCCTGTTCACCGGCATGGTTGGTTGGTGCGACGCCCAGGGCAACGGCGAGTGGGTGGTGACCATCCGCTGCGGCACCTTCAGCGGCCAGCGCGTGCGCCTGTTCGCCGGCGCCGGCATCGTCGAGGCCTCCAGCCCCGACACCGAATGGAACGAAGTGCAGACCAAGCTCGGCACCATGCTGCGTGCCTGCGGCCTGGACCATTGACCTCAAATCCGCTTTCCGAGATTCCCATGACCATCGAATTCACCCCCTGGCCCGCGGACCGGGCGCAGCGCTATCGCGCCGCCGGCTACTGGAACGAACAGCCGCTCAGCCAACTGCTGATCGAGCGCGCCGCCGCGCAGCCACAGGCCCCGGCGATCCTCTGCGGCGAACGCCGCATCAGCTACGGCGAACTGGACCGGCGCGCCTCCAACCTGGCCTCGCGCCTGGCCGCCCACGGCCTGGGCCAGGGCGACACGGCACTGGTGCAGTTGCCCAACGTCGCCGAGTTCTACATCGTGCTGTTTGCCCTGTTCAAGGCCGGCATCGCCCCGGTAAACGCGCTCTACAGCCACCGCCAGCACGAGCTGGGCGCCTTCGCCCGGCAGATCCACCCCGCCCTGCTGATCGCCTCGGCCGAGCATGAAGTGTTCCGCAACGACGCGTTCCTCGACGACCTGGCCAGGGAAGGCCTGCGTCCAAAGTTGACACTGATGCTCGATGCCCTCGACGAATGGAGCGCCAGCGCCGATGTGCGCGGCACCCACTACGCGCCCAGCCCCGCTGGCGAGGTGGCGCTGTTCCAGCTGTCCGGCGGCAGCACCGGCACCCCCAAGCTGATCCCGCGCACCCACAACGACTACGCCTACAGCGTGCGGGCCAGCGCGCAGATCTGCGCCCTGGACAGCGCCACGCGCTTTCTCTGCGCCCTGCCCGCCGCGCACAACTACACCCTCAGCTCCCCCGGCGGCCTGGGCGTGCTGCATGCCGGTGGCTGCATCGTCATGGCGGCCAATCCGGAGCCGCTCAACTGCTTCGCCCTGATCGAACGCCATGCCGTGACCATGGCCGCCCTGGTGCCCAGCGCCGTGGCCCTGTGGCTGCAGGCCGCGCCCGGGCACGCGGCCAAGCTGCGCAGCCTGCGCCTGCTGCAGGTCGGCGGCGCCAGCTTCGCCGAGGCCCTGGCCCGCCAGGTCCCCGAGGTATTGGGCTGCCGCCTGCAACAGGTGTTCGGCATGGCCGAGGGCCTGGTCAACTACACCCGCCTGGACGACAGCGATGAACAGGTGTTCACCACCCAGGGCCGGCCGATCAGCGAGCTGGACGAAGTGCGCATCCTCGACGAGCAGGGCCAGCCAGTCGCCGACGGCGAGCCAGGCATGCTCGCCACCCGTGGCCCCTATACCTTCTGTGGCTACTACAAGAGCCCCGAGCACAACGCCCAGGTGTTCGACCAGGACGGCTTCTACCACTCCGGCGACATCGTCCAGCGCAGCGCCGACGGCAACCTGCGGGTGGTCGGGCGGGTCAAGGACCAGATCAACCGCGGCGGCGAGAAGGTCGCTTCGGAGGAGATCGAGAACCTGATCGTCATGCACCCGGACGTGACCCACGCCGCCCTGGTGGCGCTGCCCGACGACCTGCTCGGCGAAAAGAGCTGCGCCTTCATCGTCTCGCACAACCCACAGCTCAAGCCGATTGCCGTGCGCCGCCACCTGATGGGCCTGGGCATCGCCGAATACAAGCTCCCGGACCGGATCCGGCTGATCGACGCCATGCCGCTGACCGCGGTGGGCAAGATCGACAAGAAGCAACTGCGCGCGCTGCTCGCCGTCGCCCCGACCGCCTGACCGTCCAAGGACCCGACATGACCATTCCAACCATCCATGACTATGCCATGCCACAGCGGGCCAGCTACCCGGCCAACAAGACCCAGTGGCAACCCGATCCGGCCCGGGCCGTGCTGCTGATCCACGACATGCAGCGCTACTTCCTGCGCTTCTACCAGCCCGACGGCGCCCTACTCACCGCCCTGGTGGACAACCTGTCGCGGCTGATCCTGTGGGCCCGCGAGCAAGGCATTCCGGTGGTCTACACCGCCCAGCCCCATGAACAGCCGCCCGAGGACCGCGCCCTGCTCAACGCCATGTGGGGCCCGGGCCTGCCGGCGGCCAGCCCCGAGCAGCAACCGATCATCGACGCCCTGGCGCCGCAAGCGGGCGACACGGTGCTGACCAAGTGGCGCTACAGCGCCTTCCAGCGCTCCGACCTGCTTGAGCGCATGCGCGGCTGGCAGCGCGACCAGTTGCTGATCGGCGGCGTTTACGCCCATATCGGCTGCATGATCACCGCCGCCGACGCCTTCATGAACGATATCCAGGCGTTCCTGGTGGGTGACGCGGTGGCCGACTTCTCCGAGGAGGAGCACCGCCTGGCCCTGAAGTACGTGGCCACCCGCTGCGGCCATGTGACCGACACTGCCGCCCTGCTGACCCAACCCGCGGGCGAGACCACCCGCGACTGGCTGCATGGCCGGGTGCGCCAGATGATCGAGGACGACAGCGACCTCGACCCGCAGGAAAGCCTGATCTTCTACGGCCTGGACTCGCTGCAGGTGATGAAGCTGGCCGCCGAGCTCAAGCAGCGCGGCATCGCCGTCAGCTTCGAGGAGCTGGCCAACGCGCCGACCCTGGACGGCTGGTGGTCGCTGGTGCAAGCGCGGGGGGCCGCATGATGGCCATGGCCCGTTTCACCGGCCGGCGCGTGCTGGTCACCGGCGCCGCCAGCGGCATCGGTCGCTGTGTGGCGCAGCAGTTTCTCGAGGAAGGCGCCGAGGTCATCGGCCTGGACTGCGAGGAGGCCGACGTGCCGTTCGCGCTGCTGCATGTCGACCTGACCGACCCGGCCGACGTGCAGCGGGTCTGCGACCGCCTCAAGGAGCAGGCGCAGTACCTCGACGTGCTGGTCAATGTCGCCGGCGTGCTGCGCCTGGGGCGCAGCGACGAGGTGTCCTGCGAGGACTGGCAGCGCTGCCTGGATGTCAACGTGAGTGCGCCGTTCTACCTGATGCGCCAGTGGACCCCGGTGTTCCGTCGCCAACGCCGCGGCGCCATCATCAACGTCGCCTCCAACGCCGCCCACGTGCCGCGCCTGAACATGGCCGCCTACTGCGCCTCCAAGGCCGCGCTGGTCAGCCTCAGCCACTGCGTGGGCCTGGAGCTGGCGCCCTACGGCGTGCGCTGCAACGTGGTGTCGCCGGGCTCGACGCGCACGCCGATGCTCGCCGGCATGCTCGGCGACCCGGCGGGCGAGCGCCAGCTGGTCGACGGCCTGCCCGGGCAGTTCAAGCTCGGCGTGCCGCTGGGCAAGATCGCCACGCCCGACGACATCGCCCAGGTGGTGCTGTTCCTGGCCTCCGAGCAGGCCGGGCACGTGACCCTGCAGGATATCGTGGTCGACGGCGGCGCCACCCTGGCCGCCTGAGCCTGATGCGGCATTGACAAGGACTTTCACCCGCACCGCGCTCGGCCCTGGCCGGTCGAGCGCGCACCATGGAGCTGGACATGACATTCTCACCCGCCAACCACAAGCGCCTCGAGGCCTTCTGGCAGTACTGCCTTACCCACCAGTACTTCAATGTCGGCTACCCCGAGTCGGCCGACTTCGACTACAGCCTGCTGCACCGCTTCATGCGCTTTTCCATCAACAACTGCGGCGACTGGAACGAGCCCAGCAACTACCTGCTCAACTCATTCGACTTCGAGCGCGAGGTGATGCGCTTCTTCGCCGAGCTGTTTCACATCCCGTTCGAGGACAGCTGGGGCTATGTCACCAATGGCGGCACCGAAGGCAACATGTTCGGCTGCTACCTGGCCCGCGAGCTGTTTCCCGACGCCACCCTCTACTACTCCAAGGACACCCACTACTCGGTGGCCAAGATCGTCCGCCTGCTACGCATCAAGGCCCAGGTGGTGGAGTCCCAGGCCAACGGCGAGATGGACTATGACGACCTGGTCGCGCGGATCGCGGCCGACGGTGAACGCCACCCGATCATCTTTGCCAACCTCGGCACCACCCTGCGCGGCGCCACCGACAACATCGCCACCATCCAGCAGCGCCTGGCCCGGGCCGGCATCCGCCGCGAGGACTACTACCTGCATGCCGACGCGGCCCTGAGCGGCATGATCCTGCCCTTCGTCGACGCCCCCGAGCCCTACTCGTTCGCCGACGGCATCGACTCGATCTGCGTCTCCGGGCACAAGATGATCGGCTCGCCGATGCCCTGCGGCATCGTCGTGGCCCGGCGCGGCAACGTCGAGCGCATCTCGGTGGAAATCGACTACATCAGCGCCCGCGACCAGACCATCAGCGGTTCGCGCAACGGCCACACGCCACTGATGATGTGGGCCGCCCTGTGCAGCCGGTCGCTGGACGACTGGCGCGCACGCATCCAGCGCTGCCTGGACCTGGCCCAGCATGCGGTGGACCGGCTGCGGGCGGCCGGCATCGAGGCCTGGCGCAACCCCAACTCGATCACCGTGGTGTTCCCCTGCCCCTCGGCCAGCGTGTGGAAACGCCATTGCCTGGCCACCTCGGGCGACACCGCGCACCTGATCACCACCGCCCACCACCAGGACAGCACGCAGATCGACGCGCTGCTCGACGAGGTGATCGCCGACCTCAAGGCCCGCACCCGAAACCCGCTGCAGGCGCCCCTGGTGGAGGGTCTGGGCAGTCGTACCCGGGTCTACAGCACGGCAGGGCAACCCCGGTCGGAACCACTGCCGGGCCATGCCAGACCCGCACGCGACAGCGGCCTTGCCCGCCTCAAGGACAGCGATATCTGAACGCCTGGTCGTCATTACAACCATTTACATGTAAGCCTTTTCCTACAACGCACTGCTCCGGGACCTGACGTGCCGAAAAACAGGGGGCGGGCCTGCTCGCCGCCTCGGCACCTTGCCTACGCAACGCGTTGCCGCTTCCTGCCGATACCCGTTTGACGGCCCCCTGCGTGGCTCTATAGTCCCTTTCCTGCCAGCGCCAAGGATTTGCGCTGGCCTTGGACAAGAACCCTCCATGTACAGGAGTCGCATGATGGCCATGCTCACGGATGACGCCCCCTCGCCTCACCCTCTATACGAATCGCCCCGCCGCGCCGACCTGCGACGACATCCCCGTCACTGACCCCAGCCCCGCCACGTGCCCGTGACCTGCCCTGGGCGGTCACTGCCTTCGTTCGCCTTCAATAAAGACAAAAGGTGCGTCATGACTGCGACCCGTTCGCCGCAAACGGCCGTTGCGCCGTTGCCGGAAACCGAAACACTGCGCTATCGCTCGGCCAGCCCCGCCGATATCGAAGCCCTCGCCGCGCTGTTCCAGCAGGTCTATGGGCAGACCACCCACCCTTGCCAGAGCCCGGACTATATCCGCCACTCGCTCGGCAGCGGGCAACAGCAGTGGTTCGTCGCCGAGGCCCAAGGCCTACTGCTCGGATGCTGCTGCATCGCCCGCCGCCCCTGGAATCGCTCGTGGGAAGTCTGCCACGGGGTGATCCACCCCGATGCGCGCAGGACCGGCGCCATTTCCAGCCTGGTGCGCCTGGGCTTCGAGACCCACCGGCCCGAGCCCCTGGAGCTGGGCTTCTACATCACCCGCAACATCGCCAGCCACGGCGTCATGAAGAAGATCCGCCCCGCGGTGCTGGTGGGGCACGACGGCGGTCCGGACAAGGTCGACGGCCTGCGCGAGTATCACCTGACCGCCATCCACCCGGTGCCCCAGGCCGGCTTTGTGCATGTCGCGCCCTGGTACGTGACCACCCGCGCCGCCGACTTCGTCCGCCGCCTGCTCTACCCCGCCCTGCAGCTCGCCGTCACCCCCGGCAACTACCCGGACACCTTCCTCAGCGGTCCCACCGGCGCCGAACGTCATGGCCAGCTCAGCTACAGCCACGATCCCCAGGCCGGCGCGCTGATGCTGTCGGGCCAGTGTGGCCGTTACCCGTCGACCCAGGCCGTGCTGGCCGAGCTGGGCGCGCTGCTGCGCCAGCATGCGCAGGCCGAGTACGTCAGCCTGCTGATCCTGGCAGACAAGCTGGAGCTGCTGGCCAGCCTGCGTCGCCTGGGCTTTGCCATCACCGCCTACCTGCCGGCCTGGCACCTGGAGAACGGCAGCCGCTACGACTGCCTCCAGCTGGTGTTCCAGGACTTCGCCGTGGCCCCGCGCAGCCATGGTTTCGACGACGACATCGCCCGTTTCGACCTGGCCTACGCGCACCTGGCCAACAACCTCTGCAGCATTCCCGCAGCCCCGGCTTCCCGGGCCGCCAGCTAACCGATCGGAGTTTTTGCAAGTGACCAAGGACCAATGGCTTAGTGTAAGAAAACAGATCCCCGACGGCGCCCGGGAACCCTGGACCGTGATGCTCTGGGTCGCCGACCTGCTGTTGTTGGCGGTGGCCTGGAACCTGTGGCTCGCCGACTCCTCCGCCTTGCAGTTGCTGGGACTGGCGCTGGCCGGCCTGGCTACCGTGCAGCTCTACCTGATCATGCACGAGGCGACCCACGGCGCCGCCTCGGCCAACCGCCGGCTCAACGACTTCATCGGCCACTGCGACGGCTGGCTGATCGCCTTGCCGTTCCTGGTCCGCCGGCGCTTCCACATGGCCCACCACACCTGGACCGCGCACCCGGTGAACGACCCGGAGAACCGCGGCATGATCGAGCGCTTCTCGGTGATGACGAAAAAACAGGAGCGCACCCTGGAGTTCGTCTGGAAGCACTGGATCCCGATGATCGCCGCCAACCATTTCCTGCTCAACTGGCGCGCGCCATTCATTGCCCGGGCCAAGGGCGACAGTTCGCCGAGGATTCTCAAGGAGATCCGCTTCGCCCGCCTGTACCTGGCCGGTTATCTGGCGGCGGCGGTGCTGGCCTGGAGCCTGGGGCACCTGCTGGACCTGGTGCTGTTCTACGGGATCACCTGGGTATTCCTGTTCTTCATGGTCGAGCTGCTCAACCTGCCTCACCATGCCGAGGCGCCGTTGCTTGCGCGGGACGCCGACCGCCTGCAGTTCTGGGAGCAGGACGGGGTGTCCCACGACTGCAAGGACCTGCCGCTGTGGTCGCGCTATGTGATCCTCAACTTCAACCTGCACATCGTCCACCACGCCTTCCCCTCGGTGCCGTGGTACCGGTTGGCCCAGGTGCAGAAGCTGCTGAGCGAACATGAGGTCGGCCATGCGCCGTCGCAGACCCATGAGTGGGAGTTCGCCGTGAAGAACCGGCGGCGGCCGTTGTTGCAGCTGATGGGGCATTTCTTCGATCAGCGGGGTTGAGCTGCCCCTCCGGGTCAGTACAGGTATTCGTGGGAGCGGGCTTGCCCCGCGATAGCGTCAGTTCGCTAATGACGCCATCGCGGGGCAAGCCCGCTCCCACAGCTGCCATGCTCAGTTCGAAAAATGGCGATTGGGCACATACCGCAACCCCAGATTCTCCCGCAACGTAAGCCCCTCATACTCACGCCGGAACAACCCCAGCCGCTGCAACTCGGGCACCACCTGCCCGACAAAGTCATCCAGCCCACCCGGCATGTGGGTGAACAGCAGGTTGAAGCCATCCGCCGCCCCTTCCTCGAACCAGCAGGCCATCTCCTCGACGATCTGCCTTGGCGTGCCCACCAGCAGCCGGTGCCCGCCCGCGCCGAGCCTGGCCAGCAACTGCCTGGCGGTGGGCCGTTCGCGGCGGATCAGGTCCATCACCAACTGCTGGCGGCTCTGGTGCCGCTCAGTCAGCGGCAACGGCTCCGGCAGCACCACCGGGGCATCCGCCGGCAGCCGCTCCAGGTCGATGCCAATGTCCAGCAGGAACGACAACGCCTTGAGCGCCGCCTCTGGATCCACCAGCGCCTGCAGTTGCTCGTGCTTCTCCTGGGCTTCACTGGTCGTGCGCCCCACCACCGGCGCCAGGCCCGGAAACACCAGCAACGACTCCGGCGCCCGCCCGGCCAGGGCCAGGCGCTGGTGCATGTCGGCGTAGAACGCCCGACCCTCGCTCAAGGTCTGCTGGGCGGTGAACACCAGCTCGGCGCTGCGTGCCGCCAGCGCCCGGCCGGCCTGTGAGGAACCGGCCTGGGCGATCACCGGCCAGCCTTGCACGGGTCGTGGAGCATTCAACGGGCCCCGTACGCGGTAATGTTCGCCTTGGTGATCGAGCAGCCGCATGCGCGCGGGCTCCAGCCAGGTGCCGGAGGCCTTGTCCAGCGGGAAGGCGTCGTCTGCCCAGCTGTCCCAGAGCCCGGTGACCACGTCGAAGAACTCCTCGGCGCGGGCATAGCGATCGGCATGGGGCAGGTGCGCCGCCTGGTTGAAGTTCTCGCCACCGATCAGCGCGGTGACCAGGTTCCAGCCGGCGCGTCCAGCGGACAGGTGATCGAGGGAAGCGAAGCTGCGGGCGATGTTGTAGGGCTCGTTGAAACTGGTGTTGGCGGTGGCGATCAGGCCGATGTGACGGGTCACCACCGCCAGCGCCGGCAGCAGGGTCAGCGGGTCCCAGCGCAGGCTGTAGGCGCTGCTGCGCAGCACCCGTGGGTCCAGTTCGCCGACGGCGACATTGTCGTTGAGAAACAGCGCGTCGAAACGCCCGCGCTCCAGGGTCTGGGCGTACTGCCGGTAGCGCTCGAAGTTGATCGAGGCGTCGGCGTCGGCCTGCGGGTGTCGCCAGCTGCCGGCGTGAGCACCGGAGCCGGAGAGAAAGGCGCCCAGCCGCAGGCGGCCGTCACGCCTTGCCATGGCTGGGCTCCTGGGCGGGTACGCTTGCCTGCTTCGCTCGCAGCAGCAAGGTCACGCCACCCCAGACCAGCAACAGGCTGACCGCAAGGAACACCATCAGCGCCTGGTAACCATCGAGGAATGCGGCATGCACCCAGCTCTGCAGCACATCGCCGCCCTGCCCCAGGTGCTCGCCCAACAAAGCCGCCCCCTGCTCCGGCGCCGCCGCCGCCCGGGCCAGCCAGTCGGTCTGC
The DNA here is from genome assembly GCF_014268865.1 of Pseudomonas sp. BW16M2. Classification (NCBI taxonomy): domain Bacteria; kingdom Pseudomonadati; phylum Pseudomonadota; class Gammaproteobacteria; order Pseudomonadales; family Pseudomonadaceae; genus Pseudomonas; species Pseudomonas sp. BW16M2. The sequence continues at coordinate 43,831 of NZ_JABWRI010000008.1, read as the reverse complement.
GCGGGCACGCCGCTGGCGGCGGACAACGTATCGGTGGCCACCGCCCGGTACAACCCGACTCCCACCGCCAGCCCGAGCCCACCGCCGACGTTGTGCAGGGTCATCAGCGAGCCCATGGCCACCGAACTCACCTGCTGCGGCACCGAGGAAATCCCCAGTACCGTCGAAGGCCCGAGGATGCAGGCCCAACCCAGCCCCATCACGGCGAATGCGCCCAACAGATGCAACAGTGAGGTGTGCTCGCCAAATGCCGCCTGCAGCACGGCGGACAGCACGAACAGCAGCAACCCGGCCTGCACCAGCAGCGCCGGGCCCTTGCGATCCACCAGACGCCCCACCAACGGCGACAACAGCGCCACCCCGAGCGTCGTCGGCAGCAACAGCAGGCCGCTGGCCTGCACGCTCTCGCCACGGATCAACGCCAGGTACAGCGGCATCACGAAGAACGCCACGCAGTAGAACACCGCCAGGCCGAAGCTGGCGGTGACCGCCGCGACGAAGCGGCGGTTGGCGAACAGGCGCAGGTCGATGATCGGCGCCTCGACCCGCAACTCGACCGCGACGAAGGCCAGCAAGGCAAACAACGCCACCGTCGCAAGGCCCAGGGTAGTGGCCGAAGTCCAACCCCAGGCAGCACCCTGGACGATCACCAGCACCAGGCTTGGCAAGCCCACCAGCAACAGCACCGCACCCAGCCAGTCGAGCCGCGCGCCCTCCTCGCCGGCCCGCGACTCGTCCGCCGCCACGGCGATGATCGCCAGGCTCAGCAGCACGAACGGCACGTTGACCAGGAAGATCCACTGCCAGCCGAAGGCGCTGGTGATCAGCCCGCCCAGCACCGGCCCCGCGGCAAGACCAATGCCATTGACGCCGAACAGCACGCCGAAGGCCTTGCCCTGCTCCTCGCTGGCGAAGGTGGCCGCGACGATCGCCCCCGACGCGGTGTACAACACCGCGCAGGCCAGGCCCTGGGCGACTCGGGCGGCCACCAGGGTGTCGATGCCACTGGCCAGCCCCGCCGCCAGCGAGGCCAGCCCGAACACGCCCAGCCCGATGCCCAGTACCCGTCGGCGGCCTGTCAGGTCGGCCAGCCGGCCGACCAGCACCATGGCGCTGGACAGCGCCAGGATGAAACCGTTGATCACCCACTGCAGGCTGTCCACCGAGGCGCCGAGGTCGGCCTGCAGCGCCGGCAGCGCGGTGTTGACGATGGTGAAGTCGACGCAGCCGAGAAAACTGGCAATGCTCACGCCGAGCAAAGCCCACCATTTGCGTTGCTGTTGCGCAAAAACGCCCATGGAAACTCCTGTTCCGAATTTCAGTATGAAGGCCGTCGTCCGTGTGGCGTGGGGCCGGGGTTGCAGCAATTCAGATGGCGATGGCGCTGGCGGCCCAGGCCGGGTGCACCGCCCCTGGCAAGGTGAAGGGAATCGGGATGCCGCGCTTCTTGAACTTCAATGGCAGCCAGTGCACCCGCTCCGGCGCGTGCGGCTCGACCAGCAGGCGCCGGGCGGTGGCCATGGCATCGGTCATCTGCTGCGGGTAGATCACGTAGTCGTACCCCTCCTCGGCCCACTGCGGCAGGATGATCGGCACCTCCTCGAGGATGTACTCGCGGCACTGGGCGGCGGCGCGCTCCAGGTCCGCCTCGGGATCGCGCAATCGCAAACGCTCGATAAACACGCCGATGGTCGCCTCGATGGCACCGCGCAGGTCCTCGCTGTCGCGGTACAGCTGGTTCACCTGCTGGCGCAGCTCGGCGTAGCGGTCCGAGGCCAGCTCCTGGTTCCAGCGGCTGATGCGCACCGGCGCCTCGAGCCCGGCCAGGTACTTGCGGTTGCGCGCCAACCACGCGTCGCCGTCGCGGATCGACGCCGACAGCGCCTCGCCCGGCGACTTGCCGTGCTTGTTGTGGCGCTGCAGGGTATCGGCCACTACCACTTTCACCTGGCTGAAGCCGGACTTGTTGATCAGGTGCACGGTGGAGCTGAGCTTGTGCTCCTCGTGGTATTCCTGGCCCACGCTGACTGCCAGCACGCAACGCTTGCCGGTGAAGTCCAGTTCTTCGCCGCCCTTGTTGAAATAGGCTTTGAGGTTGATCGCTTCCACATTGCTCATGTCGCTTAGCTCCAGTAGGCCAAAGGCTGGTCGTCGCCGAAATAACCGATGAATACGCCGAGGGTGACCCGGGTGCTGGTGGCCGAAGGGCGCACTGCGTGGATCAGCCGCGGGTTGAGGAAAATCAGGTCGCCCGGCTCGGGCTTGACCACCAGGTCCGGCGGCGGCAGCAGGTGACGCTCGATGCCGTAGGCGCGCTGGCCACGCAGGCGCTGGTATTCGGCCTCGTCCGGGTGCAGGTTCCAGATCTCCAGCTCGCCGCCGTCCTCGGGGATCTGCAGGTAGATGTTGGTCGACAGCTGGGTGAGCAGCCGCGGCTGGTGATCGGCCGGGGCGTTGCGCGCCAGGTCGTCGGTATGCGGCGTGAGGTCGACATTGTTGCCCTGGAAGCGGGCGATGCCGACGAAGCACTTCTGCCCGTTCACATCCAGCAGCCGCGCCCCCTTGGGCCAGACCTCGTCGAGCAGCAGGCGCAGGTGATCGATGGGCGACGCCAGCGGGCCGAAGGCGCTGCGGATCTTGCGGATGTTGCCGATGGCCTGGCCGTGGTATTCGGCGCGGCTGGCCTCGTCCTTGATCTCGATATAGGCCTTGCCCAGGCGCACGAACTCGGTCTGCTCGCTGAACGCGCCGCGCAGTTCGTGATGGCTCAGGCGCTCCAGGGCCAGGGCCACGGTATCGGCGGGTGCGAAACCTTTGATCAGGATGCCCAGTGTACGGGCGTGAATCACATCGTCTAACTGTGCGGCGGTCAACTCCTCGACCGTGGTAATCGTCAGCATGAACACTCCCTCGCGTATTCCTGAACGGTTTGACTGCACCTGTGATGGGCGAATAACCGGCAACATCCGATGGTCGCCAGGCCATCTTCAACAAGCAGCAAGCGCTTGTGAAATATCGTTTTTCTCTAGCATCAAAACTTTTTTCAAAATATTACAGAGCAACTTCAGTCATTATCAGAAATGCGCATGAACATTATAAAAATGACAACTTACGTCACGCACCCAGGGTAACTTTCACTGAACTTCCGGCGCCTCATTGAACTGCCTGTCCACCTGTTGTTCGGCAACGAAACCCGGGCCGATCACCCCCTCGTCCCGGTACAGCCGGGCGGTGTCGGCCAGGTCCCTGACCAGGGCGTCGTCCACCGCGACCCGGCGTGGTTGTGAATAGCGGTTCGAGCGCAGGTGCACTTCCAATGGCAGCCCGCTCTGGCGGGCCTGGATCGCCGAGAACTGCTCGACATGAGCATTGGCCCAGTCCCAGGCGCGGCCGACCCGATGCAGGAAATCCCGCAGTTGCGCCGGCTTGTCGCGGATCGCCGCAGGGTTGGCCACCAGCAGCATGTTGCCGGCGAATAAACCTTCGCCGCTGACCAGCACCCGCGTGCCGCCTTCGAGCTGGACCATGCTGGTGTACGGATCCCAGGTGGCCCAGGCGTCGGCGCCGCCGTTGGCCAGCAGGCTGCGCGACTCGCCTGGCTGGAGGAACACGAACGTGGCGTCGCGGCCTTTGTGGCCGCTGGCGCGCAATGCGGCCAGCGCCAGGTAATGGCCGATGGAACCGCGGGTGGTGGTGATGCGCCGGCCCACCAGCGAAGCCGCGTCGGTCAGGGACGACGCCTCGGGCACGACGATCGCCACCGCCGTGGGCGTCACCTGCAGGCGCACCACCCCGACGGTCTTGAGCCCGGCGCCGGCCGCCGTGGCGAACACGAACGGCGCGGTGCCCAGGGTGCCGATATCCACCGCGCCGGCCGCCAGGGCCTCGGCGGTGGGCGCGGCGGCGCCGAAGGCGGCGAACTCCAGGGGGTATGGCACATCGTCGAGCTCGCCGGCAGCCTGCAGCAGCACCTGCAGCGAGTTTTTCTGGCTGGAGACGCGCAGGGTTTCGTCGGCGTGTGCCATACCCAACATGAGGCACAGCAAAACGCCAGCGAGCCACGCCCCTGTGGGAGCGGGCTTGCCCCGCGATGCAGGCAGCGTGTTGGATGGCACCGGCCCTGCCGGTGATCGCGGGGCAAGCCCGCTCCCACGCTCAACCATGCAGGAAGCTCCCATGGCTGAATGATTCATCAGAACGCCAGGCTCACACGGCCGTAGTAGTACCCACCACCCAGTCCATACGGCGAGAACATCCCGTACTCGTAGGTCCCGGCCCAGGGCACGATGCCGATCTTGTCCGGGTACTTGTCGAACAGGTTGTTGGCGCCCAGTGCCACCGTGATGTTCCGGGTCAGGTCATAGGCCACGTCGATATCGGTGATCCACTTGGCGCCGTAGGTCCGGTCGTTGGCCGGGATGTTCGAGCCTTCGGTGTACTCGCCGTAGCGGGTCAGGGTCAGGTTCACCGTCCAGTCGTCGACCTTGTAGTTGCTGTTGAGGATCCACTTGTCCTTGGGCGTGGCCTTGGTCAGGTCGATCTGCTGCTGGCGGTCGAACAGCACGTAGCCCGCCCCCAGGCTCGACAGGCTCGCCGGCGTGTCGGCCAGGTCGCGGATGCTGGTCTTGTTGTGGTTGTAGGCCAGGCTCCAGCGCACGGTGCCGTACTCGGCCAGCGGCTGGCGGTACTCGGCCACCAGGTCGACGCCCTTGGTGCGGGTGTCGGCGGCGTTGGCGAAGTACTGCCCCGAGAGGTCCGGCGACAGGCCGTTGGCCACCAGAATGCGCGACACCGCGGGGCCGGTGAGCACGCCGGTCTGCAGGATGCGATCGTCGATGTCGATCAGGTAGAAGTCGGCGGTCAGGCGCAGGCGGTCGGTGGGTTCGGCGGTGAAGCCCAGGCTGTAGTTGCGCGACTTTTCCGGCTCCAGGGTCTGGGCGCCGAGGGCGATGGCCTCGGGCGAGCCGGGGCGCATCTGCTTGGTGCGCGCCGTGCTGGTGCTGCCGCCGGCGCCGAAAATGGTCACCGAGCTGGTCGAGGAAAACACGTTCTGCGCCAGTGACGGCGCACGGAAGCCATTGCTCACCGCGGCCCTGACCGCATAGCCGGGGGCGAACTCGTAGCGGGTGGTGAACTTGCCGCTGACGGTCTCGCCGACCTCCTGGTTGTAGCGCTCGTAGCGCAGAGCGAAGGCGCTGTACCACTGCGGTGTGAGATTAATGCCGAAGTCGACATAGGCCGCGCCGCTGTGGCGGATCATCTGCCCGGCGTCCTCCGGGGTGGTGCCGTTGACCGAGAACAGCCCCGGGTCCGGGCGCCGCCCGGCCAGCGGACCGCTGGGGATGACATAGTCGCCGTAGTTATAGGAATTGGGCTCGCCCTCGGTGAGCTCGTACTTCTCCCAACGGTACTCGACGCCGAACGAGGTCTCCAGCGGGCTGCTCCAGCCGATGTCCAGGGCCCGGCTGAAATCCAGGTTGGTGGTCCACTGGTCGAAGATCTCGTCGGTCAGGTGAAAGCGCCGCTGGCTCAGCAACGGGTCGTTGGACAGGTTGAGGTTGTTGTCGGTGTACAGCTTGGCCTTGTCGCGGCCATAGGTGGTCGACAGGTCCCAATCCCAATTGGCGGCCAGGCCCTTGAGGCCGGCAAGCAACTGGTAGTCGGTCTCCTCCACTTCGCGGGTGGCCTGACCGCCTTTCGGATACGGCGGGTTGGCCAACCAGTTGGTCGCGGTGATGTCGGTGGGCGCGCGGTGGCCGAGGACCTTCTTGCCGTCGCGGTAGCTGAGGGTGGAGAACGAGTACAGCTTCAGTTCCTCGCCCAGGGGCAGCTCCAGGTTGTAGGCGCCGCTGTAGGTGCGGTCGCGGCCCAGGCCGTACTCCTCGCCCCAGCCGTGACGCTCTGTCAGGCGCGGGTCGGGCTGGCCGTTGGCCAGGGTGGTGAAGTTGCCGCGCACGGCACCGGCGCGGTCGTAGGGCTCCTGCACCTTGGCGTCGAACGACAGGTTGAGGAAGCCGCCGTCGCCCAGGCCGAAGCCGGCATTGGCCGCCTCATGGCCGCTGGTGCCGTCACCGGCGTAGTACTGGCCAACCGAACTGTCGGAGGTGATGCCCTCGGCGTCCTGCTTGAGGATGATGTTGATCACCCCGGCGATGGCGTCGGAGCCGTACTGCGCCGCCGCGCCGTCGCGCAGCACCTCGATGCGCTCGATCGCCGCGGTGGGAATCAGGTCCAGGTCCACCGGCACCGCAGCGGTGCCGACCCGCGCGTTGTTGTTGATCATTGCCGTGTTGTGCCGGCGCTTGCCGTTGACCAGGATCAGCACCTGGTCGCCGCCCAGCCCGCGCATGCTGATGCCGCGCACCAGGAAGGCGGTGCCGCCGCCGTTGATGGTCGGCGCGTTGAACGAGGGCAGCAGGCGCGTGAGCATGTCCTTGAGGCCGTTCTGGCCGCTGGTGCGCAACTGCTCACCGGAGATCACGTCCACCGGCACCGGGCTGTCGGTCACGGTGCGCTGCTGGCTGCCACGTACGCCGGTCACCACCACGGTGGACAGCGCCGGGTCTTCGGCGGCGATGGCCTCGCCGGCCAGGCTCAGGGCCAGGGCGGTGGCCACGGGGGAAAGCTTGAAGGTCTTGGGCATCTGCGGATATTCCTTGTGGCGGCCAAGGCCCGGCCGCCGCGCTCAGGTTCGGGGGCTCAACGGGCCTTGGCGGCTACCGCCTCGACTTCGATCAGGGCGCCGGGCAACACCAGCCCGGCCACCTGCACCGTGGTGCGGGTCGGTTTCAACGGCTGGCGCTCGCTGCCGAAGAACTGGCGGAAGCCGCGCTGCAGGCCGTCGAAATCCATGCGCCCCTGCAACCTCGGGTCGCCCACCAGGTACACCCGCAGTTGCACCACGTCGCCCAGGCCCAGTCCACGCGGGGCCAGGGCGGCCTCTACCTTGCGCAGCACCGCCACGGTCTGCGCCTCGGTGTCGCCGCTGGCGCGCAGCTCGTCCTTGGCCGCCTTGGGGTCGGCCGGGTCGGGCAGGATGCCCGAGACGAAGGTCAGCGCCGTGCCCGGCGGCAGGGTCGCCGACTGCAGGATCGGCGAGTTGGGATAGGTCGAGGGGACGCGCTCGATCTCGGCGGCCTGGCTGGCCGCGGCGAACAGGACCCCCAACCCCAGAAGGGCGTGCTTGAAAGGCATGGCGAAGCTCCACTGATGTGTAGGCGCCAGCCTCGGAGGTCCGCTACCTGGCAGATGGTTTTAGTTGTGTAGCGATCAGGCTGTCTGCTGGGTCTTCGAAGTGCCTTGGGCACGCTCGCACAGGTTGCGCACCACCCGCCGGGCGGCGCCGGCGGCGGTTTCCTGCCAGATGCCGATGCCGCTGTGGGCCAGGGCGTCGCTGGTCAGGTGCACCCGGCCCTGGGCCTGGTTGAGCAGGTCGTAGTCGGTGTCGGCCAGCGGGTGGCTGATCCACGGCCCGAGGCTGTGGGGTATGCGTCCCCAGTCCACCACCAGTGGCTTGCGCAGTTCGTGGCCGTGCCCGGGGTGCAGCAGTTCCACGGCCTGGCGCGACAAGGCGATCTGCTCGGCGACGGACTTGTCGGCAAACTGGCGGGCGGTCTCGCCGTTGTTGTAGGCGGCGACGAGAATACCCTCGGCCTGGTTGAAGCCGCCGCTGGGGTACCACAGGCCGGAAGACGCCTGGTTGATGAACGACAGGCCGCCGTAGATCTGGTAGTCGGTCTCCCAGAAGCGCCGGGACTGCCATGCCACCTTGTTGGCATGGCCGAACTGCACGGCGGCGATGGCCTGGCGCACCGGGGCACTGAAGTTGCTGTCGAGCCTGGCCAGCAGCGGCAACGGCAAGGCGATCACCGCATAGTCGCTGGTGATGCGCCGTGGCTGGCCATGCTGCTGGTAGCCGATCTCCACCCGGTCGTCGAAGTTGCGAATCGAGCGCACCTCGGCCCCCAGGCGCAGGACATCCTGCAGGTGACGCTGGAACGCCAGGGGAATGCGGTCCATGCCGCCCACCGGCTGGAACATGGTCGGCGAGAACTCCGGGTACTCGTCGATCATCAGCGCCGTGCCCAGCGCCGGGTTGAGCAAGGTGCGCAGGGGCAGCGGGTCGTTGCGCAGGGCTTGCTGGTCGCCGGCGCCGGGCCAGACCTTGTAGCCCGAGCGCGCCGAGCCCAGGTACTCGAGCTTGTCCGACAGATCGCCCCAGGTACGCAGGAAGCCCAGCAGGTTGCGTCGGTCGTCCAGGCTCAGCTCCTGGTCCAGGGCCTGGCGGTCGACGGCCTTGGCCAGCAGTTCGGCCAGGTGCCCGCGGCTGTCGTTGACCGCCTGGCGGATCTGCATCGGCGGTTGGTCGAGGTCGGGGCGTACCAGGGCGTTGCGGCTGGTGTTGACCAGTACCTCCAGCTCCACCCCCAGTTCGCGGCAGTAGCCGAGCATCAGCTGGTGATGGCTGGGCAGCCGGCCTGGGCCGGCGTTGAGGTAGAAGCCATCGTCGAATTCGGCGGTCTGCACGTCGCCATCGGTGAACGTGACCCGGTCACCCCGGCGCACGGTCCAGTTGCGCCCGCCGACCCGCTCGCGGGCCTCCAGCAGGGTGACGGCAAAGCCGGCCTTGCGCAGCTCGTAGGCCGCCACCAGGCCGCCGATGCCGGCGCCGACCACGGTGACACTGGCGCCCTGCCCCACACGGGCCAGCGGCAGCTGGGCGTAGTTCTCCTGGCTGGCCCGCGCCGGGCCCAGCGCCCCGAACAGCCCCAGGGCCGCCGTGGCGGCCTGCAGGCCACCGACCATACCGATACGGGCAATGAGCTGGCGTCTGGTCAATGGCATCGCGGGCACTCTCCCTGGTCCACGGTTATCGCTTTCGGTTATGGCTTGATGTTTTCAAGCTACGAAAACGCTCTATATGGAGCCATCCTAGAGAGCGGGATGGGCTAAGAGAAATACATTTTGAGCATATGCAAATATTAAAATGTGTAATGTCTTATGCCATGCATGCTGCACAGAACGCATAATTATTTTGAAACACCTGCTTTTTTTTTGTAGGAGCGGCCTTGTGCCGCGAAAGGGCCGCAAAGCGGCCCCGGCAGTCGACGATGTGACACCAATGCCTGGGGCTGCGATGCAGCCCTTTCGCGGCGCAAGGCCGCTCCTACAGCGATCGCGTTCATCAATGGGCGGCCTGCGCTTCCCCCATCACCCGCAACAGGTTCCCACCCCAGATATCCGCCAGGTCCTGCTCGCTGTACCCCGCCGCCAGCAACCGCGCAGTGATCTGCGGCAACTGGCTGACATCGCGCAGCCCCTCCACCCCACCACCGCCATCCCAGTCCGCGCCGATGCCGACATGCCGTGGGCCAACCACGTCGAGGATGTGCAGCAGATGCCGCATGAAGTCGTCCAGGCTGGTCGCCGGCAATGGATGCCGGGCCTCGGCCTCGCGTATGCGCCGGGCCAGGTCCGCCACCTGCGCCGGCGGCAGGCTGGCCGCCAGACGGAACTCCCGGTACAGCGGCGCCAGGGCCTTGTCCCGTTCCGGGTTTGGCGCACGCGGTACCAGGTCGCTGGCGTAGGTGTTGACCTGCACCACCCCGCCCCTGGCGGCGAGCCGGCGCAATCGTTCGTCATCGAGATTGCGCGGATGCGGGCCGATGGCCCGGGCCCCGGAATGCGAGGCGATCACCGGGGCGCTGGACAACGCCAGCACCTGGTCGAACACCGCATCGGAGGCATGGGACACATCGATGAGGATTCCCAGGCGGTTGGCCGCCTGCACCAGTTCGCGGCCAGCCGGGCTCAAGCCATGCCAGTGCGCCAATGCGGTGGCCGAGTCGGCGAAGTCGTTGTTCTGCGCATGTACCAGGCCCAGCATGCGCAGGCCCAGGCGGTGGTAGGTGGCCAATCGGCCAGGGTCGGCCGCCAGCGGTTCGGCATTTTCCATGCTGATCAGCACCACCCTACGGCCGGAGGCGATGATCGCCGGCACCTCCTGCGCCCGGGTGGCCAGGGCGAATGCGTCCGGCCGGGCGGCGACCATGTCGCGGATCCGGGTGATCACCGCCAGGCCATGCTCGCTGGCCAGGGTACGGCCCTCGGGCGTGAGCGGCCCCTGGGGGGTGAAGATGGCGAAGAAGCCGCCGTCCAGGCCGCCGTCGCGCATGCGCGGCAGGTCGACCTGGGACAGGTCGTCGGCATAGCTGTGACGCTGGCCGATGTCCCAGCCGGGCCGGGCCAGTTGCATGGGCGTGTCCAGGTGGCTGTCGAGGACGATCAGGCGTTCGTGGAGGGCGCGGACATCGGCCTGTGCGCAGCCGCAGGCAAGTACCAGCAGCAAGGCATATCGAGTTGAACGGGGCATGTGATTCCTTATTGCCAGGCCGCTCCTACAGGGCGCCGCGTTAATCACGAAGCCCAGCTGAAACTCCGATCCCACAACGGCGCCACATCCAGGCGCTGGGGCAGCACCCCGGCGGCGTAGAAGGTGTCGGCCACATCCTGCTGTGAACGCACCGCGGCATCGTCCACCGCCTGCAGCATCCGCGGCCCGCTCTGGGCCTTGTACTGGGCAATGAATACCTCCCGGGGAATGCCCAGCACCTGCTCGCAACGCGCGGCCCAGGCTTCGGGGTTATGCTGCACCCACTGCCAGCTGCGATACTCGCGGCGCACGTAGTCCTCGATCGCCGCGCGCTTGCGCGGTTCCTCGATCGCTCGCTGATTGGCGGCGATCACGTAGTTGCCCGACAGGTAGCCCTGCCCGGTGCGCAGCACCCGCGCCCCGCTGCGCAGCTCGGCCAGCTGGATGAAGTAGCCGAAGGTCACCCAGACATCCAGGTTGCCGTTCTGGAACGCGGCGAAACCGTCCTGGGGCGTCAGCGCCAGAGGCTGGATGTCCGCCAGGGTCAGGCCCTGGTCCTTGAGGGCGCGCAGCAGCATGTAGTGCGAGGATGTGGAGCGGATGTACCCCACCCGCTTGCCCGGCAGCTCGGCCAACGACTGCATCGTCGACCCCTTGGGCACGACGAAGGCCTGATTGTTGACGTCGCCGGTCAGTACGGCGATGAGCCTGACCGGCGCCTGGTTGCGAATGCCGAAGATCGGCGGGATCTCGCTCATCGGCGCCAGGTCCAGGGTGCCGCTGATCAACGCTTCGAAGCCGAGGTTGCCGCCATTGAACTCGGCATATTTCACCCCGTACGGAGGGCGCTCGATGCCTGCCTCCTCGAAGAAGGTCGGCGCGGCGCCCTTGTAGGTGGCCACGCCCAGGGTCAGCCCTTGCCAGTCGCGGGCAAAGGCGCCGGGCAGCGCGCAGGCGAGTCCGCCCAGGACGCTGTATTGCAGAAAACGACGGCGATTCATGGCGCCTCCTTGCACTCAGTCGAGAAAGTCAGGTTCGTCGCGCAGCAGGCGGTCCCAGTACGGCTGGAAGCTGAACCAGCCGCCGAACTCGGTACCGACCTGGCGCGCAGTGTGCTCGGCCACCGCCGCCGGGATCGGCCGCGGCGTGCCGGCGGCCTCGGCCAGCAGTTGCGCATGGGCGGCGTTGTCCAGGGCGATGAAGCGCCATACTGCCGCTTCCACCGTGCGCCCGACGGTGAGCAGCCCATGGTTCTGCAGGATCAGCGCGACCTTGTCCGGCCCCAGGGTGGCGGCGATGCGCGCCCCCTCGCTGGCCTCCAGCACCACCCCGGTGAAGTTGTCGAACAGCGCGTGCTTGCCATGAAAGGCGCAGGCGTCCTGGGTCAGCGGGTCGAGCAGGCGCCCCAGGCTCGACCACGCCTTGCCGTACAACGAATGGGCATGGGCAGCGGCCACCACATCCGGGCGCGCCTCGTGCAGCGCCGCATGGATGGCGAAGGCGGCCAGGTTCAACGCGCCCTGCCCTTCGACGATCTCACCCCGAGGATTCACCAGCAGCAGGTCGCTGACGCGGATATGGCCGAAGTACACACCCACCGGATTGACCCAGAAGTGATCGGGGTACTGCGGGTCGCGCACGGTGATATGGCCGGCGCCGCCCATGTCGAAGCCGTGCCGGGCGAACAGGCGGAACGAACCGGCCAGGCGCTGCTTGCGCAACAGTCGCTCGGCCTCGTGGGTCGGTTGCTGGGGCGGGTCCTGCCAGCGATGCACGGTATGGCCGTCGCGGGGCAATGAATAGGCGGTGGGTAGGCGGCTCAGCCTGGCGCTCATGCGGTCTCTCCTTGGGCCAGCAGGTTCTCCAGCGGTCGTCCGCTACGGAAATGATCGAGGTTGCGCGCCAGCAGCGCGGCAAGGTTGCGGTACACCTGCGGCGTGTTGGCCGAGGTGTGGGGGCTCAGCCGGACCTTGGGGTGGCTGTACAGCCGATGCCCGGCCGGCAACGGCTCGGGGTCGGTGACGTCGAGGCTGGCCAACGCCACCTGGCCGCTGTCCAGGGCCTCGAGCAAGGCGTCCTGGTCGACCAGGGCGCCACGGGCGATATTGATCAGGTGCAGGCCAGGCTTGGCTTGGGCAAGGCTGCGCCGATCGACCACATGCCGGGTCGACGGATCGGCCGGTGCCGCCAGCACCAGGTGATCGGCACGGGCGAACAGTTCCTCGACGCTGCCCACGCCCCGCACACCGGCCACCTCGAACGGCCTGGCCGAGCGGCGCAGGGCGATCACTTCGATATCCAGCGCCAGGGCCTTGCGCGCCAGAGCCTGGCCGATACGCCCGAAACCGTAGAGCCCCAAGGCGCTGCCGGCCAGCGAGGCCAGCGGACGTGGCTGCCATTGCCCGGGCTCGTCGATCCACAGGTGTGGCAGTTGCTTGGCGGCGGCGAACATCGCCGCCAGGGCGAATTCGGCCAGGCTGTCCGCCGTTACCCCGCGAGCACTGGCCACGGGCAGTGGCTCGAGCAGCCAATCGGGAAAGTAGTCGATGCCGGAGCTGACCAGTTGCACGAAGCCAAGCCCGAACGGCCAGCCCGAGGGCGGCGCGGCGGCGTCACGCAGGCCAGGGTCGGGCGCGGCCAGCAGGACCCGTACATCATCCGGCAGCCCATGGGGCACGCCCCTGGGCAGCGCCAGGATCTCCACGCCCGGCACGGCGGCGGCCAGCAATGCGTTGAACCGCGCGTCCAGCTGGCTGGCGATGCGCACGCCGCTCATGCCTGGCCGCCACGGCTGGGCAAGGCGAGCGCGGCGCGACCGGCGGCGCCGAGCACCGCATCGTTCTGCGGCGTGTGGATACGGCTGCACAGCACATCGCGGTAATGCCGCTCAAGCGGGTTGCCCCGGGCTAGCGCCGGGTTGCCGATGGCCTCGACGCCCAACTCGACCGCGCTGATGGCCTGGGTGGTGACCAGGTACTTGACCTGGGTAGCCTCGCTTGCCGGGATGCGCCCTTCGGCGGCGGCGTCGAGCAACACCCGATTGGACAGCAGCAAGGCATCGATACGGCCCACCAGCTCCTGGAAGCGCGGCAGGCTCGACAGTGGCGCGCCGAGGTTGGCAGGCGTACGCCCGGCCAGCCAGCCCACCAGCCAGTCGCGGGCGGCGCGGGCGACGCCGTCGTAGATGCTCGACAGCAGCACCGCCAGCCACAGCACGCCATTGTGGTCGAGCTCGGACGGGCGTGGCTGGTGCGCCGGGAGGACATCCACGGCCTGTTCGGCGGGCACCAGTACATCGTCGAAAATCACATCGTGACTGCAGGTGGCGCGCATGCCCAGGTGGTCCCAGGTTTCCTCGATGCGAATGCCCGGCGTGTCGCGGTGCACCAGCCAGGTGCCGACCTGCGGCTCGGCCTCGTCGCTGCGCGCCCACACCGCCAGCCAAGTCAGCCCGGGGATGCCGGTGGAGTAGATCTTGCGCCCGCTGATCCGCCAGCCCTCGGCCACCCGCCGGGCGACGGTGCCCGGCAGGCCGCCCCGGGCCGGGGTGCCCAGCTCCGGCTCGACGCGCAGGGCGTTGACCAGCGCGCCGTCGGTCACCGCCTCGCGGGCCAGGCGCAGGCGCAGGTGCTCGGGCCAGGCCTGGTTCTGCTGCAATCGGGCGTGCTGCAGGTACTGCATCACCAGCACCAGGGCGGTGGACGGCTCGCCCCGGGCCACGGCGGCGATCACCCGCCGGGCCTGGGCCAGCGTTGCTTCGCCACCGCCCAGGCGGCGCGGCACGGTCAGAGCCAGCAGGCCGTGTTCATGCAAGCGACGCAGGTTGGCGTGGGGGAAGCTGCCCTGGCGATCATGCTCGGCGGCACTGGCGGCAAATTCGTCGCTCAGGTGGGCCAGCAGGTCGGCGAAGGCCGGTGAGTCGAGGTCGGGCGCCTGGGTGGCGCTGTGCAGGTCAAGGCTCATCGTTGGGCGGTCCGTGCGAGGGTGTGGGCATGGCTGGCCGCGGGCGCTTCGACGCCGAGCAGGGCCAGCAGGTGTTGACGCAGTTCCTGGAAGCCACGGCTGGCCACCTCGCGATGGCGCGGCAGGCGTATAGGGATCTGCTCGGCGATGCGCCCGGCATCCAGCACCACCACGCGGTCGGCCAGCAGCAGGGCCTCATCGACGTCGTGGGTGACCAGCAGCACTGACGGCTGATGGGTACGCCACAGTTCGAGGATCAGCTGGTGCATGCGGATGCGGGTCAAGGCATCCAGCGCGGCGAACGGCTCGTCGAGCAGCAGCAGTTGCGGCTCGCGCACCAATGCCCGGGCCAGGGCCACACGCTGGGCCTCGCCACCGGACAGGGTGCCCGGCCAGGCCTCGGTGCGGTGCGCCAGGCCTACTTCGCGCAGCGCGACCAGGGCGCGTACTTTAGGCTCGGCGCCCCTCAGACCCAGGACGACATTGCGCCAGGCCCGCTTCCAGGGCATCAGCCGTGGCTCCTGGAACACCGCCGCATGGGCGCCGGGCACCTCCAGGCTGCCCGCCTCTACCCGATCGAGCCCGGCCAGTGCCCGCAGCAGGGTGGTCTTGCCCGAGCCGCTGCGGCCGAGCAAGGCGACGAATTCGCCGGGCGCCAGGTCCAGGTCCAGGCCGTCGAGCACCGTGTGGCCCTGGAACCTGCGCGTGAGTCCGCGCACCCGCACCGGGGGGCGCAGGCGTTGCAGTGCGACTTCCATGGTCAGTTCCTTATGAAGGTGGGGCGCCAGGCCAGGGCCAGGCGTTCGAGCAGGCGCACCAGGGCGTCGATGGACAGGCCCAGCACGCTGTAGACGATCAGGCAGATGACGATGACATCGGTGCGCATGAAGTCGCGGGCATCATTGACCAGGTAGCCCAGGCCCGCACTGGCGTTGATCTGCTCGACCACCACCAGGCCCAGCCAGCTGATGCCGAAGGCATAGCGCAGGCCGACGAAGAACGCCGGCAGCGCGCCGGGCAGGATCACATGCCAGACCAGCCCCAGGCGGCCCAGGCCGAACAGCCGCCCGGCCTCCACCAGCTTGGGGTCGACGCCACGGATGCCGGAAAACAGAGTGAGGTACACCGGGAAGGTGGTGCCCAGGGCAATCAGGGCGATCTTGGGTGTTTCACCCACCCCGAACCACAGGATGAACAGCGGCACGATGGCCAGGAACGGCAAGGTGCGCAGCATCTGCACCGGCGAATCTATGGCCAGCTCGCCGCGTCGTGACAGGCCTGCGAGCAATGCCAGCAGAGTGCCCACGCTGACACCGATGGCCAGGCCGCTCAAGGCGCGCTTGAGGGACACCCACAAATGGCCGGCCAGCTCGCCGCTGACGATCATCTGCCAGAGGGTGTCGCCGATGGCGCTGGGCGCGGCGATGATTCGCGGCGGCAGCAGGCCGCTGCGCGAGGCCAGCTCCCAGGCCGCCAGCAGCAGCAACGGGCTGACCAGGCGCAGGCCAAGGTTGCGAAAGCCCTGCCAGTGCAGCAGGGCCATGATGGGTACCAGGGTGTTGCTTTGCCGGGACATTCCATCTCCTCGCTCAAGGCCGTTCCTTTGATTGCTGGCCGTGGCGGGAGTGTCGATCAAGCCCGCCGGTGCCTGGCTTGATCCTTATGCTATCGATCTTAAAAAGTGCCGTGAAATTCGATCTGCTTCTAACCTAATATACAAAAAATGCATTTATAACGACTTATTACATGCAACAATTTTAACCTCCGGATATGGGCGGCGATTGGTTTACAGCTGATTCGCCACCCGTTGCGCCACGGTCTCACCAAACAACGCCACCGGCGCCTGCAAATTTCCAAGAAATCGCGGATGGATCAGCCACAAGTCGATCACCGGCTTGAAATCGCTCACCTGCACAACCTCCAGGCGCTCGCGGTGACGGCTGTTGTCCAGCAACGGCCGTGGCACCAGGCCATAGCCCAGTCCATTGGCGATCAAGCCCAGCTGCAGCTCGGTACCGAAGGTCTCCAGGTTGATCCGCAGCGACAGCCCTTCGTCGTTCAGCGCCCGCTGCAGGCCGGCACGGAAGCCACAGCCGTCGGGGTTGAGCACCCAGCCGCGCTGGTAGCAGTCAGCGAGCTTGCAACTGCGCTTGCCCACCTCGCCACGGGCAGCCACCACCACCAGGTCCATGCGCGCCAACGAGCGGCCGACGATGCCCTCGGGGAACACCTTTCCAGCCGGGAACAGCGCCGCCACGGCGTCCAGCTCGCCATTTTCCATCTTACCCAGCAGATGGCTGCCCCAACCGGTGGCGACCTGGGTCTGCAGGTCGGGGTACAGCGCCTTGAGCTGGCTCAGGGCGTCGAGCAGCACCACATCGCCGACGGTCTGCGGCACCCCCAGGCGCAGTGCGCCGCTGGGCGAGGAGTCGCTGAGCACCAACTCGCGCAGCGCGTCCATCTCGCGCAGCACCGCCCGGCACTGCTCGTAGACGCGCATGCCCATGGGCGTGGGTTTCAGCGGTTTGGTGTTGCGGTCCAGCAGGCTGACGCCCAGGGCCTCCTCGAAGTTCTGCACCCGACGGGTGATGGCCGGCTGGGTCAGGCGCAGCGACTCGGCCGCCTGGCTGATGGACTGGCTGCGGATGACGGCCACGAATGCATCGATATCATCTATCTTCATTCTTTATTCGCATAATAAATATCTGGAAAAATACGCAACAAGAATAATACCTTTTCCCTCGCCACGGTAGCGCCCGGCGCTGCCTCACCTGACGGACATCGAGGGAACCCATGTCTCAAACGCCCAACCTCGGACGGCTACGCGGCTTCATCGGCGAGCTGGCCGACCTCCTCGCCCAGGCACCGGACGAGCCGCGCCTGCTCGACCACGGCGCGCGGCTGCTGCGCGAACTGGTCAGTGTCGACGACTGGCTGCCGGACGACTACGCCCGCCCCAGCCCGGAGCGCTACCAGCAATACCTGCTGCACGCCGATTCCAGCCAGCGGTTTTCCATCGTCAGTTTCGTCTGGGGGCCGGGCCAGGAAACGCCGGTGCACGACCATCGCACCTGGGGCCTGATCGGCATGCTGCGCGGCAGCGAGATCAGTCAGGGTTATGCCCTGGCACACGGTGCCCTGCAGCTGGACGGACCGGCCGAGCGGCTGGACCCCGGCCAAGTGATCGCGGTGTCGCCGCGCATTGGTGACCTGCACCAGGTGCGCAACGCCCACGCCGACCGCACCTCCATCAGCATCCATGTCTACGGCGCCAATATAGGCGCGGTGCGGCGTGCGGTGTACAGCACCGAGGGCGCAGAGAAGCCCTTCATTTCCGGCTATTCCAACAACCACCTGCCCAACCTCTGGGATCTGTCGAAAGAGAACCGCGCATGAGCCAGGCCACCCACCGCAGCTACCACGCCATCCGCACCGCCCTCCTTGCCGGCCAGGAGCTGGCCTTGCTCGATGTCCGCGAGGAAGACCCGTTCGCCCAGGCCCATCCGCTGTTCGCCGCCAATGTGCCGCTGTCACGGCTGGAGCTGGAGATCTACGCCCGAGTGCCACGCCGTGACACGCCCATCACCGTCTACGACGACGGCGAAGGCCTGGCGGCGACCGCCGCGCAGCGCCTGCTCGCCCTCGGCTACACCGACGTGGCGCTGCTCGAAAGCGGCCTGGCCGGTTGGCGCGAAGCGGGCGGCGAGTTGTTCCGCGACGTCAACGTACCGAGCAAGGCCTTCGGCGAATTGGTCGAGGCCGAGCGCCATACGCCCTCGTTGGCTGCCGAAGAAGTCAAGGCGCTGCTCGACGCCAACGCCGATGTGGTGGTGCTGGATGCCCGCCGCTTCGACGAATACCAGACCATGAGCATCCCCGGCGGCATCAGCGTGCCCGGCGCCGAACTGGTGCTGCGCGTGGCGGAGCTGGCCCCCGATCCGGCCACCCGGGTGATCGTCAACTGCGCAGGGCGCACCCGCAGCATCATCGGCACCCAGTCGCTGGTCAATGCCGGCGTCCCCAACCCCGTGGCGGCCCTGCGCAACGGCACCATCGGCTGGACCCTCGCCGGGCAGACGCTGGAGCAAGGCCAGTCGCGCCGTTTCCGCGCCGTGACCGCCACCATCCGCGACAGCGCCGCGCAGCGCGCCCGCCAGGTGGCCGACCGCGCCGGTGTGGCGCGCATCGATCTGGCAGGCCTGCGCCAATGGCAGGCCGAAGCACGGCGCACCACCTACCTGTTCGATGTGCGCACACCCGAGGAGTTTGCCCTGGGCCACCTGCCCGGCGCCCGCTCCACGCCCGGCGGCCAACTGGTGCAGGAAACCGACCATGTCGCCAGTGTGCGCGGCGCGCGCCTGGTGCTGGTGGACGACGACGGCGTGCGCGCCAACATGAGCGCGTCGTGGCTGGCCCAGATGGGCTGGGAGGTGGCGGTGCTCGAGGGGCTGTCCTCGGACGACTTCACGCAAACCGGTGCCTGGGTCGCGCCCGTGCCGGCGCCGCCCCAGGCCGAGACCATCAGCCCCGCCCGCCTCGCCGACTGGCTATCGGAGCCGGGCACCCAGGTGCTGGACTTCACCACCAGCGCCAACCATGTCAGGCAGCATGTTCCTGGCGCGGCGTGGGCGCTGCGCAGCCAGCTCAAGGACGTGCTGGCGTCGTTGTCCGGAGCGCGACGCTTCGTACTGACCTGCGGCTCGAGCCAACTGGCGCGCTATGCCGCGCTGGAGGTGGCGACCCTGAGCGGCAAGCCGGTGTTCGTGCTTGAAGGCGGCAACAGCGCCTGGATTGCCGAGGGACTTCCTACTGAGCAAGGCGAACAGCGTCTGGGCGCGCCACGTATCGATCGCTATCGTCGTCCCTATGAAGGCACCGATAGTCCTCGGGAAGCGATGCAGGGGTATCTGGATTGGGAGTTCGGGTTGGTGGACCAGTTGGGGCGGGATGGGACCCATGGGTTCTTTGTGATCTGACAAACCCATGAGGCTCATCCGTGCCACTGGACCTCACGCATTGGAGTCGGCCGCCGCTGGCTCCAGGCTGAAAAGTACATGATGTAGGTTCCTTGCGTGGCATGAGATGAAAGGTACGGAATCACCTGCCATCTCGGCCAGGAACAAGGTTAGCTATCACTACACCTTCTATTTCAAAGCATATCCTACCGAGCTCAGCCCCCCTCGAGCCGATCTTGCAAATACTCGATAAAGCGTTGGGTTTTAGCAGGAAGCAGGCGAGTTTCAGTCAGTGCATACACAGGTACCGGAGTCGCCTGCCACTGGGGTAGCACTTGTCGCAAGGCGCCGGACTCGACGTCTGGAGCGGCGATACCCGCTGGCAACAACGCAATGCCGAGATCCAGGCACGCAAGCCGGCGTAGCATTCCCACACTGTTCAGCTCGAAACGACCTACCACCTGAACATGCTCGACAGTTGCCTCGCAGGCCAGGGTCCACCTGTCCGAGCGCGAACCGGACATTCTCAGGCACTGGTGATGACCAAGCTCCGATGGATGGCTCGGTTCACCAGAAGCAGCCAGATATTGCGGGGACGCGTAAAGCCCCCGTTGCAGGGTTGCAAGCTTGCGTGCAATCAAGGTGGAGTTGGCCAGTTCTCCCATCCTGATGACCACGTCAACCGGATCACTGACCAGATCGACCTGGCGCGGTGTGAGATCCAGGTCAAAGGTGATACCTGGATAGCGCCTCGCGAAATCCGCAATCAACGGCGCCAGGTAAACATTGGCGAAGTCCACGGGCAACGACACGCGCAACAGGCCACTGGGACTGGCCAGCAGTTCACCCAGTTGCTCATGCGCCAACTTCGCTTCATCGACAATGCGCTTGCACCGTTCAAAGTAAAGCTGGCCAGCCTCCGTCAGCTCGATCTTACGCGTGGTGCGATGCAATAGGCGCAAGCCTATCCTCTTCTCAAGGCTGGTAATCCGCCGCGAGAGTGTCGAGCTTGGCATGTTCATCGACTCCGCCGCGCCGCGAAAACTGCGCATTCTGACCACCTCGACGAACAGCGCCATGTCCTTCAGGTATTCCAAGCATTGCTCCAAAAATGGATCAGTCTTTTCAATTTTTCCGGATTTATCCCGCCAGAGGATTGACTGATGATATCGCCATCACCGCCGAGGGGCACGGCAATGATCGCTCGCTGGATAATCACCCTTTCAATCTGCTGGCCCCCAAAAAAGCGAAGGTGAAAGCAGTTTCCCTTTCTGAACCAGGAGATACACCATGCCACATGAAAACTTCAGTGCTGATAACGCAGCCTTGCTGTTGATTGATCATCAAGTCGGAACCATGGGTTGGGCCAAGTCCATGCCTTTCGATGAACTGAAGCGTAATGCACTGATGCTCGCCAAGGCGGCACGCATTCTCAAGTTGCCCGTTGTCCTGACCTCCAGCATGGAGGAACACGCCCAAGGTCCACTGCTGAGCGAGCTGGAAGACATTCTCCCCGCGGCATTCGCTGCGCGCATCAAACGCCTGGGTATCGTCAATGCGATGGACGATGAACACTTTGCCGCGGCAGTAAAAGCCACTGGTCGCAAGCGGCTGATCATCGCTGGCGTAACCAACGATGTCTGCACTGTCTATCCTGCGCTATCGCTGGTCCGGGACGGCTTCGAAGTACAAGTAGTCGCCGACGCCGGCGCATCACCGACCGCAATGGCTGATGACATCGCATTGCGTCGGATGGACAAGGCAGGCGTCACCCTGACTACCACCAACCAGTTGATTGCCGAACTGGCCGGTAGCTGGGCGACTCCTGAAGGCGGGGAATTGGTCCAGGTGCTCATGGAGTCATTCAACAACTGAACATCCCACCAAAGCAGCCCCGCATTGACGGGGCTCTGCTGTCGACGCCAAGACGACACGGGATTAGAACCCTTGCATCCCACCCAGGAAAAAGCTGGAACAATCAGCCAAGCCCACCAAACCGCCGATAGTAACTCTCGTTGGCATCCGGCAACGGCCCATCCGCCGTCTCCAGCGCACTGGCCAGGTACTCCTCCGCCCTGCCCTGCACCAGCCGGTACAGGTTGCGGCACAGCTGGCGCGCCGCGCGCCCTTCCCAATCCCCCGGCAGAAGCTCGTCCGGCAGTTGCGGGTCACGCAACAACAGGCGGCGGTATTCGTGGATCAGCAGCGTGCGCGCCAGGAAGCAGTCCTGCGGGCTCGGCGCCTCTAGGTCCTTCATGGCCTGCCACAGCGGGCGGAACAGGCGGATGAATTCGCTGTAGTGCTGGCCCAGGTCCTCGATGTTCCAGCTTTCCCGCACCTGGGCGCGCAGGGCCTTGGAGGCCAACACTTCCTGGGCGAGGGTTTCGAAGACGATGCAGTCGTCCTCGGCATCCTGCTCGCGCAGGGTCGCGGCGAGGTCGGCGCGGTCGGTGCGCGGGCAGCCCAGCAGGTTCGCGCCCATGGCGCCGAAGCCCTGCCATTCGAGTTCCTCGCGCACGGCCTTGCGCTTGCCGGCGTCGAGTTGCGACAGCAGCACCAGGGTCCAGGCGCCGTTCCAGGCCGGCAGGCTGGCGCTGTAGACGCGCTTGAAGGCTTTCTCGAAACGCCGCCGACCGGTGCCGGTAAGGCTGTAGTAGCTGCGCCGGCCAACCTTCTCGGCGGTCAGCCAGCCTTCCTTGGTCAGGCGGAAGATCGAGGTACGGATCAGCCGCTCGTTGATGCCCATCGGCTCCAGCAGGTTGATCAGGCTGCCCAGCCAGACCGTGCCGCCATGGGGTTCGATGGCATCGCCATAGAGGGTGATGATCAGGGAGCTGGCGCGGATCGGCGTCTGCTCCTGGAAACGGGTGATCAGGTGATTCAGGGGGGCAAGGCTGCTCATGGGGGAACGAGGCGCGGCTAAAGCCTCGACTATACCTGCCTGCCGCGACCGCGCAAGGCTCATGCGCCGCCCTCGGCCTTGGGCCTGAAGCCGGAGTCGCCCATGCGTGGGCGGTCCGCTTCGGGCGCGGTCAGCGGCGGGCACTCCACCAGCGCGGTCATGCAGCGCCGGGCCAGGCTGTGGTACTCGGCGGTGCCGCGCTGTTTCCAGGCCAGCTCCTGGTCGCTGAGCGGGCGCTTGACCTCGGCCGGCGCGCCAACCACCAGGCGCTGCTCCGGGCAGGAGAACCCCGCCTTGACGAAGGCCGTGGCGGCGACGATGCAGCGCGCAGCGATATGCGCGCCGTCCATGACCACCGCGTTCATGCCGACCAGGGCGTCCTCGCCTATCCGACAGCCGTGCAGCACCGCGCCATGGCCGATATGGCCGTTGCGCTCGACCAGCGTGTCGCCGCCGGGGAAACCGTGCATCACGCAAGTGTCCTGCAGGTTCGCGCCCTCTTCCAGGATGATTCGCCCGAAATCGCCGCGCAACGAGGCCAGGGGGCCGATGTAGCAGTTGGGGCCGACCAGCACGTCGCCGATCAGCACGGCGCTGGGGTGCACGTAGGCGCTGGGATGAACCACTGGGGTCAGGCCGTCAAGGCGATAGCAGGGCATGGGCTGGGTGCTCGATATGATTCAGAAGACATGGCGATCCTGTATCAGGTCAAATCACTTAGTCAATGCCTTGCTGGGGTATCGCTTTCTTCACAACGTTTCAGGCCAGTGATGACCTGATACTTGGACAAGCCAGCTCCCACAAATGGCTACAACAGCTAGGCAGCGTGGGAGCGGGCTTGCCCCGCGATAGCGTCACCTGCCTCAAATATAGATACGTAATTACAATTTCAATGTTGATTTTGCGTATCGCTTTGTACATATACTTGCCCCAGCACCACGAACAATTCCAAAAAAGCCGGCCCCAGCCGGCGCCAAACGTGCAGCCTGAGGTACCCCCATGCCAAGCAACCTCATCGTGCAGGCCCCGGCGGACGGCGTCCGTCTGATCACCCTGCACCGCCCGCAAGCCCTCAACGCCTTGAACACGGCGCTGCTGGAAGAGCTGGCCGCAGAACTGGATGCCGCCGACCAGGATCCAGAGATCCGCGCCGTGGTCATCACCGGCAGCCGCAAGGCCTTCGCCGCCGGCGCCGACATCAACGAAATGGCCCAGCGCGACCTGGTCGGCATCCTCAACGATCCGCGCGTGGCCCACTGGCAGCGCATCGCCGGCTTTGGCAAACCCCTGATCGCCGCCGTCAACGGCTTCGCCCTCGGCGGCGGCTGCGAACTGGTGATGTGCGCCGACATCGTCATCGCCGGCAGCGACGCCCGTTTCGGCCAGCCGGAAATCAACCTCGGCATCATCCCCGGCGCCGGCGGCACCCAACGCCTGCTGCGCGCCGTGGGCAAGCCGCTGGCCATGCAGATGGTCCTCGGCGGCGAAGCCATCGATGCCCGTCATGCCCTGCAGGCAGGCCTGGTCGGCGAAGTCACCCAGCCCGAACTCACCGTCGAGCGCGCCCTGCAGGTGGCCACCGCCATCGCCGCCAAGGCGCCGCTGGCGGTACGCCTGGCCAAAGAGGCGTTGCTCAAGGCCCAGGACATGAACCTGGCCTGCGGCCTGCGCTTCGAGCGCCACGCCTTCACCCTGCTGGCCGGCACCACCGACCGCAACGAAGGCATCCAAGCCTTCCAGGAAAAACGCCCGGCCCGATTCCAAGGGCTGTAAGCCTTCCACCGACTGACGGAGCGAGCCAGTCATGTCCTTCCAGCACATCCTGTTTTCCATTGGCGACGACGGCGTCGCCCTGCTTTCGCTGAACCGGCCCGAGCAGCTCAACAGCTTCAACAGCGCCATGCACCTGGAAGTGCGCGAGGCGCTAAAGCTGGTGCGCCAGAGCGAAACCGCCCGGGTGCTGCTGCTGACCGGCGAAGGCCGTGGCTTCTGTGCCGGCCAGGACCTGGCCGACCGCAACGTCGCGCCCGGCGCCGAGCTGCCCGACCTGGGCCAGTCCATCGAACAGTTCTACAACCCGCTGGTGCGCAGCCTGCGCGACCTGCCGCTGCCGGTGATCTGCGCGGTCAACGGCGTGGCCGCCGGCGCCGGGGCCAACCTGCCGCTGGCCTGCGACCTGGTGCTGGCGGCGCGCTCGGCAAGCTTCATCCAGGCGTTCTGCAAGATCGGCCTGGTGCCGGACTCCGGCGGCACCTGGCTGCTGCCGCGCCTGGTCGGCATGGCCCGGGCCAAGGCGCTGACCCTGCTGGGTGAGCGCCTGAGCCCCGAGCAGGCCGAGCAATGGGGGCTGATCCACCGGGTGGTGGACGATGCCGCGTTGCGCGACGAAGCACTCAAGCTCGCCCGCCACCTGGCGACCCAGCCCACCTATGGCCTGGCCCTGATCAAGCGCGCCCTCAACCAGAGCTTCGACAACCGCTTCGACGAACAGCTGGAACTGGAGCGCGACCTGCAACGCCTGGCCGGACGCAGCGAGGACTACCGCGAGGGCGTCGGCGCCTTCATGAACAAACGTACACCTGTGTTCAAGGGGTGCTGACCATGGCCGCACTCGACAATCATGCCTTGGTGGCGGTGATCGGCGCCGGCGCCATGGGTGCCGGCATCGCCCAGGTGGCGGCCCAGGCAGGCCATCCGGTATGCCTTTATGACAACCGCCCCGGCGCCGCCGCGCAGGCCATCGAGGGTATCGACCGGCAACTCGGCCGACTGGTCGAGAAAGGCAGGCTCACCCCTGACAACCACAGCGCCATCCGCGCTCGCCTGCAACCGATCGACAGCCTCGACGGCCTTGCCGATGCCCGCCTGGTAATCGAGGCCATCGTCGAAAGCCTGCCGATCAAGCAGGATCTGCTACGCCAGCTTGAAGCCAGGTGCGCCGACGACTGCATCCTGGCCAGCAACACCTCTTCACTGTCGATCACCAGCCTTGCCGCCGGGCTCCGGCTCCCACAACGGGTGATCGGCATGCACTTCTTCAACCCGGCACCGCTGATGGCGCTGGTGGAGGTCGTGTCCGGTCTGGCCACGGCGCCGACACTGGCGACCACCCTGTACGACACCGCCCGCAACTGGGGCAAGCAACCGGTGCACACCCGTTCGACGCCGGGCTTTATCGTCAATCGCGTGGCTCGGCCCTTCTACGCCGAAAGCCTGCGCCTGCTGCAGGAGAGCGCCGCCGACTGCGCCACCCTCGATGCCCTGCTGCGCGACGCCGGGGGCTTTCGCATGGGCGCCTTCGAGTTGACTGACTTGATCGGTCACGACGTCAACTACGCGGTGACTTGCTCGGTGTTCGAAGCGTTCTATGGCGATTTCCGCTTCCAGCCATCGCTGGTGCAAAAAGAGCTGGTCGACGCCGGGCGCCTCGGGCGCAAGTCTGGCCAGGGCTTCTACAGCTACGCCGAAGGTGCCGAGCGACCAGCGCCTGCGGCACTCACCAGCCAGGCGCCTGTCGAGCGCTGCACGGTGGAAGGTGACCTCGGTGTCCTGCAGCCCCTGGTCGAGCGCCTGCGCGCCAAGGGTATCGGCGTTACCAAGCGCGCTGGCAGCGGCCTGCTGCGGGTGGGAGACGCCACCCTGGCGCTGTCCGATGGTCGCCTGGCCAGCCAGCGCGCCCGCGAGGACGGCTTGCGCAACCTGGTGCTGCTGGACCTCGCCCTGGACTACGCCAGCGCCACGCGCCTGGCCATCAGCCACGGCGCCGAATGCAGTGCCGAGGCCCTGGACCAGGCCGTCGCCCTGCTCTCCCGGGCCGGGCTGAGCGTCTGTCCGGTGGCCGACCTGCCCGGTCTGGTGGTGCTGCGCACCGTGGCCATGCTCGCCAACGAGGCCGCCGACGCGGTACTGCAAGGCGTCGGCACGCCCGGCGACATCGACCTGGCGATGCGCGCCGGGGTCAATTACCCGCGCGGCCCGCTGGCCTGGGCCGACGATCTGGGGGTCGGCTTCACCCTGAACGTACTCGACAACCTGCAACGCAGCTATGGTGAGGAGCGTTACCGCCCGTCCCTGCTGCTACGCCGTACCCACGCCGAAGGAGGCCGCCTGCATGGCTGAACAATCCGCACACACCCTGGCCCGCGCCTGTGCCCAGGCCATGTTCGCCCGCGACGCCGCCAGCCAGGGCCTGGGCATTGAACTGCTTGACGCCGGCCCCGGCAGCGCACGGCTGAGCATGCGCGTGCGCGCCGACATGCTCCAGGGCCACGGCACCTGCCACGGCGGCTACCTGTTCGCCCTGGCCGACTCGGCCTTCGCCTTTGCCTGTAACAGCTACGATGAAGCCGCCGTGGCCCTGGGGTGCAGCATCGACTATGTGGCGCCGGCGCGTCTGGGCGATCAGTTGCTGGCCACCGCCGGCGAACAGAGCCGCAAGGGCCGCACCGGCAACTACGACGTGCGCATCGAGAACCAGCAGGGCGAGCTGATCGCCCTGTTCCACGGCAAATCCTACAAAGTGCGCGGCACCGTGCTGTCGCCGGAGACCTCCCATGACTGACGCCACCCTGCCCCACGCGCTGATCATCGATGCCGTGCGCACGCCCATCGGTCGCTATGGCGGCGCCCTGGCGAGCGTGCGCCCCGACGACCTGGCCGCGGTGCCGATCAAGGCACTGATGGCGCGCCATCCGGAGCTGGACTGGGCAGCCGTGGACGATGTGATCCTCGGCTGCGCCAACCAGGCCGGCGAAGACAACCGCAACGTCGCGCGCATGGCCGGCCTGCTGGCCGGGCTGCCGATCGAGGTCCCCGGCACCACCCTCAACCGCCTGTGCGGCTCGGGCCTGGACGCCATCGGCACCGCCGCCCGCGCCCTGCGCTGCGGCGAGGCCGGGTTGATGCTGGCTGGCGGCGTCGAATCGATGTCGCGGGCGCCCTTCGTCATGGGCAAGTCGGAACAGGCCTTCGGCCGCAGCGCGCAGCTGTTCGACACCACCATCGGCTGGCGCTTCGTCAACCCGTTGATGCAGGCGCAATACGGCATCGACTCGATGCCCGAGACCGCCGAGAACGTCGCCGAGCGCTTCGCCATCTCCCGCGAGGACCAGGACGCCTTCGCACTGCGCAGCCAGCTCAAGGCCGCCGCCGCCCAGGCCAATGGCCGCCTGGCCCGGGAGATCGTCGCAGTCGATATTCCCCAGCGTAAAGGCCCGCCTAAGCGCGTCGAACAGGACGAACACCCACGGGGCGACACCACCCTTGAGCAACTGGCGCGCCTGGGCACGCCGTTCCGCGACGGTGGCAGCGTCACCGCCGGCAATGCCTCGGGGGTCAACGACGGCGCCTGCGCCCTGCTCCTGGCCAGCCCCGCGGCAGCTCGGCTACATGGCCTCAAGGCTCGCGGCCGGGTCCTTGGCCTCGCCGTTGCGGGCGTCGAGCCGCGACTCATGGGCATCGGTCCGGTACCGGCCAGCCGCAAGGTACTGGACTTGACCGGCCTGTCCCTGGCCGACATGGACGTGATCGAACTCAACGAAGCCTTCGCCGCCCAGGGCTTGGCCGTGCTGCGCGAGCTGGGCCTGGCCGACGACGATCCCCGGGTCAACCCCAACGGCGGCGCCATCGCCCTGGGTCACCCGCTGGGCATGAGCGGCGCACGGCTGGTCACCACCGCCCTGCACCAGCTGGAGCAGACCGGCGGGCGCTACGCCCTGTGCACCATGTGCATCGGCGTCGGCCAGGGCATCGCCCTGGTGCTCGAACGCCTCTGATCAGCCGCCAGAGACGCCACGCGACGCGGGCAGTATGCTGCCTGCCATGACACTCAGGGCTTCGGCCCACGACAAGAACAACTCGAGTGAAACCATGAATCTCTACCACGATGCCGACCGCGCCCTGCTCGACCCGATGGAAACCGCCAGCCTCGACGCGCTGCGCCAGCACCAGCTGGAGCGCCTGCGCTGGAGCCTGAACCACGCCTACGCCAACGTGCCGCTGTATCGCCAGCGCTTCGACGCCTGCGGCGCCCACCCCGATGACCTGAAGTCGCTGGACGACCTGGCGAAGTTCCCCTTCACCGGCAAGAATGACCTGCGCGACAACTACCCCTACGGCATGTTCGCCGTGCCCCAGGACCAGGTGGTGCGTCTGCATGCCTCCAGCGGCACCACCGGCAAGCCGACGGTGGTCGGCTACACCCAGAACGACATCGACACCTGGGCCAACGTGGTGGCGCGCTCGATCCGCGCCGCCGGCGGGCGCCGTGGCGACAAGGTACATGTGTCCTACGGCTACGGCCTGTTCACCGGCGGCCTGGGCGCGCACTACGGCGCCGAGCGCCTGGGCTGCACGGTGATCCCCATGTCCGGCGGCCAGACCGAGAAGCAGGTGCAACTGATCCGCGACTTCCAGCCGGACATCATCATGGTCACGCCTTCGTACATGCTCAACCTGGCCGACGAGATCGAGCGCCAGGGTATCGACCCGCACGACCTCAAGCTGCGCCTGGGCATCTTCGGCGCCGAACCCTGGACCGACGAACTGCGCCGCTCCATCGAGCAGCGCCTGGGCATCGATGCGCTGGACATCTACGGGCTGTCGGAAATCATGGGGCCGGGCGTGGCCATGGAATGCCTCGAGACCAAGGACGGCCCGACCATCTGGGAGGACCACTTCTACCCCGAGATCATCGACCCGGTCAGCGGCGACGTGCTGCCGGACGGCCAGCTCGGCGAGCTGGTGTTCACCTCGCTGAGCAAGGAGGCATTGCCGATGGTGCGCTACCGCACCCGCGACCTGACCCGCCTGCTACCCGGCACGGCGCGGCCGATGCGGCGCATCGGCAAGATCACCGGGCGCAGCGACGACATGCTGATCATCCGCGGGGTCAATGTGTTCCCGACGCAGATCGAGGAACAGGTACTCAAGATAAAACAACTTTCAGAGCTGTATGAGATTCATCTGTATCGCAATGGCAACCTCGACAGCGTCGAGGTGCATGTGGAGCTGCGCAGCGACAGCCAGTACCTCGACGACGGCCAGCGCAAGCAGGTGGTGGGCGAGCTGGCGCGGCAGATCAAGACCTATATCGGCATCAGCACGCAGATCCAGTTGCAGCCTTGCGGCACGTTGAAGCGTTCGGAGGGCAAGGCTTGTCATGTGTATGACAAGCGCTTGGCTGGCTGACCGCAAGCGCTGAGAAGGAAGCCCCGGCATGGTCCGGGGCTTTTTTTGGCCTTTAGAAAGTCGGGGGCGCTTTGCGCCCCTTTCGCGGCACAAGGCCGCGAAAGGGCTGCGCAGCAGGCCAATGCGATACACAAATCTTATTCGATACATCAAATACTGTTTGATGTTGTGTTTTGTATCGCTTATAAATGAGCCACGCCCCAAGCAGCCCACAACCGGGAGCCCGAACATGTACGCACAGCTCGTAGAAACCGGCGTCAAGCGCCTCAAGTCCCTGGAGGAGATGTCGCCCGAAGAACGCGCCTTCCAGGAGAAGATCGACGCCGAGATCAAGATCGAAGCCAAGAACTGGATGCCCGAGGCCTACCGCCAGACCCTCATCCGCCAGATCTCCCAGCACGCCCACTCGGAAATCGTCGGCATGCTCCCGGAAGGCAACTGGGTCACCCGCGCCCCGTCGCTCAAGCGCAAGCTGCAGCTGATGGCCAAGATCCAGGACGAAGCCGGCCATGGCCTGTACCTGTACAGCGCCATGGAAACCCTCGGCGCCGACCGCGACGAAGAGATCGCCAGGCTGCACAGCGGCAAGGCCAAGTACTCGAGCATCTTCAACTACCCAACCCTGAGCTGGGCCGACATGGGCGCGGTGGGCTGGCTGGTGGACGGCGCGGCGATCGTCAACCAGGTGGTGCTGCAGCGCACCTCCTACGGCCCCTACTCCCGCGCCATGATCCGCATCTGCAAGGAAGAGAGCTTCCACCAGCGCCAGGGCTACGAGCTGCTGCTGACCATGATGCGCCACGGCACCCAGGCGCAGAAGGACATGGTCCAGGACGCCATCGACCGCCTGTGGTGGCCGGCGCTGATGATGTTCGGCCCCAGCGACGAGCACTCGCCCAACAGCGCCCAGTCCATGGCCTGGAAGATCAAGCGCCAGACCAACGACGAACTGCGCCAGCGTTTCATCGACCAGACTGTGCCCCAGCTCGAACTGCTCGGCTGCACCGCGCCGGATCCGGCCCTGAAGTGGAACGAGGCCCGCGGCCACTACGACTTCGGCGAGATCCAGTGGGACGAGTTCTACGAAGTGCTCAAGGGCAATGGCCCGTGCAACCAGGAACGCCTGGCCACCCGGCGCAACGCCATCGAAAGCGGTGCCTGGGTGCGCGAGGCCGCCGTGGCCTATGCCCGCAAGCAACAGAACAAGAACGCCGCCTGAAGCGGCGAATGATGCGGAGATACCCCCAATGTCTGTCTGGACCCTGTTCGAAGTCTTCGTGCGCAGCAAGCACGGCCTGAACCACAAGCACGTCGGCAGCGTGCACGCCGCCGACGCCGCCATGGCCATCGAGAACGCCCGCGAGCTGTACACCCGCCGCAGCGAGGGGGTGAGCCTGTGGGTGGTGCCCTCGGCGCTGATCACCGCCTCCTCCCCCGACGAGAAGGACCCGCTGTTCGCCCCGGCGGATGACAAGGTCTATCGCCACGCCAGCTTCTACGAGCTGCCGGCCGAAGTCGGACACATGTGAGGCGCGCCATGCACAAGCAAGCACTGATTCAATACCTGCTGCTGCTCGGCGACAGCGCCCTGGTCCAGGGCCAGCGCCTGTGCGAGTGGTGCGGCAAGGCCCCGGCGCTGGAGGAAGAACTGGCGCTGATGAACGTCGGCCTCGACCTGGTCGGCCAGGCCCGCAACTGGCTGGACTATACCGCCGAACTGCAGGGCGACGGCCACGACGCCGACGCCCTGGCCTTCCGTCGCGACGAGCGTGCCTACCGCAACCTGCTGCTGGTCGAGCAACCCAACGGCGACTACGCCGTGACGATGCTCAAGCAGTTCCTCTACGACGCCTGGCACCACGCCATGCTCGATGGCTTGAGTGCCTCGGGCGATGAGCGTATCGCCGGCATCGCCGCCAAAGCCCTGAAGGAGGTGACCTACCACCTGCGCCGCTCCGGCGAGTGGGTGCAGCGCCTGGGCGGCGGCACCGAGGAAAGCCGCCGGCGCATGCTCGATGCCATCCCCGTGCTGTGGCGCTTCACCGTCGAGCTGACGGTCGCCAGCGACAGCGAAGTGCAACTGGCCCAGGCCGGCATCGCCGCCGACCCGACCCAGGTCGCCCAGCGCTGGCACGCCGCTGTGGAGGCGATCTTCGCCTCGGTCGAGCTGCCGCTGCCCAAAGCCGCCAGCCACTTCTACCTGGACGGGCGCAAGGGCCTGCACACCGAGCACCTGGGCCTGCTGCTGGCCGAGATGCAGTTTCTGCCGCGAGCCTACCCCGATGCGACCTGGTGAGCTGATCGCGGGTGACCGCGGCGCCCGCGCCCTGCGCGACGGCGACCTGGGCCAGGCCTGGGCGGTACTGGCCGAGGTGATGGACCCGGAGGTGCCGGTGGTCAGCGTGGTCGACCTAGGGATCGTCCGCGACCTCGACTGGCGCGCCGGCCACCTGCACCTGGTGGTCACCCCGACCTACTCCGGTTGTCCGGCCACCGAGGTGATCGAGGGCGATATCCGCCAGGCCCTGGAACAGGCCGGGTTCGCCGAGCCAGCGCTGGAGCGCAGGCTTACCCCGGCCTGGAGCACCGACTGGATCAGCGACCAGGGCCGCGAGCGCCTGCGCGCCTACGGCATCGCGCCGCCCGCCGGCAGTGCCAGCCTGCGCGGGGCCTCGCCCACGGTGTGCTGCCCGCAATGCGCCAGCAGCGATACCGAACTGCTCAGCCAGTTCGGCTCCACCGCCTGCAAGGCCCTGTACCGCTGCCGTGCCTGCCTGGAACCGTTCGACTATTTCAAATGCCTTTGAGCCGTGGAGAACGCCATGAGCCAGTTTCACAGCCTGACCGTCCGGCAAGTGCGCCAGGAGACCCGCGACGCGGTGTCCATCGCCTTCGACGTGCCCGCGCACCTGCGCGAAGAGTTCCGCTTCACCCAGGGCCAGTACCTGGTCATGCGCACCCGACTGGATGACGAAGAGGTGCGCCGCTCCTACTCGATCTGCAGCGCGGTGCAGGACGGCGAATTGCGCGTGGCGGTCAAACGCGTGCCGGGCGGTCGTTTCTCGGCCTTCGCCAACGAAGTGCTCAAGGCCGGCCAGCAGTTGGAGGTGATGCCGCCGTCGGGCAGCTTCTTCGTGCCGCTGGAGCCGGCGCGCCGGGGGCACTACCTGGGCGTGGCCGCCGGCAGCGGCATCACCCCCATCCTGTCGCTGGTCGCAACTACCCTGGCCTGCGAGCCTCACAGCCGCTTCACCTTGCTGTACGGCAATCGTGCCAGCAACAGCGCGCTGTTCCGCGATCGCCTGGAAGACCTGAAGAACCAGTACCTCGACCGCCTCAACCTGATCTTCGTGTTCAGCCGCGAGCAGCAGGATGTCGACCTGTACAACGGCCGCATCGACGCCGACAAGTGCGGCCAGCTGTTCGCCCGCTGGCTCGACGTGCAGTCACTCGACGCGGCGTTCATCTGCGGCCCGCAGGCGATGACCGAGACCGTGCGCGACAGCCTGCAGGCCAATGGCCTGGCCAGGGAGCGCATCCACTTCGAGCTGTTCGCCGCCGCCGGTGGCGAGGCCCGTCGCGAAGCCCGCGAGGCGGCGCGCCAGGTGGATTCGGCGGTCAGCCACGTCACCGTGATCAGCGATGGCCGCGCCCTGGCCTTCGACCTGCCGCGCAACACCCGCAGCGTGCTCGAGGCCGGCAACGCCATCGGCGCCGAACTGCCCTGGTCGTGCAAGGCCGGGGTGTGCTCAACCTGCAAGTGCAAGGTGATCGAGGGCGAGGTGGAGATGGACAGCAACCATGCCCTGGAGGACTACGAAGTGGCGGCCGGGTATGTGCTGTCGTGCCAGACCTACCCGCTGAGCGACAAGGTGGTGCTCGATTTCGATCAGCTTTGAACCCCATCGCGGGGCAAGCCCGCTCCCACGAAGGCAGCTGAAACCCGTGGGGGCGGACTTGCCCCGCGATCTCCCAAAGCAACACCCGCGTGACCTGAAAAAACAATTACAACAGCCAGAGAGAACGCCCCCATGACACCCGAACACCTCGAATCCATCAGCAAGCACCCCGCCTTCGTGCAACTGATCCAGCGCAAGCGCCGTCTCAACGGCTCGCTGACCCTGACCATGCTCGTCGCCTACTACGGCTTCGTCCTGCTGGTGGCCTTCGCCCCCGGCGTGCTCGGCCAGTCCCTCAGCGGCGGCGTGACCAGCGTCGGCATGCTGGTGGGCGTGCTGATGGTGCTGCTGTCCTTCGCCCTCACCGGCGTCTACATGCACCGCGCCAACCGCGTCATCGACCCGCTCAACGAGGTGGTCAAGCAGGAGTGCGCGCGATGAACTGGACCGCCATCTCGATGTTCCTGGTGTTCGTTGGTTTCACCCTGCTGGTGACCCGCTGGGCCGCCCTGCGCACCCGTTCGGCCAGTGACTTCTACACCGCCGGCGGCGGCCTGACCGGCATGCAGAACGGCCTGGCGATCGCCGGCGACATGATCAGCGCCGCGTCCTTCCTCGGCATCTCGGCAATGATGTTCATGAACGGCTACGACGGCCTGCTCTACGCCCTGGGCGTGCTGGCCGGCTGGCCGATCATCCTGTTCCTGATCGCCGAGCGCCTGCGCAACCTGGGCAAGTACACCTTCGCCGACGTGGTTTCCTACCGCCTGGCCCAGGCCCCGGTGCGCCTGACCTCGGCCTTCGGCACCCTGGCCGTGGCATTGATGTACCTGGTGGCGCAAATGGTCGGCGCCGGCAAGCTGATCGAGCTGCTGTTCGGCATCAGCTACCTGTACGCGGTGATGCTGGTGGGCGTGCTGATGGTGCTGTACGTCACCTTCGGCGGCATGCTCGCCACCACCTGGGTGCAGATCATCAAGGCGGTGATGCTGCTGTCGGGCACCACCTTCATGGCCTTCATGGTGCTCAGGCACTTCGGCTTCAGCACCGAGGCGATGTTCGCCAGCGCCGTGGCCGTGCACGCCAAGGGCCAGGCGATCATGGCGCCGGGGGCGCTGCTGTCCAACCCGGTGGACGCCATCTCCCTGGGCCTGGGCATGATGTTCGGCACGGCCGGCCTGCCGCATATCCTCATGCGCTTCTTCACCGTCAGCGACGCCAAGGAAGCGCGCAAGAGCGTGTTCTACGCCACCGGCTTCATCGGCTACTTCTACCTGCTGCTGATCGTCATCGGCTTCGGCGCCATCGTCATGGTCGGCACCGAGCCGTCCTACCGCGACGCCACCGGTGCGATCATCGGCGGCGGCAACATGGTCGCGGTGCACCTGGCCCAGGCCGTGGGCGGCAACCTGTTCCTCGGTTTCATCTCGGCGGTGGCCTTCGCCACCATCCTCGCCGTGGTCGCGGGCCTGGCGCTGTCCGGCGCCTCGGCGGTGTCCCACGACCTGTACGCCTGCGTGGTGCGCAAGGGCCAGGCTAGCGAGCAGCAAGAGATGCGTGTCTCGCGCCTCGCCACCCTGGGGATCGGCCTGTTCGCGGTACTGCTGGGGCTGATGTTCGAGTCGCAGAACATCGCCTTCCTCTCCGGCCTGGTGCTGGCGGTGGCCGCCTCGGTCAACTTCCCGGTGCTGCTGCTCTCGATGTTCTGGAAAGGCCTGACCACCCGCGGTGCGGTGGGCGGCAGCCTGGCCGGGCTGGTCTCGGCCATCGTCCTGGTGGTGCTGGGGCCGGCGGTGTGGGTCAACGTGCTGCACAACGAGCGGGCACTGTTCCCCTACAGCAACCCGGCGCTGTTCTCCATGTCGCTGGCCTTCCTCGCCGCCTGGGCCTTCTCGGTCACCGACGGCTCGGAGCGGGCGCGGGAAGAACGTGGGCGCTACCTGGCCCAGTTCATCCGCTCGATGACCGGTATCGGCGCCGCCGGTGCCAGCAAGCACTGACCTCAAGAACAATAACAATGTCGGGTACAACAACAATGAACCGCACGCACCTCAAGTCAGCCGCCTGGCTGGCCACCCTCGCCCTGCCCCTGCCGGCCATGGCGGACTTTGTCGCTGACAGCCACGCACGCCTGGAACTGCGCAACCACTACATCAACCGCGACTTCCGCCAGAACAACGCCCCGCAGAGCAAGGCCGAGGAATGGGGCCAGGGCTTCACCGCCCGCTTCGAATCGGGTTTCACCGAGGGGCCGGTCGGTGTCGGGGTGGACGCCATGGGCCAACTGGGCATCAAGCTCGATTCCAGCCGCGACCGACGCAACACCGGCCTGCTGCCCTACGGACCGCGCAGCCTGGAGCCGGTGGACGACTACAGCGAACTGGGCCTGACCGGCAAACTGAGGGTGTCCAAGAGCACCCTGCGCCTGGGCACCTTGCAGCCGATTTTGCCGGTGGTGGTGTACAACGACACCCGCCTGCTGGCCTCGACCTTCCAGGGCGGCCTGGCGACCAGCCAGGAGCTGGACGGCCTGACCTTCAACGGCGGCCGCCTGACCAAGGCCAACCTGCGCGACTCTTCCGGGCGCGACGACATCGGCTACGGCGCCGCCAGCAGCGACCACTTCGACTTCGGCGGCGGCAGCTACGCCATCACCCCGCAGACCAGCGTCAGCTATTACTACGCCAAGCTCGAGGACATCTACCGCCAGCAGTATGTGGGCTTGCTGCACACCCAGCCCCTGGCCGAAGGCGTCAGCCTGCGCAGCGACCTGCGCTACTTCGACAGCCGCGGCGACGGCGCCGAGCGTGCCGGGCGCATCGACAACCGCAACTTCAACGCCATGTTCACCCTGGGCGTGAAGGCCCACAAGTTCACCGCCACCTGGCAGCAGATGTCCGGCGACAGCGCCTTCCCGTTCCTCAACGGCGGCGATCCGTACACCGTCAACCTGGTCACCTACAACACCTTCACCCGCGCCGGGCTCGACTCCTGGCAGGTGCGCTACGACTACGACTTCGTCGCGATGGGCATCCCCGGGCTGAGTTTCATGACCCGCTACACCGACGGCCGCCACGCCGAAACCGCCACGCTCAGCAATGGCCGCGAGCGCGAGCGCGACACCGACATCACCTACGTCATCCAGAGCGGCCCGTTCAAGGACGTCAGCCTGCGCTGGCGCAACGTCACCTTCCGTTCCGGCAATGGCCTGACCAACGCCGTGGACGAGAACCGCCTGATCATCGGCTACACCGTGGCGCTCTGGTAACCGCGCCCCTTCAAAGGAGAACAGCATGTCCGCCGCCCCTACCCTGCAAAGCTTCATCGCCGGCCGCTGGATCGGCCAGCACGGCGCCCAGGCCCTGCGCAGCGCCCTCGACGGCCACGTCCTGGCCTACAGTCACGAAGAGCGCCCGGACTTCGCCGAGGCCGTGGATTTCGCCCGAGCCCAGGGCCTCAAGCAGCTGCTGGCCATGGATTTCCAGCAGCGCGCCGCCCGGCTCAAGGCCCTGGCGCTGTACTTGGCCGAGCGCAAGGAGCAGCTCTACGCCCTGTCTCACCATTCCGGCGCCACCCGCGCTGACAGCTGGATCGACATCGAGGGCGGCAACGCCACGCTGTTCGCCTATTCCAGCATGGGCCGGCGCGAACTGCCGTCGGGCAACCTGGTACATGAGGGCCCGGCAATTCCGCTGGGCAAGCAAGGCCATTTCGCCGGCAGCCATATCCTGGTGCCGCGCGCAGGGGTGGCCGTGCATATCAACGCCTTCAACTTCCCGATCTGGGGCATGCTGGAGAAGTTCGCCCCGACCTTCCTCGCCGGCATGCCGTGCATCGTCAAGCCCGCTACCGCCACCAGCTACCTGACCGAGGCCGTGGTACGCCTGATGAATGAATCGGGCCTGTTGCCGGCCGGCAGCCTGCAACTGGTGATCGGCAGCACGGGCGATCTGCTCGACCGTCTGCAGGGCCAGGACGTGGTGACCTTCACCGGTTCCGCCGACACGGCGGCCAAGCTGCGCGTCACCCCGAACCTGATCCGCCACTCGGTGCCCTTCACCGCCGAGGCCGACTCGCTGAACTGCGCCATCCTCGGCCCGGACGTCAGCCCCGACAGCGAGGAGTTCGAGCTGTACATCAAGGAAGTGGCGCGGGAGATGACCACCAAGGCCGGGCAGAAATGCACGGCGATCCGCCGCGCCATCGTCCCGGCCAGGCACATCGACGCGGTGGCCAGCCGCCTGCGCGAACGCCTGCGCAAGGTGGTGGTGGGCGATCCTGCGGTCGAGGGCGTGCGCATGGGCGCGCTGGCCTCCCACGACCAGCAGCGCGATGTCGGCGAGCGCGTGCGCCAATTGCTGGACAGCTGCGACCAGCTGCTGGGCGCCAGTGACGGTTTCACACCAGTCGGCGATGGCGTGGCCGAGGGCGCGTTCTTCGCCCCGACCCTGCTGTTGGCCCGAGACCCACATGCCGAGGGCGGCGCCCATGATATCGAGGCATTCGGCCCGGTGAGCACGCTGATGGCCTACGACGACCTCGATGAGGCCCTGGCCCTGGCCGCCCGCGGCAAGGGCAGCCTGGTGGCATCGCTGGTGACCGCCGACCGCGCCGTGGCGGCCAAGGCCATCCCGCTGGCGGCGGCCTGGCACGGGCGGCTGCTGGTGCTCGACAGCGAGGCGGCCAAGGAATCCACCGGCCATGGCTCGCCATTGCCGCAACTCAAGCATGGCGGCCCCGGCCGTGCGGGCGGCGGCGAGGAGCTGGGCGGCCTGCGAGCGGTCAAGCACTACCTGCAACGCGCCGCCGTGCAAGGCTCGCCAAGCATGCTGATGGCGGTGACAGGTGAATACGTGCGCGGCGCCGAGGTGATCGAGACCGAGGTGCACCCGTTCCGCCGCCATTTTGACGACCTGCGCATCGGCGAGTCGCTGCTGACCCACCGCCGCACTGTGACCGAGGCCGACCTGGTCAATTTCGGCTGCCTGTCGGGCGATCACTTCTACATGCACTTCGACGAGATCGCGGCGAAGCAGTCGCAGTTCGGCAAGCGCATCGCCCATGGCTATTTCGTGCTGTCGGCGGCGGCCGGGTTGTTCGTCAGCCCAGGCGAAGGGCCGGTGCTGGCCAACTATGGCCTGGACACGCTGCGCTTCATCACCCCGGTGGGGATCGGCGACACCATCCAGGCGCGGTTGACCTGCAAGCGCAAGATCGACCAGGGCAAGACCAGCCCGCAGGGGCAGGCGCAAGGGGTGGTGGCCTGGGATGTGGAGGTGACCAACCAGCTGGGTGAGCTGGTGGCCAGTTATGACATCTTGACGTTGGTGATGAAGCGGTGAACGTGGTTGGGTGGCGAGGGGCCTGGTGATAGGCGGCCACCCCTTTCAAGGTCTTGCGACCCTTTCGCGGCACAAGGCCGCTCCTACAGGAGATTCGCCTTGTGCCACGAAAGGGCTGCAAAGCAGCCCCGGCAAGTCCAAGCCGGACGCCAATGCTCAGCATCTTGAAATTGCCATCACTATGCCACCTCGCACATCCGCCCTACATCGTGCAACGCCCCCTCGGCGCTATAGTCGGCCCATCGCCCCACCGCCAGCCCCCCTTCCTGGCGGTGGGTGCGCCGTACCGAGAACAATGCCAAGGAAGCAACGCGATGATCCCCATGTCCTTCCCCTTCAAGTCCCTGTTCCTGCTCGCCGGCCTCGCTGCCCTGGCCGGTTGCCAGACCGCCAGCCCCAGCGCCGACACCCTCAAGCAGCGTACCGAGGTCACCCTCGGCGTGCCGGTAAGCAAGGTCAGCAACCTGCGCAGCGACTCCAACACCACCTACTTCACCGCCAGCACCGCGAAGGGCCAGTTTGACTGCCAGGTGCCCAGCGGCGGCCTGGTCGCCGTGGCCGGCATGGGCATCTACACCCCGTCACCGACCTGCTGGAAGGAAGGCCAGGCCCCCGTCTTCCAGTGACACCCTCAAGCGCCGGCCTGAACCGCCGGCGCCGCTGCCGTCTCGCGCAGGGCGCGCAACGCCGCGCGCAACTCGGCCGGTCGTACCGGCTTGGCCAGCACCGCGATGCCCCGCGCCTGCAAGGCGCCCTGCAGCCTGTCGATGTCGTGACCGGTCATGATCAGCGCCGGCACATCGGCGCCGCGCTGCGCGCGCAACTGGTCGATGCAGTCGATGCCGGTAGCCTGCAGCCCCAGGTCGTAGTCGGCGACGATCACATCGCAGTCGCTGACCAGGTCGTAGGGCGAACTCTCGGCCTGCACCTCGCATCCCCAGCGTTGCAGCAAGGCGCTGGTGGCCTGCAGCACGTTGTGGTCGTCCTCCACCAGGCACACCCGCAGCCCCGTGAGCAGGCCCGCCTGCACGGCCTGGTCGAACGTGGCCCGCGGCACCTGCGCGGGGGCCTTGGCCAACCCCTGCAGGGTCACGCAGGTACCATGCCCCAGGCGCGAGCGCAGGCTGACCTCCAGGCCCATCAAGCGCCCCAGGCGCTTGACGATGGCCAAGCCCAGGCCGACCCCCTCGACATCCTTGTCGCGCACTTCGCGCACCCGGTAGAACTCCTCGAACACCCGGCCCTGGTGCTCCTCGGCAATCCCCCGACCCTGGTCGCAGACGACGATGGCCAGGCCCTGCCCGCGAGGCCGCACACCGATCAGCAGCGGGCGGCCGGCGGCGTACTTGAAGCTGTTGGACAGCACGTTCTGCACCATGGTCGCCAGCATGCCCGGGTCGGCGCAAATCCAGTGACGGCTGGGCACCAGGCGCATCTCGACCCCGGCCCAGCGCGCCGCTTCGCTGTTCTGGCGCAGCAGCTCGCGCAGGAAGCCGTCCACGGCAATGGTCTCCCATTTCGGCTGCACCCGGCCGTTGTCCAGGGTGTACAGGTCGAGGATCGAGCGGAACAGCTGCGAGACGTTGAGCAGCGAGCGGTCGATGCTGTCCACCAGGCGCCGCTCCTCCTCGCCCAGGCGCGCCTCACGCAGGCAGGCGGTGAACAGGCCGATGGAATGGATCGGCTGGCGCAGGTCGTGGCTGGCCTGAGCCAGGAAGCGGGATTTCTCGCGGGTCGCGGCCTCGGCCAGGGCCGTGGCCTTGCGCGTGCGCTCCAGCAGCAGGTGGGCGTAGAACGGGATCAGGGTGCTGGTGGTCAGCAGCATCGGCAGCAGGAACGGCTGCTCCTGCCAGTAGGGCGTCAGTCGCCACACCACCAGCAACGCCCCGAGGGCCAGTACCGTGGCGATGGCCAGGTAACGCGAGCCGAAGCGCATGCCGTTGCCCAGGTTGATCCACACCATCACCGCATACAGCGGCAATGCGGTCTCGCCGCCGACCACCAGGCCGAAGCAGGTACCGGTGTAGTCGCCGAGCATGCCGAAGATCCGCCGCGCCGGGTAATGCCCGGGCCAGCGCTTGATGGCCTGGCGCATGCCGATCGACACCACCACGAAACCCGCGTAGTAGAGCAGTACCGGCAGGTAGGTGGCCGGCGAGCGCCCCGGCAGGAAGCCCAACAGCGCCACGTAGCTGATCGCGCAGGAGGCGACGATGATGCGCAGGTTGGCTTGGTCCAGTTCGTTGTTCTTCTCGAACCTCATGGGGTAACGTCCTTGTGCGCCAGTCGGCATTTGCGGCATCCATCATGGGAAAATGCCACAGGTGACTGCTAAATTAGCATGTGTCGGACGACAGGGAGTTCCTCGACGTGAGTTGCCGCATCATCGTGGCGGATGACCATCCGCTGTTCAGGGAAGCCATGGTCAACACCGTGCGACGCATCCTGCCCGACGCCCGGCTGGAGGAAGCCGGCAGCCTGGCCGATGTGTTGCGCCTGGCCTCCTTGGGCGCCACGCCCGACACCCTGATCCTCGACCTGCGCTTTCCCGGCCTGACCTGCATCGGCCGCCTAGCCGAGCTGCGCCGGCAGTTGCCGCGCACCACGCTGATCGTGGTGTCGATGGTCGACGACCCGGAGGTGATCTGCGAAGTCATGGCCGCCGGTGTAGATGGCTTTATCGGCAAGAGCGTCAGCCCTGCGGAAATCGGCGCGGCCATCCTCGCCATCCGCGCCGGCGAGGTGGTGGTCAACTACCTGCCCAGCGGCCTGCTGCCGCAACTGGGGGCCTCCAGCGAGCTGGAACAGCTCACCCACCGCCAGCAGGACGTGCTGCGCCTGATCGCCCAGGGCAAGACCAACAAGGAGATCGCACGGGCGCTGGATATCTCGCCGTTTACCGTGCGTATTCACGTGTCTTCGCTGCTCAAGACCCTCAACGTGCCGACCCGCACGGCGGCGGCGGTGAAGTATTCAGGGAACTGAGAAACCACCAGACGATTGTGTGTGACTGCGTGGGAGCGGGCTTGCCCCGCGAACACCGGCAAAGCCGGTGCCAGGCATCGCATCGCGGGGCAAGCCCACGCTGATTCAGATGCCAGGCCAATCTCCTGGGGGGTTGCTTATGAAGCCTCACACCCGCCAGTGCACATCGGTAATGCCATGCCGCTCGGCCATCGGCCGGCTGACCTTCTTGATCTTTTCCCGCCCGAACTTCGGGATGATCCCCAACCCCGCATCGCAACTTGCCCAGTGCCAGGCTTCGGCATTGTCCATGTGCTCCTGGCGGATGATGAAACGCCGCGGCTCTCCGTGCAGCCGGTATTCAATGGTGTACAGCTGGGGACTTGGCATCGACGCAGGCCCTCCTCTTCTCCATGGATGACTCTCTGACAGATCACCCTGTGCGCTGAAAATTCAAAAAAGATTGGCAGCCAAGGCCTGCCTCACGCATG
Organism: Pseudomonas sp. BW16M2; assembly: GCF_014268865.1. Taxonomy (NCBI): domain Bacteria; kingdom Pseudomonadati; phylum Pseudomonadota; class Gammaproteobacteria; order Pseudomonadales; family Pseudomonadaceae; genus Pseudomonas; species Pseudomonas sp. BW16M2. The sequence continues at coordinate 1,755 of NZ_JABWRI010000008.1, read as the reverse complement.
CACGCTCCACTGCGTGGCATCGGGCTCGATCGGCAAGTCGTCGATCGCATGGATCAAGCCGCAGGCCAGCGCCTCGTCGGGCCCGAGGATGCGCGGATAGGCCATCAGGTAGCGCGGCACATCCAGCGCCTCGCCAGCACCCGCGGTTCGTTCGGCGACGATCTGTACATACAGGCGCAGGTCGTAGTCCAGGCTCATGGCGTACTCGGCCATGCGCGCATGGTCCACCGAGCCGTGCAAGGTCCAGTGAAACGGGTGGAACAGGAACTTGCTCAAGGCGCAGGCGGTACGGTGGCTGCCGGCCAGGAACAGGATGTTGCCCATCGACTCGACCGTGCCGAGGTTGTGGGTGTGCACCGGCACCGGCAACGCGCGCAGGAAGTTGTAGAGGGTAAAGCCGTAGCTGCATTCTCCGCCCATGGTGGCGATGTTCAGTTGCAATAATTCGGCGCCCTGCTGCAAGGCTCGCGAGCAGGTGTTGATGAGATTACCGCAGGTGGCCGAGTTGATCGGGCCGGTGAAATGGATGATGTGTCTGGCCATGGCGTCCTCCAGGTCAGTCGGCGCCGTGCGGATCGTCACCGCGCTCGCCCAGCCGTTGATACTGCCTGCGCAGGGCATGCAGCTCGGCCGGGCTCAGGCCCCGCAGGTCGAATTTCACGGCAAACCGTCCTGCAGTTTGTCTACCCGGCAAGCGGTGGAGGCTACACCCGCCCCTAAAGTTCCGCCGCGACTCCGCTCATCCATCGGGCTGAACCCTGGCGCTTCGGAGCCGGTCGCTATGCAATAACGACTGCCAGGGACGCGAACGTGAACGCATGTCATAGCGAACTTCCCGAACGTCCGGAGACGGTGCGATGAGCAGCCCCGCATCCGCCTCTTGCCATATCGGGGAGCAGATGATGGCCGTGCACCGGCTGACGGTGCTGACCCTCAACGTGCACAAGGGTTTCACCCTGTTCAACCGCCGCTTCATCTTGCCGGAGCTGCGCGAGGCGGTGCGCGCCACCGGGGCCGACCTGGTGTTCCTGCAAGAGGTGCACGGCAGCCACCAGCGGCATGCCGAACGCCATCCGACCTGGCCGACGGCACCTCAGTACGAATTCCTCGCCGACAGCATGTGGCCGCAGTTCGCCTACGGGCGCAACGCGGTCTATCCCCATGGCGACCATGGCAATGCCCTGCTGTCCAGGTTTCCGATCCGCGCCCACGACAACCTCGACGTCACGATCCACGGCAACGAGGAGCGCGGTCTATTGCACTGCCTCCTCGAAGTGCCCGGCCATGAGCAGCTGCACGCGATCTGCGTGCACCTGGGACTGCGCGAAGACCATCGTCAGCGTCAGGTCGGCCTGCTGCTGGCATTGCTCGACAGCCTGCCGCCGGACGAGCCGGTCATCGTCGCCGGCGACTTCAACGACTGGCGCCTGAAAGCGGATGCGCGGCTGTCGGGCCATCTGCGCGAAGCCTTTGGCAAACCGGCGCGCAGCTTTCCCGCGCGCCTGCCGCTGCTGCGCCTGGATCGCATCTACCTGCGCAATGCACAAGCCTGCGAAGCGCGGGTGTTGTCCCGATACCCATGGCCACACCTCTCCGACCATGCTCCGTTGGTGGCGCAGGTGACGCTATGAAGCAGTCCTGGAGCGACGGCAACCGTGTCGAACTGTTGATCAACGGTGAGCAGTACTACCCGCGCGTGTTCGAGGCCATGGCCCAGGCACGGGAGGAAATCCTCCTGGAGACCTTCATCATCTA